>NZ_JAPNNL010000037.1 GCF_027620315.1 Nonomuraea corallina | reverse complement strand
GCCGAGCAGCGCGCCGCTCAGCCGTTGGGTGAGCTGCATGAGGGAATCGCTCCTCGCTTCCATGCCGCCTACCGGGTTAGCTGACGGGTTCGGGCGTGGAAGTGCCCTACGGCATGTGACGTGCCGATTCACCCCAAGGGATTGGGTCCCCGGCTCCGCGAACGGACTCGGCGGCCGTGCGCTCCCGGGATCAGGCCGCGCACGGTCTAGGCCAATTTTGCATAAAAGTAATGGAACCTGACAAACAACGCAAATGATGGCAAATAAGACAGTTCAAGAACAGTCGGTCTTCGACGTCGGCGAGCACCCTCTCCCGTTCCACTAGATTTGGGCGCGAACCGGAGGAAGGCGGCGCCGACGGTGCCGAGCGGCCCGGCGCGGAGCCCGTCGAGCGCCGAAGGAGGACAGATGCGGATCGGCGAGCTGTCCGAGCGCACCGGCACACCCCCGCGGCTGCTGCGCTACTACGAGGAACAGGGCCTGATCCATCCCGCCCGCTCCGCGAACGGCTACCGCGACTACGACGAGAGCCAGGTCGACCGGGTGATGCAGATCCGCGGGCTGCTGGAGGCGGGCCTGCCCACCCGGATCATCAAGCAGATCCTCCCCTGCCTCGACGGCCCTCGGGAGATCCACCTGCCGGACGCCACCCCGGAGATGATCACCGCGCTGGAGCGGGAACGCGACCGGATGACCGCCCGCATCGACTGCCTGGCACGCAACCGCGACGCCATCGCCGCCTACCTGGACGCCGTCCGCACCCGGAAGTAGGCGCGGGGAACCCGTCCGGCGTCCTCGGCCGCGGGATGAGGGGCCGAACGCCGCGGGCGCGTACCAGTACGCGTCCGGGGTGGGCAGGCCGAAGCCGGTGCCGATGCGGACCGGCACCCGCAGGACGCGGTCGAGGCCCGCCGCCTGTTCGGCGGTGGCGGCGGCCAGGGCGGCCGGGGTGAGGATGCGGTGCCCGTCGACCTCGCCGATCAGGGCCGCGTAGAAGCGGGCCAGCGCCCTGGCCGTGCAGATGCCGTTGGTGGCGGGCATCTCGGCGGCCTGCTCGCGCGGGTCGTCGTGGTCCAGCGCGGGCCGCACCACGGTCATCGCCCGCACGGTGAGCGACGCCGGGTCGGCGTAGGCGGCCATCACCTCGCGCATGGGCTCGGGGACGGCGTCCAGGTCGATCGCGGACAGGTCGAAGTCATCCGGATCGGTGAGGATCAGGAGCGCGCAGGCCGCGGTGACCGCTTTGGTGGTGGAGTAGACGACCTGCAGCGTGTCGCGCTCCCAGGGGCGGCCGGTCCCGGGATCGGCGATCCCGCCCCACAGGTCGACGACCTGGCGTCCGCGCAGGTACACGCTGACCGCGGCGCCCACGTCCTGGCCTGAGGCCAGGTTGGCGGCGAACGCCTCGCGTACCGCCTCGAATCCCGGTGCGGTGTGTCCGCCGATGCCGGCGCTGTTCTCGGGCATGCGTCATCGCCTTCCGTCCGTAAAGGGAAGTTGTCCGTGCCGCGGGACGATCAGCGGCGGAACTTCTCGATGAGCCAGGCGCACAGCTCCGGCTCGCTCATCTGGGGGAACTCCTCGGCGAACGTGGCCAGCGCGCGCAGCGCCTCCTCGCGGTCCAGGCCGAGGGCCATCGCCGCCTTGAGGTAGTCCTGACGCGCGGCGGTGGGGCGACCGCCGCCTGCGCCGCGCCCCGGCAGGGCCGCGCGCCAGCGGCCGATCTCCTCCAGCCGGTCGGCCCGCCATCCCGGAGCCCCGTCGACCTCGACGTCGGGTTCGGGGAACGCGTGATCGGAGCCTTGGGGGTGACGCGTGCGCCACTTGTGCACCGCGTGCCGGGTCACTCCGAGGGCCTCGGCCACGCCGAGGACGCCGAGGTAGCGCTCGGTCATGGGCGCACCCGCTCGTCCTTTCCGGCCTCCTTCGGGGATCTCCAGTAGTACCACGTCCCGGCGCCTCTCCCGCGAGGCGCCCACAACATTGTCTCTGAAAGAGACGACGTTGGCAACTCCCGCCGCCCGTCTCACCGTCACCGAGGAGACGGTGAAGACGCACGTCAGCCGGGTGCCGGCCAAGCTCGGGCTGCGCGACCGGACGCAGGCGGTGGTGGCCGCGTACGAGTCGGGCCTGGTGGTGCCGCGCGCCCGCCGGTGACCCCGGTCAGTCCCAGGCCGGGAGCATGGACTGCGGGTAGCGGGCGCCGTGACCGCCGGTCGGCAGGATCTCGGCGATCCGCCTGAGCTCGGCGTCGTCGAGGACGAGGTCGGCGGCCCCGACGTTCTCCGCCAGCCGCTCGGCGCTGCGGGTGCCGGGGATGGGCACGATGTCGTCGCCCTGCGCCAGGATCCAGGCCAGGGCGAGCTGCGCCACGGTGGCGCCCCTCTCCGCGGCCAGCTCGCCGAGCCGGCGGGTCGCCTCCACGTTCTTCTCGTAGTTGCCGGGCTGGAAGCGGGCGTCCCAGCTGCGCATGTCACTCTCGTCGTACTCCGCGCCGGGCTTGGCCTGGCCGGTGAGGAAGCCGCGGCCGAGCGGCGAGTAGGCGACGAACCCGATGCCGAGCTCGCGCAGGACCGGGAAGAGGGTCTCCACCTCCCGCTCGAACAGGGAGTACTCCGTCTGCAGGACCGAGACGGGCTGGACGGCGTGCGCCCGGCGGATCGTGCCGGCCCCCGCCTCGCTCAGCCCGAAGAAGCGGACCTTGCCGGCGTCGATGAGGTCCTTGACCGCCCCCGCCACGTCCTCGATCGGCACGCCGGGGTCGACGCGGTGCTGGTAGAGCACGTCGATGACGTCGACGCCGAGGTGGCGCAGGCTGTTGTCGGCGACCTCGCGGATGTGCTCGGGCCGGCTGTCGACGCCGCCCGGCCGGGTGCCGGTGAAGTCGAACCCGAACTTCGTGGCGATGACCACCTCGTCGCGCACCGGCGCGAGCGCGGCGCCGACGATCCGCTCGTTCTCGCCCTGCCCGTAGAGCTCGGCGGTGTCGAAGAACGTCACGCCCAGCTCGTAGGCGCGGCGGATGGTGGCCTCGCCCTCCTTCTTGTCGGAGGGACCGTACGCGTAGGAGACGCCCATCGCACCGTATCCGATGGCCGAGACCGTCAGGCCCTGCCGTCCCAGGCTCCGCTGCCGCATGCTGTTCACCCTTCTCAGACCGAGGTCGCGGTGCGGGCGGGCGTGTCGTCGGCCGCGCCCTACTGCCGCTTCCCCGACGGGAGTCGCTGCCGGCGGCCTGCGCGGCCGCCGTCATCGGCGAGATCGCCGACCTGCTGACGGGGGCGGCCGAACGGACCGGGCCCGGCCCGGCCGACCGGCTCGCCGCCACCGCGGGCGCCCATACCCACTACACGCTGAATCATCACGCCGGCGTCGAACTCGCCTCCACCTGCGGGTGCCGCCGGAGGGCACCTCCGGGACCGTCCGTGAGCAGAGCAACAGGCTCACCGACACGCCGGCGTGCTGCCCGCCGACGCCCCCACGCCCGCGAGGACGATGTGCGCCGATCGGCGCGCGAACCGGCCCCGATGGCCGACGACTGGCGGATGATCCACCGGGGTGCCGGACGTCAGGATGGCCGGCATGGATCCCGAACTCGAAGCGTTCATCCCGCTGTTCCCCCGCGCCGACCTGACCGACCCGATCGCCGAGCGCGAGAGCTTCGCCGCCCTGGCCACCGCCCTCCCCCCGCCGGACACCGCGAACCTGGACGTGGAGAACCGCACGGTGCCCGCCGACCCGGACGTGCCGGTACGGATCTACCGTCCGCACCAGGCCCAGGGCGCCATAGTCTGGCTGCACGGCGGCGGGTTCGTCATGGGCGACCTGGAGACCGAGCACCCCTGGGCCGCCCGGCTCGCGGACGCCTCCGGCGCGACGGTGATCTCGGTGGGCTACCGCCTGGCCCCGGAGAACCCCTTCCCGGCCGCACTCGACGACGCCTGCGCGGTGCTGGCCTGGGCCGCCGGGCACGCGGCCGGCCTGGGCATCGACCCTGAGCGGATCGCCGTCGGCGGCCACAGCGCCGGCGGCGGTCTCGCCGCCGCGACGGCGCTGCGGGCCCGCGACGAGCGGGGGCCGGCGATCCGGTTCCAGCTGCTCAATCAGCCGGGGCTCGACGACCGGCAGGAGACGTGGTCGGCGCGGAACTTCACCGACACGCCGTGGATGAACCGCGACAAGGTCACCGCGTCCTGGCGGCACTACCTGGGTTCCACCCCCGCCACCCCGTACGCCGCCCCGGCCCGGGCCGCCGACCTGTCCGGTCTGCCGCCCGCCTACATCGCCACCGCGGAGCTGTGCCCGAACCGCGACGAGGAGATCGCGTACGCCCTGCGCCTGCTCCAGGCGGGCGTGTCGGTGGAGCTGCACCAGTGGCCCGGCACCTTCCACGGCTCCCAGGCCATCTTGTCCGCCGAGGTGTCGCGGCGGCAGATCGCCGAGCTCGCCGGCGCCCTGCGCCGCGCGCTGGCCGGTTGAGGCCGCGATGACCGTCACCGGAGCGGCCGAGCCGAGACGGCCGTCCGCGCCGCCGCCTGACGCCGGCGTGGCGGCGCTGCTGCGTCCTCACGCGGGGAGTTTCGCCGCCGTCGTCGTCCTGCAGGTGATCGGCGCGGTGTCGGGGCTGGCGCCGCTGCTGGCGGTCGTGGAGCTGGGCCGCGTCCTGCTGGCGCCGGGGCCCGCGGATCAGGGTCACGTGTGGGCGGTGGTGGCCGCGGGCGCGGCGGGCCTGCTCGTCCGGCTGCTGTTCACGGCGGCGGCGTCGGGCCTCGGGCACCTCCTCGACGGCCGGGTGCAGCTGGCGTTCCGCCGGCTGCTGGCCGAGCGGCTGGGGCGGGTGCCGATCGGCTGGCTCTCCCGGCGCCGCACCGGCGAGCTGGCGAAGGTGGTGGGGGATGACGTGAGCGCCGTGCACCCGTTCATCGCCCACACCCCCGGCGAGCTCGTCTCCGCCTTCGTGGTGCCGCTGGTGTCCCTGGTCTACCTGTTCGCCGTGGACTGGCGGCTCACGTTGATCACGCTGATCCCGGTGGCGCTGGCCGTCGCGCTGGTGCCGCTCATGATGACCCAGGCCCGGCGGCGAGAGCAGGAGGAGTTCGACGCGGCCATGGGCCGGATCTCCAGCGCGGTCGTCGAGTTCGTGCAGGGCATCGCGGTGGTCAAGGCGTTCGGCACCGGCGAGCGCGCGCACCGGGCGTTCCGCCGGGCCGCCGACGAGTTCACCGGCGTCTTCCTGCGGTGGGCGCGCGGCCTGTCCGGGATCGCCGCGGGCCTGATGCTGGCGCTGTCGCCGCCGTTCGTGCTGCTGGTCGTGCTGGTCGGCGGCGCGGCCCTGATCGCCTCCGGCGGGCTGGCCCCGGCCGACCTGCTGCCCTTCCTGCTGCTCGGCCTCGGGCTGACCGCTCCGGTGGCGAGTCTCGGCCACGGCTTCGACGACCTGACGGCCGCCCGGAGCGCGGTCGGCCGCATCCGCGACGTGCTCGCGGTGCCGCCGCTGCCGGAGCCCGCGCGTCCGGCCGCGCCGCGAGGACACCGGGTGGAGCTGCGGGACGTGCGGTTCGGCTACGAGCCCGGCCACGAGGTGCTGCGCGGGATCGACCTGGTGCTGGAGCCCGGCACGGTCACCGCGATCACCGGGCCGTCGGGAAGCGGCAAGTCCACGCTGGTCCAGCTGCTCCCCCGGTTCTACGACCCGACCCACGGCTCGGTCCTCCTCGGCGGTGTGGACCTGCGCGAGATCGGCAGCCGGGAGCTCTACCGCTCGGTCTCCTTCGTCTTCCAGGACGTCCGCCTGCTGCGCGCGTCGGTCGCGGACAACATCGCGCTCGCGGTGCCGGACGCCGGCCTCGACGACGTGGCCGGGGCCGCCCGGCTGGCCGGCGTCCACGACCGGATCGTGCGGCTGCCGCGCGGCTACGACACGGTCGTCGGCGAGGAGGTCCGGCTGTCGGGCGGGGAGGCGCAGCGGATCGCGATCGCCCGCGCGCTGCTGGCCGACGCGCCCGTGCTGGTGCTCGACGAGGCGACCGCCTTCGCCGACCCTCGGACCGAACAGGCGGTGCGCCGGGCCCTGGAGACGCTCAAGGGCGATCGGACGATCCTGGTCATCGCCCATCGCCCGCAGACCATCGCCGGCGCGGACACCGTCGTGATGCTGGAGAACGGGACCGTCGCCGAGCAGGGCGCCCCCGCCGACCTGCTCGCCGCGGACGGCCGGTTCGCCGCGTTCTGGCGATCCCACCCGGCGGCCGTCACCGACCACGCCGACACCTCCGCCGGAACCCTCGGCGGCCTACCGCGAGGAGACGAACCCCGATGATCCGCATGCTGCTGCGCGTGCTGGGACCCGAGTACGCCCGGCCGGTGCGGCGCACCGTGGCGCTGATGGTCGTGACCGCGATCGTGGAGGGCCTGTCGTACGGCCTGCTGGTCCCCGTGCTGCGCGAGCTGCTGGGCGGGGATCCGGCGGCCGCCCGGCCGTGGCTGGTCGCGTTCGGGGCCGCGGTGGCGGTCTACGCCGTGCTGCGCTACCTCAGCGACCTGTCCGGGTTCCGCGTCGGGAGCGTGCTGCTGGGCGGCATGTACCACCGGCTCGGCGACCATCTGGCCCGGCTGCCCCTCGGCTGGTACGACTCCGGCCGCGTCGGGGAGGTGTCGGTCCTGGCCGGCCGCGGCGTCCTCCAGGCGATGAGCGTGATCGCGCACCTGCTGGCGCCGTTCGTCTCCGCCTGCGTCACCCCGCTGACGATCGTCGTCGTGATGCTCGCGAGCGACTGGCGGCTCGGGCTGGCCGCGCTGGCGGCGGTCCCGGTCGTGGCGGCGATCCAGGTCTGGGCGGCCCGTTCGACGGCCGCCGCCGACGCCGCCCGCGCCGGGCGCGACCGTGCGGCCACCGGCCGGGTCATCGAGTATCTCCAGGCTCAGCCGGTGCTGCGGGCCGGCGGCCGGACCGGTGAACGCTTCCGGCTGCTCGACGACTCTCTGGAGGAGGTGCGGCGCGCCTCCCGCCGTGGCGTGCTTGCGGCGCTGCCCGGCGTGCTGGGCCTGACGCTCACGGTGCAGGCGATCTTCACGGCGCTGCTGGTCCTGGGCGCGCACCTCGCGCTCGGCGGGAGCGTCGGCGCGGCCGAGCTCCTGGCGGTGCTGGTGCTGGCCGCCCGCTGCGCCGATCCGCTGCTGTCGCTGTCGGACATCGGCGGGCGGCTGCGCGCCGCCCGGTTCGAGCTGGGCAGGCTCGACGCGGTGCTCCGCACCCCGCCGCTGCCGGCGCCCACCACCCCGCTCCGGCCCGCGCACCGGGGGCTGGAGCTGGCGTCGGTCACTTTCCGGCACGACGACCGTACGGTGCTCGACGACCTGACGCTGTCCGTGCCGCCCGGACAGCGCCTGGCCGTGGTCGGGCCGTCCGGCGCGGGCAAGAGCACGCTGCTCCAGCTCATCGCCCGCTTCCACGACGTGGACGCGGGCGCGGTGCGCGTGGGCGGGGTGGACGTGCGGTCGATCGGCACCGAGGTGCTGATGGCGCAGCTCGCCATCGTGTTCCAGGACGTCTACCTCTTCGACGGCAGCATCGAGGAGAACGTGCGGCTCGGCCGTCCCGACGCCGGCGAGGCCGAGGTGCGGGCGGCGGCGACCGCGGCACGGCTGGACGAGGTGATCGAGCGGCTGCCCGGCGGATGGGCGGCGAACGTCGGCGAGGGCGGCGCGCTGCTGTCGGGCGGCGAGCGCCAGCGCGTCTCGATCGCGCGGGCGCTGCTGAAGGACGCGCCCATCGTCCTGCTGGACGAGGTCACCTCCGCCCTGGACCCGGTGAACGAGGCGGCCGTGCACGAGGGCGTCGAGCGCCTGATGGCGGGCCGGACGGTGGTGATGGTGGCGCACCGGCTGCGCGCCGTCGAGCGCGCCGACCGCGTCGCCTTCCTGGACGGCGGCCGCATCGTGGAGGAGGGCTGCCACGACGAGCTGCTGCGCCGAGGCGGCCCCTACGCCGCCTTCTGGAACGCCTCACCGACGCCGGCGGAACGCACGGAGAGCCGCTGAACCGCCTCGCCGAGCGCCGCGTTCGTTCGCAGAGCCTCTGGAGGGTCTCGCCCTGGATGATCGGCAGTGGGGAAATCCGGTTGCCGGTCGCGGAGCGCGTCGCTAGCGTCGGGCGGATGATCGGGGCGCGCAGGGCGACGGCGGCGGACGCCGCCGAGCTGGTACGGCTGCGAGAGGTGCTGCTGGCGAGCATGAGCGGCAGCGCACCGCCGGACGACGGCTGGCGCGAGACCGCCGAGGAGCGGCTGCGGGCGCGGCTGGACGAGCCGGAGCCGCGGCTGCTCGCCTTCGTCGTGGACGCGCCAGGCGGCGGGCTGGCCGCGTGCGCGACCGGCACGGTCGAGGAGCGGCTCGGCGGGCCGGGCAACCGGAAGGGCATGGTCGGCTACGTGTTCAACGTCGCCACCCACCCGGAGCACCGGCGGCGCGGCTACTCCCGGGCCTGCGTCACCGCCCTGGTCGAGTGGTATCGGGAGCACGGCGTCGCCACCGTCGACCTGCGCACCTCCGCCGAGGGCGAGCCGCTCTACAGCTCGCTGGGCTTCGTACGCACCCCTGACCCGGCCATGCGGCTGCGGTTCGCCTGATCACCCGGCGGGGGCCTGCACGCGGGGCGGCGATGGCCCTCGACCGGCGCGGGTCGTCCTTCCCGGGCGTGACACCGATCCTCCACGACAAGGTCGCCTGGCGGTTGGGCTGAGCGCTCCCGCGAGAACGTGATCGGCGTGGGTGTCGATTCGGGTGGGGGCCGTTCGTGTAGGGGTGGAAGAGACGTACGACGGAAGGACGGACATGACGACACCCCGCGTTCTGCTGGACGGTCTGGGCATCGGCGAGTCGCCGCGCTGGCACGACGGGCGGCTGTGGTTCTGCAACTGGGGCGACGACGAGGTGATCGCCCTGGACCCGGACGGGCGCGCCGAGGTCGTGTTCTCGGAACCGGAGGTCGGCGCCCACTCGATCGACTGGCTGCCCGACGGCCGCATGCTCATCGTGCCCAAGAACACCGACCGGGGCCGGCTGCTGCGCCTGGAGCCCGACGGCTCGCTCGTCCCGCACGCCGACCTGAGCGGCCTGCCCTCGGGCTTCAACGAGATCGTGGTCGACGGCCGCGGCAACGTCTACGTCAACGGCGCCGACTTCGACTTCCTGCCCTTCCTGGAGAAGGCCATGGCCGACGGCATGGACACGCCGCTGCACGAGCGGCCGGACTTCGTGCCCGGGTACATCGCGCTGATCACGCCCGACGGGCGGGCGCGGCAGGTGGCCGACGGGATCGCGTTCCCCAACGGCATGGTCGTCTCGCCCGACAACCGCACGCTGATCATCGCCGAGTCGTTCGCCGGGACGCTCACGGCGTTCGACATCGCGCCCGACGGCAGCCTGTCGAACCGCCGTACCTGGGCGGACGGGCTGGGCCCCGACGGCATCAGCATGGACTCCGAGGGCGCGGTGTGGACCTCGGTGGGCGAGCGCGACGTGGCGCGGGTGCGCGAGGGCGGCGAGGTGCTGGAGCGGGTGGAGCTGGACCGGGGCGCGTTCGCGTGCATGCTGGGCGGAGCGGACGGGCGGACGCTGTTCGTCGTGGCCGCCGAGTGGAACCCGTTCGACCCCTTCGGCGGCCCGCGTACCGGCCAGGTCCTGGCCATGGACGCCCCGGCCCCGCGCGCGGGCTGGCCGGGGCACTGACCGGAGAACACCTACCGGTAGCGCTGCCACTCGCCCGGCGGTGCTACAGGGTGCCGTTGGCGGCGGCGGGCCAGGCGAGGTCGGCGGCGATGGCCGACTCGACGGCGACCCGCAGCCAGTGGTCCCTGGTGAGCCGGTCGATCCGGCGGGCCCGCTCGCGCCTGGGCAGGTCGCGGAACCACTGGCGGTGCAGGTCGCAGGCCCGCATGACGGCCAGCAGGCCGATCGTGTCGTCGTCGGCGGGCAGGCCGCGCAGCGCGGCGATCAGCCTGTCCATGATCGCGTACTCGGCTCCGTACTCGGGCGTGGACAGCCGCGTCACCGTGCGGCACTGGAACAGGCCGCGTGGCGGCAGCTCGCGGACGACGACCCGCCCCTGCTCGCGCAGCGCCGCGATGCGCCGCAGGTGGGGGCGGCCCGCCGCGACGCCGATGATCTGCTGCGGCAGGCCGGGCCGGGGGCCGTGACCGGCGAGCTCGGCGGCCGCCAGCCCGAGGTCGAGGTACGGCGGGATCCTGACCCTGCCGCCCTGGCCGATGGTCCAGCCGTCGGCGGACGCGCACAGGGCCAGGATCAGCAGCTCGTCCGCCATCGCCAGCCGCGACATGGACGTAGCCTACGCCGGGCCGGGCGACCGTGAACGGGACACCGTCCTACCTGTCGGGCCTCTTGACGCTATTGGCTAATCATATTAGCTTTATGGCTATGAGTCGTAACATCAAGGTGGACATGCTGGAATCCGAGGGCGGTCGGCTCGCCTACGAGGTGACCGGGGAAGGCCCGCTCGTCGTGCTTGCCCCCGGGATGGGGAACGACCGGGCCGCCTACCGGTTCCTGGCGCCGCGGCTCACCGCCGCCGGCTACCGGGTGGCGGTCACGGACCTGCGCGGCCACGGCGACTCCTCGACCGGCTGGGCCTCGTACACGCGCGCCGACACCGCGCGCGACCTCGTGGCCCTGACCCGCCACCTGGGCGGGCCCGCCGTGATCGTCGGCCACTCCTTCTCCGGCGGAGCCGCCACGATCGCCGCCGCGCGCGAGCCCGAGCTGGTGTCGGCCGTGGTGGAGATCGCCCCGTTCACCCGCGCGCAGAAGCCCGACCTGGGCGGCCTGCTGCGCAACCCCGCCTACCGCAAGGGCATGACGCTGCTCATGGCCACCGGGATGCTGCGCAACGTGGGCCTGTGGAAGCGCTACCTGGACCACGCCTTCCCGGGCCGCAAGCCCGCCGACTTCGCCGCCTACCTGGACCGCCTGGCGGGCGACCTGAGCAGGCCGGGCCGGATGGCGGTGCTGGCCAGGATGGGCCTGGCCGCGCCCACCGACGCCGGCGACCACCTGGGCCGCCTGCGCCGCCCCACGCTGGTCGTGATGGGCACGGCCGATCCCGACTGGAACGACCCCCGCGCCGAGGCCGAGGGCGTCGTCGCCGCGATGCCCTCGGGGGTCGGACGGGTGGTGATGATCGAGGGCGCCGGCCATTACCCGCACGCCCAGTATCCGGACGAGGTCGCCGCGGCCATCCTGTCCTTCCTGAAGGAGCCCCTGAAGGAGCCGCGGGACGCCTAGGTCCGCGCTCTCGTCCAAGGGACCGAGGAGGCCGGGGAGCCGGGGAGGCCGGGGAGGCCGTGCTGGGCCGCTCGGGGCGACGCCGCGGGCGCTCATAGGACCAGCCGGCGAAGCGGACCGTCACCTCCAGGCCGCCGCCCGGGTTCGGCCGCGCCAGGACAGTGGCGTCGTGGGCGCGGGCGATCGCCGCCACGACCGACAGGCCCAGCCCGGCGCCGCCGTCGGAACGGGTGCGGGGACTCAGGCGGCGGAACGGCTCGAACAGCTCACCCACGCGTTCGGCGGGCACCTCCGGGCCGGTGTTGCGCACCGTCAGCGCGCCGCCGGACAGCCGCCTTCTCATCCTCAGCCACGAGCACTCGCATGCGCCGTTCCTACCGTTCGTGATGTTGCGCCCTCGTTAAGGCGCTCCCGGAGTCATCCGCGAGGGAACCGCCGAACAGGTCCCCTTTCTCCGTTTTCTCAGATGCTCTTCATGTTTCCCAGAGATCATCTTCAGGCTCCCGGGCCACCATGGGTGTCAAGTCACGGACGCGGACAGACAGTTCACAAGGAGAACGGTGAGAATGAACGTGCCCCTCATGGCCACCGCGGCGGACGCTCGCCGGGTCCGAACGCCGGTGGGCGCGCGGTGAACGCGACGCTCATCCGGCGCGCATTGGCCGCGCTGACCGTCATCGCCGTCCTCGGCGCGGGTTTCGAGCTGGCCGTCGAGCGCCACTGGCGCAGCGCCACGCAGCTGGTGCCGTGGGCGGCGCTGGGACTGCTCGCCGTCGGCGTGCTCCTGCTGCTGCTCAACCGGGTCTCCGGCGTGGTACGGGCGATCGCCGCCGTGGTGCTGGCGGCCTCGGCCTTCGGCGTGTTCGCGCACGTGTCGGCCAACATGACGGTGGGGACCTTCTCGGGGGCGCTCGACGGGGTGTCGGCGATCGGGCAGTGGTGGCAGGCGTTCACCAAGTCGGTCGGCGACACCCCGCCGCTGGCTCCGGGGATGCTGGCGCAGGCGGCGCTCCTGCTCCTGCTGGCCACCTACGTCGGCCACCGCGCCCCGGCGCCCCGCCACGCTCAGGCTCCGGCAGCCGTCAGGAAGCCCGCCGGGCGGTAAGCCTCGGGGGCCGGGCGCCTTCGGGTTCTCCTCCGACGGTCAGCGGGCTCGCCGGGCGGGGCGGGCGATGGTGGCGGTGACGGCGAGCAGGAGGAGCCAGCCCGCCAGGACGAGGGTCGCGGGCCTGGCCCCCCAGGCGGCGATCATGGCTCCGCCCGCCATCGTCCCCGCCGACAGGGCGCCCATGGTGAGCGTGTCCACCGCGGCCGAGGTGCGGCCGCGCAGGTGGTCGGGGGTGATGGCGAGGCGGTGGCTGGTCATGGCCACCGAATAGACGGGCGGCAGCACCGATTCGGCGAAGGCCACCAGGCCCAGGGACAGGGCGTCGGGCGCCGCGGCGTACAGGGGGAACACGAGCGCCTCCACCCACAGCATGGCCACGGCGATGCGGCCGATCGGGAACCGCTCGGCGAGCCTGCCGGCGAGGAGCGAGCCGAGCAGCGACCCGGCGGCGGCCGCGCTGAAGATCAGCCCGATCTGCCGGGGGGACGCGCCCACCCCCTGCGCCAGGGTGACGATGACCAGGTAGCCGGCCCCGTACCGGAGCATGTCGCCGGCCTGGAGCAGGCCGAACACCCGGATGACCGGCTGCCGCCACAGCCAGCCCAGCCCGTGGCGGATGTCCGCGGCGAGACGGCCGGGCGCCGGTGGACCGTCCGTCTGCTGGAAGGACCCCCGGATGAGGCACAGGGCCGCGGCCGAGGCGACGAACGAGAGGGCGTTCACCGCGAACGGCACCGTCCTGCCCAGCCCGTGGACGGCCGCGGCCAGGGTGGCGCCGCCGACCCGCAAGGTGTTGAGCGTCCCCTGGGTGACGCCGAGAGCCCGGGCGAGCTGACCGGGGCCGACGACGGCGGGCAGCGCGGCCGTGGCGGCGGACTCGAAGAGCGCGTGCAGCACCCCGGCCAGGGCCGCGACCGCGTACAGGTGGGGCAGGGTGAGCCGGTCCAGGCAGAGCGCGATCGCGACGCTCGCGGCGAGTGCGGCGCGGCCGAGCTCGCACCAGATCATGGCGCGGCGGCGGTCCCAGCGGTCCGCCAGCGCCCCGGCGGCGAGCCCGACGAGCAGATAGGCGGCGGTGTTGACGCCGAGCACGAGCCCGCTCTGCGCGGCCGACCCGGTCATGGCCAGCACGAGGAGCAGGAAGGCGAAGTCCTGGATGTGGTCGCCGGCGCTGGAGACGAGCCGGCCGGACAGGAGCAGGGCGAAGTCCTTGTTCCGCCGCAGGGCGGTGTTCATATGGTGACGCTCCGTTAGCGCGTGGGGACGGAAGGCGGCTGAGACCTCGTCCTGGGCGCTACACGATCGGAGCGGTACGCATGCCGCGCAGATTAGCGGGCTCCCCCGGCGGACCGCACCCGCTTTTCGCGCCTGCGCCGGCCGATCGCGCCGTAGCCGCGGCGGCCCCCGGCGGACCGTCGGCCTCCCGCCACCCGCGCCGCCGCGGCCCTGACCGCCGTGCGGGTCCGGGCGCTCCGATCTACCTCCCGCTGTCCGACAGGGCGGGATTCTTCATGCAGGTGCCGGTGACGGTCGGCGTGGTGGCGCTGGTCTTCGCCCCGGTCGTGACGGTGCTCGGCGCGATGGGCGCGCCGGCCGCCGACTGGACGATCCAGTTCCAGAGGGCCGACGAGGAGGCCTGACCCCCGGGCCCGGGGGTCAGCGGAGCCAGGCGTGCCGCAGGGAGCGGCGCAGCTTGGTCAGCGCGTCCTTCTCCAGCTGGCGCACCCAGTGGGCGGTGAGCCCCATCTTGTCGGCGATCTGGCGGGGCGTGTGCGGCTCGTACCCGTCGAGCCCGTACCGCAGCCTGAGGATCAGCGCCTGGCGCGGCGCGAGCCGCGCGACCAGGCCGGCCAGCACCCGCCTCAGCTCCGCGCGCTCGACCTCCCGCTCGGCCAGCGCGCTCTCGGGGTCCTCGATCATGTCGCCGAGCGTCATCGCGTGCTGGCCGTCCTGGACGATCAGGTCGAGGCTGACGCAGTCCTGCGGGGTGCGGCGCAGCACCGCCAGTTTGGCGCTCTCCACGCCGACCCTGGCCGCGACCTCGGCCTCGGTGGGCGCGCGGCCGAGCAGGTGGGTGGCCTCGATCTCGGCCCGGGTGACGGCTATCAGGCGGTCCTGCAGGCCGATGGGCAGGCGCACCGTGTGGGCGTGCTCGATCCCCTGCTGGATGGCCTTGCGGATCCACCAGGCGGCGATGGTGGAGAGCCGGTAACCCCTGGACGGGTCGTAGCGCTCGACGGCGCGGATCAGGCCCAGGTTGCCGTCCTGGATGACGTCGGCCAGCGACATGCCGCGGTGGGCGTACCGTTTGGCGACGGCGACGACCAGCCGCAGGTTGGCGCGGATCAGGTGGTCCCTGGCCGCGTCGCCGTCGGCGATCAGGGCCGTCAGCTCGGGGTCGGGGCCGTACGCGGCGGCCAGGCGGGCGGCGTGCGCGCCCGCCCGCATCCGCCGCGCCAGCTCCACCTCCTGCTCGGCGTTCAGCAGCGGGGTGCCGCCGATCCTGGTCAGATAGTCGCCGAGCCGGTCGTACTGCTCGGCCTTCGCCTGTGCTGACACCGCCGCCCCCACCCTCCGGGTCGTCGCCGCTGGGAACATCTCCACCCTTTCGGGCGGCGGGCCGCGGCGGTGGTGGCCAAGGTCCTCAGGGGCGGGGACCTTAGCCCTCGGTGCGCGGATCCGAGGGCGTCCGCACCACGGCCAGCGGGACCGGGGTGTGCTGGAGCAGCGCCTGGCTGACCGAGCCGAGCACCATCCCGGCGAGCGTGCCGTGACCGCGGGAGCCGACCACGAGCAGCTCGGCGCCGGCGGCGGCCTCCGCGAGCACCTCGACCGGGTGCCCCTGGACGATCTCCTCGATGACGGGCACGCCGGGGTGGCTCTCGCGGTGGCCGGCGAGCGCTTCGCGCATCACCGTCCGCTCGTTGCCCGCGCCGGTGGTCGGGTCGGGGCCGGGCCAGGTCCAGGCGTGCACGACACGCAGGGCGACGCCGCGCAACTCCGCCTCGGCGAAGGCGAAGCCGAGCACGCGGGCGGAGGCGGGCGAGCCGTCGATCCCGGCCACGATCTCGCTGCGCGGCGCGCTGGGCAGCTCGCGCACGACGACGACGTCGCAGGTGGCGTGGCCGGCGACGCCCAGGGCGACCGAGCCGACCAGCAGGCCGCGCACCCGGCCCAGGCCGTGGTTGCCGATGACGAGCAGCTCGGCGTCGCGGGACGCCTCGACCAGGGCGTTGCGCGGGTCGCCGGGCATCAGGACGGTGTCCACGACGACCTGCGGCCGTTCGTGCCTGGCCCGCTCCTCGGCCGCGGCCAGCACGGACGTGCCGCCCTGTCGCATCCAGGCCGCGACCTCGGCGTACCGGCCGCCGCCGTCCTGGAGCACCCAGGCGGCGATGGCGTGCCCGATCCGCAGCGGCGCCTGGCGCAGCGCCGCCTCCCTGGCGGCCCACGCCGCCGCCTCCAGGCCGGCCCTCGAACCGTCGACGCCCACAATGATCATGACAACCCTCTCTTTCCTCACCTCGACCCTATCGCCGTGAAGATCCGCCGCCGGAACTCCCTCCCCCACGAATCCCCTGGTCCCGGGGCCCCGGGGACCGCGGACTGTGGCGTACGGCTCAGTCAAAAAGGGCCTAAGTCCCTTCCGCGCCGTCGCCGGAGTGGCTAACGTCAGGGTCATGATTCGCGTGTTCCTCGTCGATGATCATGAGGTCGTCCGGCGCGGCGTCGCCGCCCTGCTCGATTCCGAGGACGACATCGAGGTCATCGGGGAGGCCGGCACCGCCGAATCGGCCGTGGCCAGGATCCCCGCGCTCAGGCCGGACGTGGCCGTGCTCGACGTGCGCCTGCCCGACGGCAACGGCGTGGACGTGTGCCGCGAGGTCCGGTCCAAGGTGCCCGGCCTGGCGTGCCTGATGCTGACCTCCTACGCCGACGACGAGGCGCTGTTCAACGCGGTGATGGCCGGCGCCGCCGGTTACGTGCTGAAGCAGATCCACGGCTCCGACCTGGTGGGCGCGGTGCGCACGGTGGCCTCCGGCCAGTCGCTGCTGGACCCGCAGACCACCGCGGCGATGCTGCAGCGGCTGCGCGACCAGGCCGCCAAGCAGGACCCGCTGGCCGCCCTGTCGGAGCAGGAGCGGCACATCCTCGACCTGATCGGCGAGGGGATGACGAACCGGCAGATCGGCGAGCGGCTGTTCCTGGCCGAGAAGACGGTCAAGAACTACGTGTCCAACCTGCTGTCCAAGCTCAACATGCAGCGGCGCACCCAGGCCGCGGCGCTGGCGGCCCGGTTGCGTGCCGATCGCCGCGAATAGAAGGGACCTTCGCCCCTAATGCCGGGCGTTGCTCGTGGGGAATGCTGGTGGCATGCGATTCGATTCGTCCGGCCTGCAGGTTCTCTCTCGGGAGGAGTGCCTGCGCCTGATGTCGTCCACGCCCATCGGCCGGATCGTCTTCACCGATCGGGCCCTGCCCGCGGTGCAGCCCGTGACGTTCCTGCTCGACCGCGAGCGGATCGTCATCCGCACCGGCGTCGGCTCCAAGCTGGCCGCCGCCACCCGCACCGCCGTGGTCGCGTTCGAGGCCGACGAGTTCGACCCGGAGATGCGCACCGGCTGGTCGGTGACGGCCGTCGGGCACGCCCGCGCCGTGACCGATCCCGATGAGGTGGCGCGCCTGGCGTCGCTGCCGCTGACGCCGTGGGCGCCCGGCAGCAAGGACCACTTCATCGTCGTCGACACCGAGCAGATCAGCGGCCGGCGGATCACAGCGGAACCCGCCAGCAGAGCGACGTCCCTCCCCCCTCCGGTGAGCTGATCTCGAAGGTGCCGCCCAGCCCGGCGGCGCGTTCCTCCAGGTTGCGCAGGCCGCTGCGGCGGCCCTCCGCCGGGATGCCGACCCCGTTGTCGTGCACGGTCAGCGTCAGCCCGTCGCCGGTCACCTCCACCGCCACGCCCGCCCTGCTGGCCTTGGCGTGCCTGACGATGTTGGACAGCGTCTCGCGCAGCACGGCGAGCAGGTGCTCGGCCACGTCCTCCGGCACCTGGTTGTCGATCTGGCCCTCCAGCCGCAGGCCGGGCATGAACCCCAGGTGGCCGCGGGCCGACTCGACCAGGTCGACGATCCGGCCGCGCAGCGTGTGGCCGGTGGTCTCGGGGGCGGCCTGCAGGGCGAAGATGGTGGAGCGGATCTGGCGGATGGTCTCGTCCAGCTCGTTGACCGCCTGCTGCAGCCGGTTGGACGCCTCGGGCCGGTCGACCAGCCGCACCGTGCTCATCAGCGTCATGGCGATCGCGAACAGCCGCTGGATGACCACGTCGTGCAGGTCCTTGGCGATGCGGTCGCGGTCTTCGAGCAGGCCGAGCCGCTCGGCGTGGCGGCGGGTGTCGGCCAGCTCCAGCGCGATGGCCGCCTGGCCGGCGAACGCCTCCAGCATGCGCAGGTCGGCGGCGGTGAACGGCAGCCGCCCGCTCCACTTGGCCAGCACCAGCACGCCGCGCACCGCCTGCGCGGAGCCGAGCGGGATCAGCAGCACCGGGCCGTAGCCGAGATCGCGCAGCTCCGGGTCGCCGCCGCGCAGGTCGTCGGCGGTGGCGGCGCTCCCGGTGCGGAACACCTCGCCCGCCGCGCTGTCGTCCAGCCCGAAGGTGACGCTGGTGGTCTCCTGCCCGCCGTCGCCCTCGGCGTACTCGACGCGCAGCCGCGCGGCCCCCGGCTCGGGCAGCAGCACCTGGACGAGGTCGGCGTCGGTCATCTGGTGGGCCCTGGCCGCCATCATGCTGAGCACCTCCTGCGGGGCGGCGCCCGACAGCAGGCGGGTGGTGATCTCGGAGGAGGCCTGCAGCCAGGTCTCGCGCCGGCGCGTCTCCTCGTACAGGCGGGCGTTCTCGACGGCGACGCCGGCGGCGGTGGCCAGCGCGATGACGATGGCCTCGTCCTCCTCGTCGAACTCGGCCCCGCCGCGCTTCTCCGTCAGGTAGAGGTTGCCGAACACCTCGTCGCGGACCCGTACGGGCACGCCCAGGAAGGTGCCCATCGGCGGGTGGCCGGGCGGGAACCCGTAGGACTCGGGATGGTCGGAGATGCGGCCCAGGCGCAGCGGCCGGGCGTCCTTGATGAGCAGGCCGAGCAGGCCGAGGCCGTGCGGCCAGTGCTCGATCTTGGCGATCTCCTCCTCGCTCAGCCCCACCGGGATGAACTGGATGAGCGTGCTCTCCTGGCCCACCACGCCGAGCGCCCCGTAGGTGGCGTCGACGAGCTTGGTGGCGGTCTCCACGATGCGCCGCAGGACGGTCTCCAGGTCCAGGTCGCTGCCCACGGAGACGACGGCTTCCATCAGTGCGTGCACCCGGTCGCGGGTGGCCAGCACCGCCTGCAGCCGCACCTGCAACTCGGCCAGCAGGTCGTCCAGGCGCATGCTGGGCAGCAACGGGCTCTGCTCGCTCTTGCTCATAAAGGTCAGTCTCGCACCCCCACACAGCGACGCCCACCCCGGTCGGGGCGGGCGCGGTGGTGGTGACGCTCAGCGGAGGGACGCTCAGCGGAGGGACGCTCAGCGGAGGAACGCTCAGCGGAGGAACGCGTGCCGCTTGACGATCGGCAGGTTGCCGAGTCCGAGCGTGGTGCCGGCGTTGGCCAGGGCCAGGCCGATCAGGACGATCGTGTAGATGACGTGGTCGTCCATGAAGGGGTTGGTGGTCAGGGGCAGCGCCGCCGCCCACATCAGCATGAGCATCAGGCCGCCGGCGACGGCCGCGACGCGGGTGCCGATCCCGAGCATGAGCGCGAGCCCGACGCCCAGGAGGCCCATCATGAACATCCAGTCGACCCAGGCCTGGCCGGCGAGGGCGGTGAAGACGCCGCCGAGCGCGTTCTCCTCGGTGCCCTTGAGGAAGCCGGTGGTGGGGCTGCCGCCCGCCAGCCACGCCTTCTCGGCCGGGGTGGCGAAGCCGAGTCCGAAGGTCTTGTCGACGAAGGCCCACAGGAAGGTCCAGCCGAGGGCGATCCGGGCGATGGCCCACACGTAGTCGACGGGGCGCTTGCCGTCCGCCGCGTGAACCGCGTGGACGGGCTTGGCGGGGGTGATGGTGGCCATGACGGCCCCCTTTCAGCTGGTGTCGGGTCTCTCCCTCACGTCTCCATCACACCGTTTCCGGCCCGGCTCCGGCAGTGCCGTACGGCCTCACGCCCGAGTGACCTTGGTCCCTTGGGTGGGGCCGTTCAGCCGAGGAGATCCTCCACCGGGCGGCGCACGGCGTCCTTGTCGTCGAACGTGATGCCCAGCCGCATGATCATCTGCGGGTACTCGCCGGAGCACAGCTCCTCGCGCAGGAACTCGCGCAGGTGGGACATCTCCAGCACCTGGGTGTGGAAGGCGGCGCTGACCCCGTACGCGGAGGCGTGCAGGAGCACGCGCTGCAGCGACTGGCCCGCGGCGAGCCAGTCCTCGGGGGTGTCGCCGGGCGTGGTCAGCACGGCCACGACGCCGGTGGAGGTCGCCCCGGGGTCGCCGTTCCCGCTGCCCCAGCCGTGACGCCAGGAGTAGTCGCGCTGGGCGAAGTGCGGCTCGGTGGGGGCGGGCTCGCGAGGGTAGGCCCCGGCGGGCACCCCGTCGGCGCGCTTGCTGCCCGGCGGCCTGGCCCAGCGGATGACCTCCAGGCTGAAGCGCCGGTCCTGGGCCTGCACCGCCTGCGCGGCCCGGGTGAGCGCGGCGAGCACGGCGACCGCGTCAGGGGCGGCCACGGGGGTGAGCCGGCCGCCTTCGGCCTGTGCGCCCTTGACCAGCGCCTCGACGAGCCGCTCGGGCACCGGCAGGCCGGTGAAGCCGGCCCGGTGGGTGCGCCGCCGCTCGATCTCGGCGGCGAGGAGCGAGACGCCCTCGTCGGGTTCGACGGCGGCGCCGGGCTTGACGACCGCCAGCAGGGCGGGCCGGTCCGGGTCGGGCATGACGCGCACGACCGGCTCGTAGCCGGCCCGCCGGATGGCGGTCCGCATGGTGAACAGGGCCGCGCCGCAGCTGATGAGCAGCTCGCGGCCCTCGGCGTCGCTGACGCGGAGCTTGCGCTCGGTGTCGGCCCGCAGGCTGATCTCCTCCCCGGTGACGGCGAAGGTCCACGGCTGGGTGTTGTGCACCGAGGGCGCCCAGCGGGCGGCTTCGACGGCGGCTTCGACGGCGGCCTTGGGCGAGCGGCTGGCCGGACGGTTCATGACTGGCACCTCCAACTGACGATAACCCAGCGCATCACACCGTCCGGCGGCCAGGCAGGGCCCAAGGTCCCGCCGCTACGCCCCTGTCAGCCGGCGACGGAACACCCAGTACGTCCACCCCTGGTAGATGAGCACGATCGGGGTGAAGATGACCGCCACCCAGGTCATCACGGTCAGCGTGTAGGGGCTGGAGGCGGCGTTGGTGATGGTGAGGCTGTTGGCCGGGTCGAGCGCGGGCATCACGTTCGGGAACAGGCTGGTGAACAGGGCCGCCACCAGACCGACGATGGCCAGCGCGCTGCCGGTGAACGCCCAGCCGTCGCGGCCGCGCACGGTGGCCAGCAGCGACGCGACCAGCGCGACCGCGGCCACGCCGGTGATCACCCAGTAGGCCGGCTTGTCGCTGCCCAGCAGCACCAGGAACGCGGCGGCGACCACGATGGTCAGCGGGCCGAGCACGCGGGCGATCTTCCTGGCCCGCTCGCGCAGCTCGCCGGTGGTGCGCAGCGCCAGGAACACGGCCCCGTGCGAGGCGAACAGCAGCAGCGTGGCCACCCCGCCGAGCAGCGCGAACGGGTTCAGCAGGGTGAACAGGGTGCCGGTGTACTCGTGGTCGGCGTCCAGCGGCACCCCCGCGACGATGTTGGCGAACGCCACGCCCCACAGCACGGCCGGGCCCAGCGAGCCCCAGAAGAAGGCCCGGTCCCACCCCTTCTGGCTGTCGCTCTTGTTGCGGTACTCCAGCGCGACGCCACGGAGGATCAGCGCCAGCAGGATGAGGAAGAGCGGCAGGTAGAAGCCGGAGAACAAGGTGGCGTACCACTCGGGGAAGGCGGCGAAGGTGGCGCCGCCGGCGACGAGCAGCCACACCTCGTTGCCGTCCCAGACGGGCCCGATGGTCTGCACGACGGTGCGCCGCTGGGCCTCGTCGCGGGCCACGAACGGCATCAGGATGCCGACCCCGAAGTCGAAGCCTTCCAGGACGAAGTAGCCGGTCCACAGGACGGCGATGAGCAGGAACCAGATCGTTTCCATGGCGTGATCCTCAGTAGCTCAGGGCGGGTGCGGCCTCGGGCTCGGCTTGCGGCTCCTCCTCGGCCCCGAGCTTGATGAACTTCAGCAGCAGCCGGACCTCGATGACGGCGAGGATCGCGTACACCAGGGTGAAACCGACGAGCGTGATGGCGACGGAGGTGATGTCGACGCCGGGCGAGACGGCGGCGGCGGTCTGCATGAGGCCGAAGACCGTCCACGGCTGGCGGCCCATCTCGGTGAAGATCCAGCCCATGGCGTTGGCCACGAACGGCAGCCCGATGCCCAGGATGGCCAGCCGGTAGAACCACGGCCCTTCGGGCAGCCGGCCCTTCCTGGTCAGCCAGAGCCCGATCAGGGCGAGCCCGGCGGCCAGCATGCCGAACCCGATCATGAACCTGAAGGACCAGTACGCGACCCCGACCACGGGCACGTAGTCGCCGGGGCCGTACAGGGCCTCGTAGCGCTTCTGGATGTCGTTGATGCCCTGGACCTCACCGTCGAGGGTGTTGGTGGCCAGGATGCTGAGGCCGTACGGGACCTGGATGTTGATGTGGTTGCGGCCGTTCTCGACGTCGCCGACGGCGAACAGGGAGAAGCCGGCGGACCTCTCGTCGTCCCACAGCGCCTCGGCGGCGGCCATCTTCATCGGCTGCTGCTCGGTCATGAGCTGGGCCTGCCAGTGGCCGGTGAAGGACACGCCGGCGGCCGAGACGAGGGCGACGACCAGCGCCCCGCGGATGGCCGGCCGGAAGATGGAGACCTGCTTCTTGCGCATCAGGAACCAGGCGCCGACGCCGAGCACGAACGCGGCGGCGGTGAGGAACGCGCCGAAGATCACGTGGGGGAACGTGACGAGGGTGGTCGGGTTGGTGAGCACGGCCCAGATGTCGGTGAGCTCGGCGCGGCCGTTGTTGATCCGGTAGCCGACCGGGTGCTGCATCCAGGAGTTGGCCGCCAGGATGAAGTAGGCGGAGATGTTGGTGCCGATGGCGGCGGTCCAGATCGTGGCCAGGTGAACCTTGGGTGGAAGTTTGTCCCATCCGAAGATCCACAGCCCGAGGAAGGTGGACTCCAGGAAGAACGCCATGAGCCCTTCCATCGCCAGCGGCGCACCGAAGACGTCACCCACGAACCTGGAGTAGTCACTCCAGTTCATGCCGAACTGGAACTCCTGCACGATGCCCGTCACCACGCCCATCGCGAAGTTGATCAGCAACAGCCGCCCGAAGAACTTGGTGAGGCGCAGATACTCGGGCTTCTTCGTGCGGTACCAGGCGGTCTGCCAAGCGGCCACGAGAATCGACAGGCCGATGGTGAGCGGCACGAAGAGGAAGTGGTAGACGGTCGTGATGCCGAACTGCCACCGGGATAGATCCAGCACGTCCATGAAGGCCAGCATCCTGCCAGGTCAGAGCGGGTGCGTAGGGTCCGCGGACCTTTACCTCAGGGACCTTCGGCCAGGTCCAACGGCTCTCCCGGCCCCGCGGCGGCTGAGCAGGGACTTTGGACACCCGCGCAAAGGTCCTCCGTCCCTGACCGTCCGGCGCGCGGCTGGGGCAGGTTCGAAGACAGGAGGTGCGTCATGTCCCCTACCCTCGTCAGCTCCGACCTCGGCATCCGCCGGCTGCTCGTCGCCGCCGGTCAGGCTCCTTCGGTCTACAACACCCAGCCGTGGCGCTTCCGCGTGGTGCCCGGCCGGCACGTCGAGCTGCTGGCCGACCCGGCCCGCCGCCTGCGGGTCGCGGACCCGCGCGGCCGCTCCATGACCGTGAGTTGCGGCGCCGCCCTGTTCAACCTGCGGCTGTCGGTGCGTCAGGTGGGCCTGCGGCCCGTCGTGTGGCTGCTGCCCGATCCGGAGCAGAACCCGCAGCTGATGGCGGCCGTGCGCATCGCCGAGGGCCGCCCGCCCACCGAGAGGAACCGGGAGCTGTACGAGCTGATCCCGGTGCGGCGCACCAACCGCGAGCCGTACTCGGACCGGCCGGTGCCGCCGTCGGTGCTCGGCGAGCTGCGCATCGCCGCCTCGCGCGAGGGCGCGAACCTCGTGCCGCTGGACGAGGACGGCGTCGCCGAGATGCTGGACTACGTGGCGCTGGCCGAGGACGAGCTGACCCACGACCACGACTACCAGGCCGAGCTGGCGGCCTGGACGATGCCGGGGGCGCGCTTCGACGGCGTGCCCGCCTACGTCCACGGCCCGCGCCCGGCCCGGGACCCGGGGCCGGTGCGCGACTTCGGCCGGCACGAGTACGACGCCCGGTTCGAGCAGCACCCGCAGCTCGTGGTGCTGACCACGCCGGGCGACCGGCCGCTCGACTGGCTGCGCGCCGGGCAGGCGCTGCAGCGGGTGCTGCTCACCGCCACCAGGCACGGTCTGTCCACGTCGTTCCTCAACCAGCCGCTCGATCTGCGCGACATGCGCGGACGCCGGGATCCCTACCACCGCCGCGGTCACGCCCAGATGATCATTAGGATCGGTTATGGACCGTACGTGCCGGGTAGCCCGCGCCGCCCAGCCAGCGAACTGGAGATGACTGATGCTTGACGGTTACGACGTCCTGCTCCGTGATGGAGGAATCGCCCGAATACGCCCCTTGCGCCAGGACGATCGGGAGGCGCTGCACGAGCTGGTGGACCGATCGTCCGAACGCTCGGCGTACCTGCGGTTCTTCACCGGGGGCCGGGCCACCGCGCACGCCTACATGGACCGCATCACCGGTCCCGGCTACGCGGGGCACGCGCTGGTGGGAACGTTCCGGGATCAGCTGGTCGCGGTCGCCGAGTACATCCCGTCCGGCGACGGCTCCGCCGACCTGGCGATCCTGCTGGACGACGCGGTGCACGGCCTCGGGCTGGGCACGCTCATGCTGGAGCACGTGGCGGTGGACGCGGCCGCGCACGGGGTGCGCAAGCTGGTGGCCGACGTGCTGGCCGAGAACCGGACGATGAGCAACGTGCTGCGCGACCTCGGCATGGACAGCACCCAGGAGTACGCCGACGGCAACGTGCGCGTGGTCATCGACGCGCGGGTCACGCCGCGGCTGCGGGCCGAGATCGAGGCCCGCGACCACGCGGCGGAGCGGGCCTCGCTGAACCGGGTGCTGGTGCCCCGCTCGGTGGCGGTGATCGGCGCCTCCCGCGACCCGTCGTCCGTGGGCCACACCGCGCTGCGCAACCTGATCGCCGGCGGCTTCGACGGCCCCGTCTACCCGATCAACCCGAGCGCGGACGAGATCGCCGGCCTGATCGCCTACCCGAGCGTGCTGGACGTGCCGGGGCCGGTGGACCTGGCCATCGTGGCGGTGCCCGCCCAGCACGTGCTGCGGGTGACCAGCGACTGCGCCCAGGCGGGGGTGGCCGGCCTGATCGTGCTGACCTCCGGGTTCGCCGAGGCCGGGCAGCCGGGCGCCGAGGTGGAGATCGTGCGCGTGTGCCGCGGCGCCGGCATCCGGCTGATCGGCCCGAACTGCCTGGGCGTGGTCAACAGCCACGCCCGGCTCAACGCCAGCTTCCTGCCCATCACCCCGACCGAGGGCCGGGTGGGGCTGGTGTCGCAGTCGGGCGCGGTGGCCGCCGCGCTGCTGGAGCGGCTGGACGTGTCCATGTTCGTCTCGGTCGGCAACAAGGCCGACGTGAGCGGCAACGACCTGCTGGAGTACTGGGAGGACGACGCGAACACCGACGTCATCGCCCTGTACCTGGAGTCGTTCGGCAACCCGCGCAAGTTCGCCAGGATCGCCGGCCGGGTCGGCCGCAAGAAGCCGATCCTGCTGGTCAAGAGCGGCCGCACGGGCGCCGGCGACCGGGCGGTCCGCTCCCACACGGCCGCCGCCGCCACCCCGGACGTGGCCGTGGACGCGCTGGTGCGCGCCTCCGGCGTGATCCGGCTCGACAGCGTGCACGAGCTGATCGACACCGCCCGGCTGCTGTCCACGCAGCCGCTGCCCGCCGGGCGGCGGGTGGCCATCGTCGGCAACTCCGGCGGGCCGGAGGCGATGGCGGCCGACGCCTGCGAGGCGGCCGGGCTGTCGGTGCCCGAGCTGCCGGCCGGGCTGATCAAGGCGCGCGGCAACGCGGCCGTCGGCAACCCCGTCGACCTCACCGCCGACGCCGCCGCCGACGAGCTCGGCGCCGCCATCACCGCGGTCGTGGGCTCGCCCGAGATCGACGCGGTCCTCGTGGTCTACACGCCGCCGTTCGGCTCCGGGCTGGAGGAGACCCGCAAGGCCATCGCGGCCGCCGCGACCGGCTCCGCCAAGCCCGTCCTGGCCTGCGTGGTCGGCCACGACGGCGTCATCGAGGGCCACGTGCCCAGCTACGCCTTCCCCGAGCAGGCCATCAAGGCGCTGGCCCAGGCCGTGCGGTACGCCGAGTGGCGGGCCCGCCCGCTGCCCGCCCACGAGGAGCCACCCGCCGCCGACGTCGAGTCCGCCAAGGCGATCGTGCGCGACCGGCTGCGGGAGGAGCCCGACGGCGGGTGGCTCTCCCCCGCCGAGGCCACCCGGCTGCTCCGCTGCTACGGCGTGGACGTGGCCGAGGCGGTGCCGGTGCACGACGCGGACGCCGCGGCCGAGGCCGCCGCCCGGGTCGGGCTGCCCGCCGTGCTCAAGGTGACGGGGCCGGTGCACAAGAGCGACGTCGGCGGCGTACGGCTGGGCCTGCGCACCGCCGAGGACGCACGCGACGCCTACCAGGACATGTCCGCCCGCATCGGGGCGGAGATGACCGGCGCGATCGTGCAGCGGATGCTGCCCGCCGGGGTCGAGATCATCGTCGGCGGCGTCAACTACCCGACGTTCGGGCCGCTGGTCATGGTCGGGATGGGCGGCGTGACGGCGGACCTGCTGGCCGACCGGGCCTTCAGGGTGCCGCCGCTGGACGCGGCCACCGCCCGGGAGCTGATCGACGAGCTGCGGTGCGCGCCGCTGCTGCACGGCTACCGCGGGTCCGCGCCGGCCGACGTGGAGGCGCTGGCCTGGCAGGTCGCCCGGATCAGCCGCCTGCTGGAGGACCTGCCCCAGGTCTCCGAGCTGGACCTGAACCCGGTCATCGTGACGCCGGACGGCGCGACGACCGTGGACGTGCGGATCCGGGTCGCCCCGGCCCAGGCCCCGCCGTCGCCGCTGCTGCGCCGCCTGCGCTGACCCTCCCCGTACACCGCACGCCCGTCACCGGCGGGCGTACGGTGTCGTGTCGTGTCGTGTCGTGTCGTGTACCCCGTGACACGCGAAAGGAGGGGCCGCCCGGACGGGCGGCCCCTCCTTTCGCCGGGCACTACATCAGCGGCGGGACGGCCACCAGGTCCTCCTTGACCGGCTCGATCTCGGTGACGACGTCCACGACGCCCTCGACGGAGCGGGCGGTCTCCACGGCCGCGACCGCCTCGGACGCCCACCGGACGCGCCCGCCCAGGACGACCACGCCCTGCTCCACGCGGACGGTGAGGTCGCCGCCCTCCGGCAGCCGGGCGCGCACGTCGGCCTCGATGTCGCATGCCGGGCGGGTGAAGACCCGCAGCACGTCGCGCTGGTGCAGGGTGCCGGCGATACGGCCGGTGACGGGGTCGATGACCGGCACCTGCTTGATGCGCCGGTCGTGCATCAACCGGGCGGCGTCCCGCACCGTCGTGCCCGGGGTGACGGTGACGGCGGGGGAGGTCATCAGCTGGCGGGCCCTGACCCCGGCGGCCTTCTGGTGCTCCCGTCGCTGCCGGGGGCTTTCGAAGATGGACACGCTGTGCCGTACCGAGTCGATCTCCTTGAGCAGCAGGTCATCCTCCGACACCACGCCGACGGGGCGGCGGTCGGCGTCGATCACCGTGACGGCGCCCACGGCGTAGCGCTTCATGGCGCCGATGATCTCGCTGAAGGACGCGTCCTCCAGCACGGCTATGGCGACCCGCCCCATGACGTCCCTGACGTGAATGGTCATGATGCCTCTCCTTCCACTTCCACGATCCGTCATGAGGCCGGGCGTCGGCAGCGGCGAAGGTCCCGTCCCTCGGGGACCTAAGACCGGATCGCCGCAGGACCCGGGGCAGGACGGACGGCCATGGATGGGACGCCGACTCGCGGGTAGCGTCTTCGCATGGCCGCGATCGACCTCAACACGCTGCGCGCCGTGGTCTTCGACACCGACGGCGTGGTCACCGACACCGCGAGGGTGCACGCCGCCGCGTGGAAGCACGTCTTCGACCGCTTCCTGCGCGGCCGGTCCGCCCCGTTCGACATCCGCGACGACTACCTGCGCTACGTCGACGGGCGGCCCCGCCTGGACGGGGTGCGCACCTTCGTGGCCTCGCGCGGCATCACGCTGCCGGAGGGCGGCCCCGAGGACGACCCGGGCGCGCCGACCGTGCACGGGCTGGGCATGGCCAAGGACGAGCTGTTCGTACGGCAGATCGCCGAGCACGGCGTGGCCGCGTTCCCGTCCACGGTGGCGCTGCTGCACGAGCTGCGCAACCGGGGCTGCCGCACGGCGGTGGTGTCGGCGAGCAGGCACTGCCGGGCGGTCATCTCCTCCTCGGGCCTGCTGCACCTGTTCGACGTGCTGGTCGACGGCAACGACGCGGCCCGGCTGGGCCTTCCCGGCAAGCCGGACCCGGCGCTGTTCCTGGAGGCCGCGCACCGGCTCGGGCTGCCCCCGGCCGAGGTGGCGGTCGCCGAGGACTCGTTGCCGGGCGTGGAGGCCGGGCGCCGGGGCGGCTTCGGGCTGGTGGTGGCCGTCGACCGGGCCAGGGCGCAGGCGCAGGCGATGACCCGGGCGGGGGCGGACGTCGTGGTGCGGGATCTGGCCGAGCTGGCCGTGTCGGGGCGGGTGCCGGTGGGCCGTCGATGACGCCCTGGGTCCTCACCTACGAGGGCTTCGACGTACGCCGGGAGAGGCTGCGCGAGGCGTTGTGCACGCTCGGCAACGGACGCTTCGCCACCCGCGGCGCCACCCCCGACGGCCTGCGCCGCACCCCCGGCACGTACGCGGCCGGGCTGTACGACCGGCTCGCCTCGCCCGTGGCCGGTCACACCGTCACCAACGAGGACCTCGTCAACCTGCCCGACTGGCTGCCGCTCACGTTCGCCACCCCGGGCTGCGACCACTTCCGGCCGGAGGACGCCGACCTGCTGGAGTACCGGCACGTGCTGGACATGCGCGCCGGCCTGCTGGCGCGTGAGCTGCGCTGGCGCGACCCGGAGGGCCGCGTCACCCGGGTGCGGCAGCGGCGGTTCGTGTCGATGGCCGACAGCACCATCGCGGCGCTGGAGACCACGTTCACGGCGGAGAACTGGTCGGGCCCGCTGCGGGTGCGGTCGGCCGTCGAGGGCGACGTGCGCAACCAGGGCGTGGCCCGTTACCGCGACCTGCGCGGCGACCACCTGACCGGGCACGCGACGGGGGTGGAGGGCGACCTCACCTGGCTGACCGCGACCACCCGCGGCTCCCACGTCACGGTCGCGCTGGCCGCCCGGGTGGACGCCCCGGGCAAGGCCGAGCCGGTGGCGGAAGCGGCCAGGACGGTCACCCGCCACGTGCTCGACCTGGTGGAGGACGAGACGGCCACGGTGACCAAGGTGGTGGCGCTGGTGACCTCGCGCGACCCCGCCGTCCACGACCCCCGCTCGGCGGCCGTCCGGCACGTGCGGCTGGCGCCCCGCTTCGACGAGCTGCTGACCCGCCACACCACCGCGTGGGACCGGCTGTGGGAGTGCGCCCGGATGGACGTCAGCGAGCCGGAGATCGCCCAGGCGGTCCACCTGCACGTCTTCCACCTGCTGCAGACGATGTCGCCGCACACCGCCGACCTGGACGCCGGGGTGCCCGCCCGGGGCCTGCACGGCGAGGCCTACCGGGGGCACGTCTTCTGGGACGAGCTGTTCGTCCTGCCGTGGCTCAACCTGCGCTTCCCCGAGGTCTCGCGCGGCGCGCTGCGCTACCGGTGGCGGCGGCTGGGCGAGGCGCGCGCGGCGGCCCGCGCCGAAGGGTACGACGGCGCGATGTTCCCCTGGCAGAGCGGCAGCGACGGGCGCGAGGAGACGCAGACGCTGCACCTCAACCCCGAATCGGGCCGCTGGCTGCCCGACACCTCCCACCTGCAGCGGCACGTCGGCCTGGCCATCGCCTACAACGTGTGGCAGTACCACCTGGTCACCGGGTCGATGCCCGACTGGTGCGCGGAGCTGCTCATCGAGATCGCCCGGTTCTTCGCCTCCCTGGCCGTGCTCGACCCCGGCTCGGGCCGTTACGAGATCCGCGGCGTGATGGGCCCGGACGAGTATCAGACGGGCTATCCGGGCGCCGCCTCCCCCGGTCTGGACAACAACGCCTACACCAACATCATGACGGTGTGGCTGCTGCGGCGGGCGCTGGAGGTCGCCCCCTCGGTGCCGGGCGTGCACCACGGGGAACCGGCCCGCTGGGCCGACATCACCCGCCGCATGCGGGTCGACTTCCACGACGGCGTGATCAGCCAGTTCACCGGCTACGCCGACCTGCCCGAGCTCGACTGGGCACGCTACCGGGGGGTGCGCCGCCTGGACCGGGTGCTGGAGGCGCGGGGCGACGACGTCAACCGCTACAAGGCGGCCAAGCAGGCCGACACGCTGATGCTGTGCTACCTGCTCACCACCGAGGAGCTGCTGGGCATCCTGGACCGGCTCGGCTATCCGGCGGACACCGGCCTGATCGAGCGGACGATCGCCTACTACCTGGAGCGGACCAGCCACGGCTCCACGCTCAGCGCGCTGGTGCACGCGTGGGTGCTGGCCAGGACCGACCGCGCCGCGTCGTGGGACCTGCTCGTCGAGGCGCTGCGGAGCGACATCGCCGACGTCCAGGGCGGCACGACCGAGGAGGGCGTCCACCTCGGGGCCATGGCCGGTACGCTCGATCTGTTGCAGCGGTGTTATCTGGGGCTGGAGGTGCGTGACGACGGGCTGCGTCTCGATCCGCTCGTGCCCGACCGGCTCGGCACGCTGTCCCTGCCCGTCCGGGTGCGCGGCGTCCGGTTCGAGATCGAGGCCCGCGACGGCACCGTACGGGTCAACGGGGAGACGCTCACCGGCGGCACGGGCCGCACCTTCACCTTCGACCAAGGAGGAACGATCATGGCAGGCACCGGCGACCTCGGACGCCGCATCGCGCATCACCGCGAGCGCCTGGGGCTGACGCGGGAGCAGGTCGCCGAGCGGGCGAGCGTCACCCCGGGCTATGTGGAGTATCTGGAGGAGAGTCCGGGCGCCCCGACGGCCTCGACGATCTCCCGGCTCGCCGAGGCCCTCGACACGACCTCCGACGACCTGCTGGGCGGTGGCCTGGATCGGCCGCCGGGCCAGGGCCCGGCGGCGGCCTCGCCCCAGCTGGAGAAGCTGGACCGCGAGGAGTGCCTGCGGCTGATCGCGCCGGGCGGCGTGGGCCGGGTGGCGTTCAACGGCTCGCACGGCCCGACGATCCTGCCCGTCAACTACAGGCTCTACGAGGGCTCGATCGTCTTCCGCACCGCCCACGGCGGGGCGATGGACCGCGACCTTCGCACCGGCCTCGAAGGCGTGGAGATCGTGGTGGGGTTCGAGGTCGACCGGATCGACGAGGTGCGGCGCGAGGGGTGGAGCGTGCTCGTCCAGGGGCCCTACCATCACGTGCCGGACGAGGAGGTGGCCCAGGTGATCGGCGCCGACGTGTCGCCGTGGGCGGGCGGCGAGCGCCTGCTCCACATCCGCATCATCCCGCAGCAGGTCACCGGCCGGCGGATCCACGGCCTGTGAACGAGCCAGCGAACAGGCCCGCGGATGAGACAGGCGAGAAGGAGACGCTGCTCCACTACCTGCGCGAGGCGCGCGAGGCGCTGGTGTGGAAGCTCGACGGGCTGACGGAGTACGACGCGCGCAGGCCGCTGACGCCGACCGCGACCAACCTGCTGGGGCTGGTCAAGCACGTCGCCGCGACCGAGCTGCTCTACCTGGGGCACGTGTTCGGGCGCCGCCTCGCCGAGCCGGTGCCGTGGCTGGAGGCCGCCCTGGCGCCCGGCGCCGAGCCGAACCTCGACATGTGGGCCGCGCCCGAGGAGACGCGCGACGACGTCGTCGGCTTCTACCGCCGCGTCTGGGCCAACTCCGACGCCACGATCGGCGCGCTCGGCCTCGGCGCGCCGTGCGAGATCCCGTGGTGGAGGCCGGGCGTCCGCGTCACCACGCTGCGCCGGATCGTCATCCACATGATCGCCGAGACGCACCGGCACGCCGGCCACGCCGACATCGTCCGGGAGCTGGTCGACGGCGCGGCCGGGCTGCACCCCGACCGTGGCAACCTGCCGCCGGTCGAGCGGGAGTGGTGGGCGTCCTACCACGCGCGGGTGGAGGAGGCGGCCCGCCGGGCGGCCGGCCGCTAGCGGTAGACGGCGTCCTCGATGGTGAAGCGGATGAACTCGCCCTCGGCCCACCGCTGCGTGCCCGGCCACCAGCCGCCCCGCAGCGCCACCGGGACGGTGAAGCCGTCGAAGACGCCCTCCCGCCCGCAGAGGACGCCGAACGGGAGATGGCGGTAGCCGGCCCCGTCCGGGTCGCCCCAGCGGCAGACGGTGACGGCGGCGAGCCGGCCGTCGCCGGCCACGGTCAGCCGGACGTCGACGTCCTCGTCGCCGACCGGCAGGCTCGCGACGGCCTCGTCCGCGTCGACGTGCTTCCACCGGACGCGCGGGTCCAGGGCGGCCGCCGGGGCCAGCACGAACTCGCCCGCCAGCCGCCCGGCCGCGCTGCGGGTGATGTCGGGGCCGGAGCCGGACATGACGGGCAGGGCGTCCAGCACCCGCCAGCGCATCTCCCCCACGCCGTCGTGGTAGCGGTCGAAGCCGTGCACCGGCAGCAGCCCCACCCAGGCGGTGGCCGCCCAGACGAAGCCCTCCATCGGCTCCAGCGCCTGGGTGGCGTGGAAGCGCCGCCAGGTGCCGAGCTTGATCTCGCCGCGCGAGCGCAGCACGACCGAGCGCCGCAGCGGGGTGCCGGGGGCGATGGCGCGCAGCACCCAGCGCCGGGCCGCCTCGGGCAGGTGGTCCGCCTGGCCGGGGTCGAACCGCGGCGCGCGGCCGGTGGTCTCCTGCAGGGTGTCCCAGTCGCGGCGGGCCTGGCTGGTCAGGTGCGGCGGGGAGACGATGACGGTCATGACGTCCGCTCCCTCGGCCGTACCACCGCCACCGGGCAGTGGGCGCGGTGCAGCACCCCGTGGCTGACGGAGCCGAGCAGCGCGGTGGCGAACCCGCCCAGCCCGCGCGAGCCGACCACGACCAGGTCGGCGGCGCGCGAGGCGGCGGCCAGCGCGGGCACCGGGTGCCCGGTCACCGCGACCAGCACCGCCGCGACGCCCGGGTACTTCTCCAGCCACGGCCGCAGCCGCCGCGGGATGTCGTCCTCGATGCCGGCCGGCGGCAGCGGCCCGAACCCGGCGGGGTGCGGGGCGCCCACCGGCAGCCGCCTGCCGTAGACGACGCGCAGCCGCGCCTGGCGGGCCTGAGCCTGCTCCAGCGCGTACTCGACGGCGCACTCGGCGTCCTCGGAGCCGTCGTAGCCGACCACGATCTCGTCGTGGCGGACGCGGGCCGGGCCGCGGACGACGACGATCGGGCCGTGCGCGTGGCCGGCCAGGCCGAGCCCGGTGGAGCCGAGCACCAGCCCGGCGAACCCGCCCAGGCCACGGCTGCCGACGACCACGGTGTCGGCGGTCTCGGACTCGGCGCGCAGCCGCTCCACGGCCGCGCCGATGACCACCGCGGTGGTCACCTCCAGGCCGGGCGCGTGCTCGCGGGCCCGCAGCGCCGAACGCCGCAGCAGCTGCTCGGCCCGCTCGGTCAGCGAATCGTGCCCGCGCGACGCCGGGTATTCGGGAATCCAGGGCTCGCGCACGTACACGACGCGCAGCGCCTTGCCGCGCCGGGCGGCGTCCGCGGCGGCCCAGTCGAGCGCCGGCGCGGACTGCTCGGACCCGTCGACGCCCACGACGACGTGTGTGCTCATCTCCAGCCTCCTCGAGTACGGGAGCGCGGGTGAGGGTCTCCGCCCGCCGGTGGCCCTCGGCGGTTCCGTCGTCACCCTGCTCCATCGTCACCCGACCGCCCGCTACCCGGGCAGGGCCGCCGGTCACCCCCGCCGAGGACCTCGGCCCTTAACCGGACACCCGCTTTACCCAGGGCAGGACCCGTACGAGGTCGATGAGGAACGGCGTGAGCAGCGCGGCGGCGACCGCCATCGCCCAGCCGAGCGGCGGGACCGGCGCCAGCGCGAGCAGCGCGCCGAGGGGCGGCACCAGCGTGACCACGCACTGCAGCGCCAGCGTGCCGAGCACCGCGATCATGATTGCGCGGCCTCGCCACCAGCCGCTCTCGAACGTCCGGCGGCGGGCCCGCACCACGTAGGCGAGGGTCAGCCGGGCGAACACGAGCGTGAGCACCGCCTGGGTCCTGACCTGCTCCTCGCTCCAGCCGAGCGAGCGGGCCACCTCCACGGCGGCGAACGCGAGCAGGCCGACGATGAGCGCGCGCACCGCGATGCCGGCCAGCACCCCGCCGGTGAGCAGCCCGCCGCGGCTCGGCCGGGCCTCCAGCGGGTCGCCGGGCGCGCGGTCGACGCCGAGCGCGATGGCCGGGATGCCGTCGAGCACCAGGTTGATCCAGAGCAGTTGCACCGGCAGCAGCGGGATGACCAGGTCAGGCCAGGCGAACAGGCCGACCAGCACGAGGAAGATCTCCGCCAGGTTGCCCGCGAGCAGGTAGCCGATCATGGAGGAGACGTTGTGGTGCAGCCGGCGGCCCTCGCGCACCCCGGTGACGATGGTGCCGAGCTCGCCGTTGGTGACCACGACCGCGGCGGCCTCCCTGGCCACGTCGGTGCCCTCGTCCCCGGCCAGGGCGATGCCGACGTCGGCGTTGCGCAGCGCGGGCGCGTCGTTCACGCCGTCGCCGGTCATCGCCACCACCTGGCCGTCGGCGCGCAGCGCGCGCACCAGGTCGAGCTTGGTCTTCGGGTCGACCCGGGCCAGCACGCCGGCCTCGCACAGCCGCCGGTCGCGCTCGCCGCCCTCGTCGGCGAGCTCGGTCCCGGTGACGACCGGGTCGGGGTCGATGCCGACGTCCACGGCGACGGCGCGGGCGGTGTCGGCGTGGTCGCCGGTCACCATCATGACCCGGATGCCGCCACGCCGGCAGTCGGCGATGGCGTCGCGGGCGGAGGCGCGGACCTCGTCGCTGAGCCCGAGCAGGCCCACGGGCCGCAGGTCGCCGGCGTCGAGGTCGTCGGTGTCCTTCTCGGCGACGGCCAGCACCCGCAGCCCTTCGCGGGCCAGGCCGGAGACGGCCTCCTCCAGCCGCCGGCCGGCCTCTCCCGGCGCGCACCGGGCCAGCACCGCCTCGGGAGCGCCCTTGACGGTCAGCACGGGGCGGCCGGTGGCGGCGTCGCGGGTGAGCGCGGCCATGGACCGGGTGTCGGCGTCGAACGGGCGGGTGGCGAGCCTGGGCTCGTCCGGGACGACGCCGTGCCGGGCGGCGGCGGCCAGCAGCGCGACGTCCACCGCGTCGCCGACCTCGTCGCGGGCGTCGTTGGCGCGCGCGGCGGCCCGCCACAGATTCTCCCCCGGCAGCTCGACGTGGTCGGTCACCGTCAGCCGGCCCGTGGTCAGCGTGCCCGTCTTGTCGGAGGCGATGACGGTGGTGGCGCCGAGCGCCTGGATGGCCGAGAGTTTGCGTACGATCACGCCCAGCTTGGCCATCCGCTGGGAGCCGAGCGCGAGCGCGGTGGTGACGGCCGCGGCCATGCTCTCGGGCACCGCGGCGATCGCCAGCGCCACCCCGGCCAGCACCAGGTCGATCCAGGCGATGCCGCCCCTGGCCAGGCCCAGCACCACCATGATGACGCCGGCGGCGACGGCCAGGACGCCGATGCGCTTGGACACCTGGGCCAGCTCCACCTCCAGCGGGCCCTTGACCCGGGTGTGCAGGGCGGAGGCGATGCGGCCCATCTCGGTGCCGGAACCGGTGCGCTCCACCACGGCCAGGCCGGAGCCGTGCACCACCAGGGTGCCGGAGAACAGCGACCCGTCGCGGTCGCCGAGCGGGCCTTCGACGGCGCCGCCGGCCCGTTTGTTGGCCGAACGGGACTCGCCGGTGAGCATGGACTCGTTGACGGCCAGCGAGGACGCCTCGATGACGCGGGCGTCGGCGGGCACCCGGTCTCCGGCGGCCACCTCCACCACGTCGCCCGGCACCACCCCGGCCGCCTCGATGCGGCGTACGGTCCCGTCGCGGCGCACCTTGGCCATGGGCGCGGTGAGCGAGCCCAGCGACCGTACCGCCTGCTCCGCCTTGACCTCCTGGGTGACGCCGATGACCACGTTCACGATCAGGATGGCGACGATCGCCGCCCCCTCCGGCACCTCGTTCAGCACCAGGAGCGTCACCCCGCCCGCGATCAGCAGCAGGATGGACAGCGGGTCGGCGAGCTGGCGGACCACCCGCAGCGGCAGCGACGGCGGCCTGGCCTCGGGCAGCTTGTTGGGGCCGTGCTCGTGGAGCCGGGCGGCGGCCTCGGCGTCGCTGAGGCCGAGCGTGGCAGGCGTGGTCACGTCCATCGGGTGCGCGCGGATGATGTCACGCGCTCCTCCCCCCTGTAGGCATCGGTCAGCAGGCCGCGGCGGCGACCGGCAGGCAGGCGCCGGGCTCGACGGGATGTCCGGCGCCCACCACCACGAGGGGGCAGGGCGGCCAGCGCAGACAGGCCAGCAGTACCGCGCCGAGCCTGCCGTCGCCCGCGCGGTGCGCGGCCGAGCCGAGCACCAGCAGCGCGGCTCCGCTCGCCTCGTGCCGCAGCACCGCCTCCGGTCTGCCCCTGACGATCCGCCCGGCGACCTTCACGCCGGGCGCCGCGGCCCGCGCGCGCAGCACGGCCCGCTCCAGGACCTCCCGCGCCGGTTCCTCCTTGCCGGTCCCCCTCCGGGGACGGGCGTACGGGGCGAACCCGACGGCGCGCGGCTGCCAGGCGTGCACGACGACCAACCGCGTCCCGGCCCGCCCGGCCTCGCCGGCGGCCCACATCAGCGCGGCGTCACAGTCAGCGGTGCCGTCCACGCCCACCACGATGTCCCGACCTTCCATGTCTCCATCCTCCGAGCCGGGCAGGGCATTCAGGCAGGGCCGTTCTTCCCGGTTCGGCGGGCCTTTGGTCAGCGCGGGCCGCCGGCTTGGTCCTCTCCCGGCCCGGCCGGCGGAGGGGGCAGGAGGCGTGGGCGGGCGAAGTCGGTGTTGTCGATGACCACGTCGGCGCGGGCCCGCGGGTCCGCCTCGCGCTGGTAGACGCGCTGGGCGACCAGGTAGCGGTCACGGTGCACGGACTCGGCTCCGGAACCGGCCCAGTCCTGGTCGCGGGCGGCGCCGCGGGCGACGGACAGGTCCTCGTCCACGTGCAGCCAGACGCGGTGGTCCCAGTACGCGTCGATCTCCGGCCGGAACGCGAACACGCCGTCCACGGCCAGCAGGCGGCGGTCGCCCAGAGCGAGCATCTGCCGCTGAGCTCAGCGGACCGCGAAGGAGGACGCGAGGGTCTCGCCCCACTCACGGGCACGGTCCAGTTCGCCGGCCACCAGCGGCCCCTTCGTCCCGGAGACATAGAAGCTGTGCGCCGGCGCGGCGCTCCTGACGCCGAGGCGGCGCAGGCGGTTGGCGGCGCCGCGGGCGGCGGAGCCCGGCAGGCGGGGCTTGGCGACCCGGGTGTCGAAGGCGGCGGCGGCCAGCCGGGCGGAGCCGGTGCGCAGCCCGGACAGCCACTCCCGGATGCCGATCCCCCGCGACACGAGCCCTTGCGGGGCGTCGTCGGCGGCGGAGCGGCGGGTGGCGGCGCGGCTCATGGCGAAGGCGTGCGTGGGACCGCCGACCACGAGCAGCGCCACGTCCTCGTCGATGATCCCGGGCGCCGAGCCGACCTCGACCACCTCGGCCCGCATCCGCTCGGCCAGCCCTTCGGCCACGGCCTCGGCGATCTGCCGGGTGTTGCCGTACATCGACTCGTAGACGACGAGCGCGTGCATGGCGGGACCTCCTGTTGCGGGGGACGAGCCTTCAGGGAAGGACGGGCTGTCAGGGAAGGACGGGCTGGAGGTGGAACATGCCGGTGATGATCTCCGGCTCGTCCTGCTCGTCCCGGGGCTCGATGCGCCCGGCGACGGCGGCGAGCAGGTCGCGGGCGGTGATCAGCCCGACGAGGCCGCCGTCGCGGACCACGGGAACGGCGTCGCAGCCGGCGTCCAGCATGACGGCGGCGACCCGCTCCAGCGTGGCGCCGGGGCCGACGCGGGGCCGGCGCCGGCCGGCCAGCAGCGAGCCGACCTGGCGTTCGGACTGCTCCCTCGGGCCGCCCGACCAGGCCTCGGCCACGTCCTCGCGGGTCAGGATGCCGAGCACGTGCCGCCCTTCGACGACCGGCAGGTGGTGCACGTCGGCGCGGCGCATCAGCTCCCACGCCATCAGCGGCGACTCACCGGGCTCGACGGCGACCAGGACGCGGCTCATCACCTGCTCGGCGGTGAGCCGCGCGGCCTGCGGCGGGCCTGCCGGGCGCTCGGCCGGTCGGCGCTGCGCGTGCTGCCGTGCGGCGCGCGGCCATTCGCCGGCCGGACCGTTGCCGGTCGGGGTGGTACGGACGGTGGCGCTGGTCATGAGTCCTCCTCCGGTCGCGGGCGGACGACGGCGACAGGGCAGGTGACGTGGTGCAGCACGCCGTGGCTGACGGAGCCGAGGACGGCCGAGGCGAGCCCGCCCAGCCCGCGCGAGCCGACGACGACCAGGTCGGCTTCCTCGGCCGCCTCGATCAGCAGCGCGACAGGGTGCTCGCACGCCTGTGCGTCGGTGATCCGCACGTCGAGGTTCCGCTCCTGCCACGGGACGATCCGCTCGCGCGCGGCGTGTTCCTCCTCGCGCATGACGTCCTCGATCAGCGAGTTGTACGTGACCGCGTACGGGGAGAACACCGGCATGGTCCAGCCGTACACGACGCGCAGTTCGGCGTCGCGGTGGCGGGCCTGGTCGATGGCGTACTCCATGGCGGCGTCGGCGTGCTCGGAGCCGTCGTAGCCGACGACCACCAGCCCGCGTTCGACCGGGGCGGAGCGCACGACGACCACCGGGCCTTCGGCGTGACCGGCCACGGCCATGCCGACCGAGCCCATCACCAGGCCCTTGAACCCGCCGAGCCCCCGGCTGCCGAGGACGAGGCTCTCGGCCTTCGCCGACTCGGCGAGAAGCGCCGGGGCGACCTGGCCGGCGAGCAGCTCGGTCGTGACCTCCACGCCGCCGAGGGCGCGCGCCCGGTCGGCGGCCACGTCCAGGATCTCGGCGCAGTGCTCGGTCCCGTCGGAGCCGTGCCGGCCCCGCTCGCAGACGTGGACGATGCGCAGGCTCAGTCCTCTGCGGCGGGCGTCGGCGGCGGCCCACTCCACCGCTGCCGTCGCCGGCGCCGATCCGTCCACGGCGACCACGATCTGCCGGGTCATCACGCGCTCCCTTCACCGGTGTCTCCGCTCTCATCTTCAGTCTCACCAACGGTGGCTCCCGTCACCCGGGGACGAAGACCCTGAAACAGATGGCCTTTGGTCCCGAACACGTCCCGAACGCGTCCCGAACGGCACCTGAACGGCACCCGGACGGTCCTCCGACGCCCACGTGACGGCCCTCGGACACCCCTGGACGCTCGCGGACGGAACGGGGCGTTCCGCTGGATTGCCGCTCGACTCTGGGTGTATGCGATGATCTCGGTCATGAACGGCCGACTGTCCGCCGACCACGCTTCCCGCACGACCCGCGGCAGTGTGCCGGGGGGAGTCTTCTGCGCCGTCGCCGGCGGTCTGCACCTGGTCAAGGCGGTTCTGGATCTCGTCGTCCAGGAGCCTCCGGCCGAACCGTCCCGGCTGCCGGAGTGGGTGGAAGCGCATCGGGTCGCGCTGATGGCGACGAACGAGATCCTCGCGGTGGGAGCTGTCGCGCTCATCCCCGCGGTTCTGGCCCTGTACCGCGCGTTACGGGGCTCGGACGGGCTCGGGGCCGCGTCCGGCTGCGCGCTGCTGGGCCTGACGGTGCCGGTCGGCATGCTGCTGGTCGTCGTCCACGGTCGTCTGGTGTATCCGGCGTACGGGATCGAACTGGACGATCCGCCGACGCTGGCGCTGGTGGTGGTCCTGTACTACGGCGGCGTCCATCTGGTGGCGCTGTTGTGGGGATGCGCCCTTCTCGTCCTGGCGGCGGCGATGCGCAAGGCCGGCTGGGGCCGCGCGGCCGTGATCGTGGGCGTGGTCGCGGGCCTGGCCCAGCTCGCCGGGTCCTTTCCCTGGGTCCTCGGGCCCGCGCTCGTCTTCCCCCTCCAGGCGCTCCTGACCGTCTGGCTGGGCCTCACCGGCTGGAGACTCGCGCGTCCGCCGGCGCCGTCACCGGTCGGTTGATGAGCGCCGCGCGCGGGCGCGCAGGACGAACCAGGAGTAGACGAAGGCCCCGCACGCCACCGCCGCCAGCAGCATGAGCCCGATCGCGTACGATCCGGTCGCCTGGTAGATCAGCCCCATCACGATCGGCGGCAGGAACCCGCCGAGCCCGCCGGCCGCGCCCACCACACCGGTGGCGCTGCCGACCATCGCGACCGGCACGGCCCGGCCCAGCACCGCGAACACCGCGCCGTTGCCCAGCCCCAGCGCCACCGCCATCGCCAGGAACCCGGCCGTCGCCACCGGCATGCCGGGCGCGAACGAGACCACGATCGCGCAGACGACCACCACCGCCAGCGCGTACGACAGCACCACCTCGCCGCCGATCCGGTCCGACAGCCAGCCGCCCACCGGACGGGCCAGCGTGGCCAGCACCACGAACCCGGCCGAGCGGGCCGCCGCGTCGGCCACCGTCAGCCCGTACACGCTCTCCAGGTACAGCGGCAGGTAGACGCCGAAGGCGACGAAACCGCCGAAGGTCAGCGCGTACATGCCGGCCAGCTCCACGGTCACCCGCATCCGGGCGGCGTCGGTGAACCTCTTGAGGAACGGCTCGGCCGCCGGCTTGGTGCCGGGCGCGTCCCGGCCGACCAGCAGGAAGACCACGCCCGTCACGGCGAGGGCCGCCGCGACCACGTAGAAGGGGGCGCGGCGACCGAACTGGTCGGCCAGCCAGGGCGTGGCGAAGCCCGAGATGGCCGTGCCGATGTTGCCCATGCCGAAGACGCCCAGCGCCAGTCCGCGACGCTCCGGAGGGAACCACGCGTTGACGAACGGGACGCCGATCGCGAACGTGGCGCCGGTGATGCCCAGCAGCAGCCCTCCCACCAGCAGCAGGGGGTAGGTGTCGGCGAAGGCGAGGAACACCACCGGGATCACGCCGATCAGCGACGCCACCCCGAACACCAGCCGGCCGCCGTAGCGGTCGGTCAGCGCGCCCAGCACGATCCGGCCCAGCGATCCGACGATCACCGGGATGGCGACCAGCACCGACACCGCGCCGGCGGTGAGCCCCAGCGACTCCTGGTAGACGGGGCCCAGGGGGCTGAGCAGCGCCCAGGCCCAGAAGTTCACCGCGAACGCGAGGGTGGCCAGGGTCAGCGCGGTGGCGCGGCCGGCGGTGGTCGTTCCGGTGGCGGCGGGTGGTGCGGCGGGCATGGTGGAGTCCACCTCCAGGAGAACGGCCTTCCCGCCCTCCCATGCCCGCTGACGGGTTTTCGGTCCCGCGAAGTTGGGCCAAACGATGATCAGTTTCGGTCATCTTCCGGCCAGGAACCGGTCAACGGGGTACGCGGAATTACCGCCATAAAAGAGGAAATATTGGCTTCCTCATGGCGTCACGAAAAGCGGCGAATCCACCGGAGAGAACGGCGGGCCAGAATCACGAGATAAAGCACCCATCCGACGCTTATCACCGCAAGAGTGGTCATCGGTTCCCACCATGACCCGGCCGCCAGCTCCGCCGCCGCCCGCCCGCACACCGCCACCGTGATCGGCACCGTGTAGAACGCGAAGAACGCCAGCCCCAGCACCCGTCCCACGACCAGGAACCAGGCGTACACGCGCACGCTCCACCGCGCCCCGCCGCCCCGCCCGCGCAGGTACGCCTGCGCGTCGGCCATGAGGTTCTTGTTCCCGCCGGCGTTGGCGAACACGTAGTACACGTCCGTACGCATGAAGAACAGGAACTGCCAGACCACCTGCGCCAGGCAGATGACCATCACCAGCCGGGCGAGCGCCGCCTCGGTCGCGTACAGGACGCACGCCGACAGGCAGATGAGCGTCCAGTCGACCCGCATCCCCGCCAGGTAGGCCCGGTAGCGGGCCCGCCGCGGCACCCCCCACACCCCGGTCATCCGGGTCTGCACCACCAGGAACTGCAGCCGGGTGCCCAGCGACAGCTCGGCCCGCACGCCCAGCGAGCGCGCGGCGGCGATGTGGCCCAGTTCGTGCAGGAAGACCAGGATCCACGATCCGGCGGCGAACGCCAGCGTGAACGTCAGGCTCCCCGTCCACACCAGCGCCGTCACGTCGGGCCGCACCCGAGGCTCGGCCACCGCGGCCGCCAGCGCGCACCCGGTGAGCAGCAGCAGCGCCACATCGGCGGGACGGGAGAAGAACCAGGCCACGTGCCGCGGACGGATCCGGTCCCACACGTTCGGCGCCCGTCCGGCCCGCCGCAGCAGCCCCGCCCCCTCCAGCCCGCCCACGAAGGCGGCCACGTCCACGTCCACGCCGCGTTCGGCCCGCACCCGCTCGCGCGCCTGCGCCACCGTGCGGGTGCCGTCGAGCGCCGCCACCACGGCCGCCGCCACGGCCGGGACGTGCACGAACGTCTCCCCGTTGCCGATCACGTAGTCGTCCGGCCCGTCGGCCACCACCGTCAGGAAGGACAGATCGGTGTTCACCCGCAGACCCCGCACCCGTCGTAGCGGGGGAACTCCCTGATCGTGGTGGTCAGCGTCAGCAGGTCGAGCCAGACGCCGCACCCCTCGACCGCCGGGACCCCGGCGCCCGCCAGATAGCGGATCACCTCGGAGGCCAGCATCCCGGACACGATCTGGCACAGCGGCCCGAAGGACGGGATCACCCGCTCCGGGTTGTCGCCGACGGGCAGCTCCGCGCTGCCGTACCGGGCGGCCAGCGACCGTTCCTGGCAGGCCAGACAGCCCGTCTTGCCGGGCACCACGAGCGGCCCGGCCAGGCCGACGTGCTGGTTGAACCCGCCCGTCACGAACGGCACCCCGGCCTCCACACAGGCCCGGTTCACCCAGCGGGCGATGTCGGGCCGCGGCGTGTCGACGGTGTTGACCACGAGGTCGGCGGCCGTCACCACGTCCTGCGGCCCGGTGATGCGCCGGTCCACGACGGCCACCCGCACGTCCGGCCGGTGCGCCCGCAGCCGCCGCGCGGCCGCCGCCGTCTTGAGCTCGCCCACGTCGTCCGCCGCGTACAGGTGCTGGCGGTGCAGGTTGCTCTCCTCCACCCGGTCATGGTCCAGGAGCGTGAGCCGGCCGACGCCGCCGGTGGCGAGCTGGAGCGCCACGGCCCCGCCGATCGCGCCGACGCCGAGCACCGCCACGTGGGCGCGGCGCAGCTCGCCGAGCGCGGCGGTGACCTCGGCCGCGGGCCGGAACATGGACAGGAACAGCGCGAAGCGGGAGAGTCCGGTATCGGCCGTCAGCGCGCCGAGCTCATCGTCGGTGACCAGGACCCGGGCCTCCAGCAACCGCGCCACCGCCGCGTCGATCTCCTGCGGGGGCACCTCGCCGATCAGCGCGTACAGGTCGGCCTGCTCGACCGGCTCGCGGGCGCACAGCCGGATGAGGCGGCGCAGCGGCGCGGCGGCCGGATCGAGGATCAGGCCGGTCGGCGGGAAGTCGCCCAGCCGCACCTGCTCATGCGCGTCATCAATGAAAAGGGGAAATGCTGGATTCACCTGAATCCTGGGCATGAGGGCGGCTCCCGTCAGCATGAAGGCGGGGCCCCGCGAAGGGGGCCCCGCGACGGTCAGCAGCTGTTGCTGTTACCGGTGGTCTCGACCTCTTCGACCTTCCTGATCTCGATCGTCATGCGCGATCCCTTCGTAGATCGTGTTGGCCGATGTGATCGTAAGGAGAATCGCCGGAAACAGGGAGGCCCAATGACGGTCTGTGTGGTTATTGATGCCCTAAGTCGCAGAATTCTGGTTTATTTCTTGCAGAAATCCATTCAAGTCGGGTGCCTTTACAGTGTAGATCACCAGACTCGGGACGAACCCCCACACCCCCGTCAACCGTCCATCAGTTATAAGATTTACCTGATGGACGAGGTCGGCACCCGGAGGAGCCCCCGTGAAGTTCACCGTCGAGTACCCGGTCAGCGTGCCCGGCTACGACCCCGCTCTGGTCCGTCCCGACGGGATGCGGCAGGTGGTGCGGGCGGCCGAGGACGCCGGGTTCGCCGCCGTCGGGTTCACCGAGCATCCGGCGCCGTCGAAGAAGTGGCTCGACGCCGGCGGCCACGAGAGCCTGGACCCGATCGCCGCGCTGAGCTACTGCGCCGCCGTGTCGGAGCGGATCCGGCTGATGACGTACCTGCTCGTGCTGCCGTACCACAACCCGTTCCTGCTGGCCAAGAGCCTGGCCACGGTCGACCTGCTGTCGGCCGGGCGGTTGACCGTGGTGGCCGGGGCGGGCTACCTGCGCTCGGAGTTCCTGGCCATGGGAGTGGACCTGGCCGAGCGCAACGCCCGCTTCGACGAGTCGATCGAGGTCATGCGGGGCGTGTGGACGACCGTGCCGTTCGACCACCCAGGGCCGATCTTCGAGGGGCGCGGCGTGGCCGCCCTGCCGGCGCCGCACACGCCCGGCGGGCCGCCCATCTGGATCGGCGGCAACAGCGCGACGGCCCGCCGCCGGGCCGCCCGTCACCAGGGTTGGAGCCCGTTCCTGACGACCGCCGAGAGCGCCCGTACCGCCAGGACCTCGCAGATCACCACGATCGGGCAGCTCGCCGGGCACGTCGCGGAGGTCCGCGAGCTGGCCGGGCAGGCGATCGACGTGCAGGTGCGCACCCCTGCGCACCGATACCTGATCGACGGCGGCTCCGTCGAGGAGCATCGCGACCACCTGGGCCGGCTGGCGGAGGCGGGCGTCACCTCGTTCGTCGTCCAGCCGCCCGCCGCCAGCGTGGCGGCCACGGTCGACGCGCTGCACGGCTACGCCGAGACGTTCAGCCCGCGGTGAGGATCGCCCAGCCGTGCGCGGGCACGAGCCGGGGGTCGGCGGCGCCCGCGCCGGAGCTCTCGGCGACCGCCAGACCTGAGATGTCCAGGGGGAACCGGTAGGGCTCCGGTCCGGAGTTCAGCAGGGTCAGCAGCCTGCCGTCGCCGGTGCTCTCCAGCGCCATGGCCGTGTTGGTCAGGTGGGGCACGGTCGTACGGGCGAGGGTCAGCCACGGGTTGCGCCGGCGCAGCGCGATCAGCCGCCGGTGGAGCCGGTGGACCGGCCATCCGGCGGGGCCGAGCTCCTCGGGGGTGGCGGGGAAGGCGGGCCTGATCGCGTCGTCGCCGCCCGGCCGCTCCTCCTTCAGCCCGCGCAGGCCCTGCTCGTCGCCGTAGTAGACGCTCGGCACGCCGCCCACGGTGAACAGCACGGCCAGCGCGTGACCCAGGTGGCGCTCGTCGTCGAGCCGGGTCGCCAGCCGGGTCACGTCGTGGTTGCCGACGAAGGTCAGCGGGACGAACGACTCCAGCAGCGCGTCGTGCCGGTCCAGCGCCCAGGCCAGCTCGTAGAGGTTGCGGTCGTTCAGCGAGCTCCAGACGGCCTTCCACAGCTCGTACTGGGTGACCGAGTCCAGCCCGCTCCCGGCCACGTAGGCGGCGTAGTCGCCGTGGATCACCTCGCCGACGAAGCACGCCTCCGGGTGGCGCGGGCGCACCTGGGTCAGCGCCTTGTGCCAGAAGGAGGCGGGCATCGCGTACGCGGCGTCGAGCCGCCAGCCGGACGCTCCGCGGTCCAGCCAGTGGTCCATGACGCCGACCACGTACTCCAGGACCTCGGGATGGTCGTGGTTGAGCTCGACCAGCCCGTGGTGGCCCTCGAACGTGGCGTGGCCGCCGTCCCGGGACACGAACCAGTGCGCCGAACCCGGATCGGCGAACCTCGGGTGACCCCTGCCCACGTGGTTGAACACCCCGTCCAGGACGATCCGCAGCCCGTGGTCGCCGGCGGCGCGAACCAGCCGGTCGAAGTCCGCCTCGTCACCGAGCCGGGGGTCGACGCGGAAATGGTCCAGCGTGTCGTAGCCGTGCGTCTCCGAGGCGAAGATCGGGCCGAGCTGCAGCGCCGAGCAGCCCAGCTCGGCGGCGTAGCCGAGCCACGCCTCCAGGTGCCGCAGCCGGTGGCGAACCGGCGTGCCGGGCGGCGGGGCCGCGGGCTCGGCGCCGGTGAAACCCAGCGGGTAGACCTGCCACCAGACGGCTCCCTGCTTCCACCACGTCACACCGGTGAGCCTACGCCGACACGCGCCGCGCTCCGGACTCCGCCGACCGGCCGCGATCCGGGGAACAGTACGATCAGCTAGTGACCGAGATTACCGAGACCGTGCCCGGCTGGCTCGCTCCGGAGGAGCTCGAGTCGGTGCGCGGCCGCATGCCGATCCTGTACGTCGACGCGGTTCCGGTGCGGGTGGACGACACCGGCGTGGTGACCCACGTCGGGCTGCTGCTGCGCATCGCGCCCGACGGGACCGTCAGCAGGGCCCTGGTCTCCGGGCGGGTGCTCCACCACGAACGGATCCGCGACGCCCTGCTGCGCCACCTGGAGAAGGACCTCGGGCCGGTGGCGCTGCCGAGTCTGCCCGCGTCGCCGGCGCCGTTCACGGTGGCTGAATACTTCCCGACGCCCGGCGTCACGCCCTACCACGACCCGCGCCAGCACGCGGTCTCGCTGGCCTACATCGTGCCGGTCCGCGGCGACTGCCGCCCCCGGCAGGACGCGCTGGACCTGGTGTGGTTCACCCCCGAGGAGGCGGCCTCGCCGATGGTGCAGCAGGAGATGACCGGCGGCCAGGGGGTGCTGCTCAAGCAGGCGCTCGCCCACGTCGGCCGGCTGCCCTGACC
>NZ_JAPNNL010000369.1 GCF_027620315.1 Nonomuraea corallina | reverse complement strand
ACGCTGCTCGGCTCACGCCGGGACAGATCGATGCCGAGCTCCTCCGCCGCGCGGAAGACGTCCTCGTCGGTGTCGCGCATCTCGATCGACATGCCGTCGCTGGACAGCACCTCGACGTTGAGGCAGAGCGACTGCATCTCCTTGATGAGGACCTTGAAGGACTCCGGGATGCCGGGCTCGGGGATGTTCTCGCCCTTGACGATGGCCTCGTAGACCTTCACCCGGCCG
>NZ_JAPNNL010000368.1 GCF_027620315.1 Nonomuraea corallina | reverse complement strand
TCGGGCGCGTCCTTCCCTGGTCCTGTGCTGAGGTCGTACAGACAGCGAGCCCACCCCACAGGGGTGGGCCCAGCCGGTCCGTTTCCTCAGGACCCAACAGTGTGTCCGGAACCCCGCGACCCCCGCACCCGCCGTTCCCACTCCCACCCTCCAAAAGGAGGGCGGGCGGTACTAGCCGGGCAGCGGTCACGCTGAACCGAGTAGCCAGTGCTCCACTAGTGAGCTGTCACCCCACCACTCGTACGGTGGTGACGGGTGAGA
>NZ_JAPNNL010000367.1 GCF_027620315.1 Nonomuraea corallina | reverse complement strand
GCCGACTTCAACGGCGACGGCAAAGCCGAACCCGCCATGATGCGCGACGACGGCGACAACACCATGACCATCTACCGCTGGACCTCCAACGGAACAGAGTTCAACCGCGCCACCGACTACAACTCCGGCGGCTGGACCATGACCAACACCGGCAACCGCGTCGCCGCAGGAGACGTCAACGGCGACGGAAAAGACGACCTCGTCGCCACCTACCAGAACACCGACGGCACCTTCAGCTACCACGTGTGGAAGAACGGCCTCACCCACGCCGGCAC
>NZ_JAPNNL010000366.1 GCF_027620315.1 Nonomuraea corallina | reverse complement strand
CCGGGCGCGTCCTTCCCTGATCCTGTACTGAGGTCGTACAGACAGCGAGCCCACCCCAGGGGATGGGCCCAGCCGGTCCGTTTCCTCAGGACCCAACAGTGTGTCCAACCAGTCCCAGCTCTCCCCCGCCCCTTCCCACTCCCGGCCCTCCAGAAGAAGAGACAGGCGGTACTAGCGCGGTGACAACCGAGACCGGTTGAGTAGCCAGTGCTCCACTAGTGAGCCGCCGTGTGCGAGACGTTCGCTCGCAGCCACGACATGGACCAGGGCGGTCTAGGCCCCGGCCG
>NZ_JAPNNL010000365.1 GCF_027620315.1 Nonomuraea corallina | reverse complement strand
CTGGCGGAGACGCGTCAGCGGTTGGCCGAGGATCAGGGTCGCAGGCATGAGCCGGTGGCGATCGTGGGGATGGCGTGTCGTTTTCCGGGTGGGGTGTCGGGTCCTGAGGAGTTGTGGGATCTGGTGGCGTCCGGTGGGGATGCGATCGGTGAGTTCCCGGGTGATCGGGGGTGGGATCTGGAGGGGTTGTTCGATCCGGATCCTGAGGCTGTGGGCAAGTCGTACACGCGGCATGGGGGGTTCGTGTACGAGGCGGGGGAGTTCGACGCGGGGTTCTTCGGGATGAGTCCGCGTACGGCTCTGGCGACGGATCCGCAGCATCGGTTGTTCCTGGAGTCGTGCTGGGAGGCGCTGGAGCGGGCCGGGATCGATCCGGGCGAGCTGCGGGGCAGCCGCACCGG
>NZ_JAPNNL010000364.1 GCF_027620315.1 Nonomuraea corallina | reverse complement strand
TGGTCGCGCACGGTCTCGGTGAGCAGCCGCAACGCCTCGTCCCTGCCCAGCTCCGTCAGCCGGGCCACCAGCGAGCCGGCGGCTCCGGCCCCGTTGCCCGCCGCCCGGCGAGGCGCGCGTACGAGCCCGCGCAGCATCCCCGGCAGTCCGTCGTCCTCCGCCCTGGCACGCAGACCCGCCAGGTCCCAGCGGGCCGCCACCACCACCGGATCGACCCCGTCTGCCAGAGCCGCGTCGAACAACGCCAGCCCTTCCTCCACCCCCAACGGAGCGATTCCCGCCCGCGTCAGCCGCGCCCGATCAGCCGCGCCCAACGCCCCCGTCATCGCCGACTCCACGTCCCACAACCCCCACGCCACCGACACCGCCGGCAGTCCCACGGCGTTCCGCGACACGGCCAGCCCGTCCAGGAACGCGTTCGCCGCCGCG
>NZ_JAPNNL010000363.1 GCF_027620315.1 Nonomuraea corallina | reverse complement strand
GGTGCGGTGCTGGTGACGGGTGGGACCGGTGGGCTGGGTGCGCTGGTGGCTCGGCGGCTGGTGGAGCGGCATGGGGTGCGGGATCTGGTGCTGGTGTCGCGGCGTGGCGGGGCGGCCGCGGGTGCGGGTGCTCTGGTCGCGGAGCTGGAGCGGGCGGGTGCCCGGGTGCGGGTGGTGGCGTGTGATGTGGGCGATCGGGTGGCGGTGGGGGAGCTGCTGGGGTCGGTGGGTCCGCTGGCTGGGGTGGTGCATGCGGCGGGGGTGCTGGATGACGGTCTGGTGGAGGGGTTGACGCCGGAGCGGGTGGCGGGGGTGCTGGGGCCGAAGGCGGATGCGGCGTGGTTCCTGCATGAGTTGACGGTGTCGTCTCCTCCGGGGTTCTTCGTGTTGTTCTCCTCGCTGGCGGGGGTGTTGGGCAATGCGGGTCAGGGGGCGTA
>NZ_JAPNNL010000362.1 GCF_027620315.1 Nonomuraea corallina | reverse complement strand
ATGGATCGCCGCCCGCGGCTGGGACATCTCCGGTGTCGAGGAGGCCTGGGCCGAGCGGCTGCGCGAGAAGGGCTTCGAGAAGGTCGAGGCGCGCACCAACGTCGCGACCCCGGTCTTCGACGGCGCCAACGAGGAGGAGATCGTCGGCCTGCTGCAGAACACCGTGCCCAACCGCGACGGTGACCGCATGGTGCAGGAGACCGGCAAGGCCCAGCTGTTCGACGGCCGCTCCGGCGAGCCGTTCCCGTACCCGATCTCGGTCGGCTACATCTACATCCTCAAGCTGCTCCACCTGGTCGACGACAAGATCCACGCCCGGTCGACCGGCCCGTACTCCATGATCACCCAGCAGCCGCTCGGCGGTAAGGCGCAGTTCGGCGGACAGCGCTTCGGTGAGATGGAGGTGTGGGCGCTGGAGGCGTACGGCGCCGCCTACGCCCTGCAGGAGCTCCTGACCATCAAGTCCGACGACGTTCT
>NZ_JAPNNL010000361.1 GCF_027620315.1 Nonomuraea corallina | reverse complement strand
TGGACGTCGTCGGACTTGATGGTCAGGAGCTCCTGCAGCGCGTAGGCGGCGCCGTACGCCTCCAGCGCCCACACCTCCATCTCGCCGAAGCGCTGTCCGCCGAACTGCGCCTTACCGCCGAGCGGCTGCTGAGTGATCATGGAGTACGGGCCGGTCGACCGGGCGTGGATCTTGTCGTCGACCAGGTGGTGCAGCTTGAGGATGTAGATGTAGCCGACCGAGATCGGGTAGGGGAACGGCTCGCCGGAGCGCCCGTCGAACAGCCGGGCCTTCCCGCTCCGCTCGACCAGCCGGCCCCCGTCGCGGTTGGGGATCGTACGGTCGAGCAACCCGATGATCTCCTCCTCGGTGGCGCCGTCGAAGACCGGGGTCGCGACGTTGGTGCGCGGCTCCACGCGTTCGAAGCCCTTCTCGCGCAGCCGCTCGGCCCAGGCCTCCTCGACACCCGAGATGTCCCAGCCGCGGGCGGCGATCCAC
>NZ_JAPNNL010000360.1 GCF_027620315.1 Nonomuraea corallina | reverse complement strand
TTCGACGGTCGCACGCCTCAGGTAATCGCGAAGCTTCTGCTCGTTCTCCATCGCTCCGGCCCTTCCAGTCACGGGAGTCATACGTCACAGGTCGTTGTCGATGAGGGCGAAGATCTCCTCATCGGATGCGTCGTCGATCTTGTCCACCACGGTGTCGGGCCGGCCGGAACCGTCCGGTTCGGTGCCGAAGCGAGCCAGTCCGCTCTTCAGCACGGCGACGAGCCTGCCGCGGATGTTCTCGCCGTCGTCCTCGACGCCGACGAGCATCGACCCCACGCGCTCCAGGACTCCGCGCAGCATGTCCTCGGGCGAGGGCTGCGCGGGGGCCAGCACCTCGAACAGGTGCTCCGCCAGCACCCGTACCGTCGGATGGTCGAAGACGAGGGTCGCGGGCAGCCGCAGCCCGGTGTCGGTGTTGAGCCGGTTGCGCAGTTCGACGGCCGTCAGCGAGTCGAAGCCGAGCTGGTTGAACGCCCGGTCGATGCCGACCTTGTCCGCGCTCCCGTGGGCGAGCACGGCGGCCACA
>NZ_JAPNNL010000036.1 GCF_027620315.1 Nonomuraea corallina | reverse complement strand
GGCGGCGGGCCGGCGGCGCCTCCGCGTAGGCGACGGCGCGCACCGTCTCGTCCGTGAACACGTACCGCCCGCCGTCCGCCCTGATCAGCCCGGCGCGCTCGGCCGGCGCCAGGACGGCGAGGGGATCGGCCGGCAGGAGGTCCCGGCGCGGCCGCCCCTCGGCGCCGGGCTCGGGCCGCCACCCGGCCGGCCGGCGGAGAGTCTCGGTGTCCAGCCCGGGGTGGGCGGCGAGCAGGAGGAGCAGGAACCGGGTGGCCTGCGGGAGCCGGGCCAGCCGCTCGGCGTGCGCGCGGTGCAGGCGGCCGCCCGGTGGGAGGCCCGTGGGCGGCGCGGCCAGCCCGGCGAGCTGCTCGGGCGTCAGCGATCCGACGAGCTCGCGCCACGCCAGCGGGTTGCCCCCCGCCAGGCGGGCCAGGCAGGCGTCCAGGTCGTCGGGGAGCGCGCCCGCCAGCTCGTGGGCCAGCGCCCGGCACGAGGCGGGGTCCAGCCCTTCCAGCGCCCGCACGGGCACGTCCTCCGGCAGCCCGGCCGGGTCCCGCACCGCCAACAGCAGCGCGATCCGCTCGCCCGACACCCTCCTGGCCGCGAAGCCCAGCGTCTCCCTGCTGACCTCGTCGAGCAGGTGCAGGTCGTCCACGCACACCAGCACAGGCTCGGCCGCCGCCAGCTCGGCCAGGAACTCCAGCACCGCGGCGGGCACCGCCATCCCGCCCCCGGCCGCGCCCAGCCGTAGCGCCCGCGCCAGCACCGGCGAGCGGACCAGCCCCGCCACCGGCCGCAGCAGCGCGTGCAGCCCGGACCCGGCCAGCCGCGTCTCCTGCGGCACCCCGCGGGCGCGCAGGACGGTGAACCCGCCGGCCATGGCCTCGGCCCGGCCGAGCACGGCGGTCTTGCCGATGCCCGGCGGTCCCGCCAGGACCAGCGCGCCGCCGTCTCCGGCCCGCGCCGCGTCGAGGAGCAGCCGCACCCTGTCCAGCTCGGCGGCGCGGCCGTACAGCGCCTCTGACATGACCTGAGTGTGACTCGCACATGTCAACCAGAAAAGGGTCCGGCTGTAAAGTCGGCGAAATCGCCGATGGACCGATGGGCTTGATTAGTATGTTTCAGAGCATACAAATGAGGTGACACGATGGAGAAGCCGCAGCGGGTCCTGGCCCGTGAGAAGGAATGGTCGGTGTTGACCAGCTTTCTTGAGCACCCGGATCGCCGGCTGCGGTTGGCCGTCGTGTCCGGCAGGCGGCGGGTGGGGAAGAGCTACCTGCTCCGCGCCCTGGCCGAAACCGCGCATGGTCTCTACGTCACGGCGGTCGCGGAGGAGGGCGTGGCCCCCGCCAGGCGGCGGTTCGCGACGGAGATCGCACGGTACGCGGGAATCGCCCCCGGGCTCATGGCCGACGCCGATTGGGAGACCCTCCTGACCACGGCCATCGAGTTGACGGCGGGTCGGGGCGGGTTGCTGGTGATCGACGAGTTGCCGTACTGGATGGCGCACTCCCCTGAACTGCCCGGCCTGCTGCAACTGCTCTACGACCGGTCGCAGGCGGGAGAGGCTCCGGATGGCGGCCGGGTGATCGTGTGCGGCTCGGCGCTCTCGGTGATGAACGAACTGCTGTCCGGCACGAAGGCACTCCGCGGACGCGCCGCCGTCGACCTGCGGCTGCATCCGTTCAATTTGTCTACCATGGCTCGCCACTGGGGCATCGGTGATCCGCACGCGGCCCTACGGGTGCACGCCGTCTACGGCGGTTCCCCGGGTTACCGCAACCTGGCCAACGTGCCACCGCCGCAATCTCTCGCGGAGGTGGACGACTGGGTCGCGGCCACGGCTCTCGACCCCAGCCAGGCGTTGTTCTCGGAGAGCGAGAGCGAGTATCTGCTCCGAGAGGACCCGCGCTTCACGGGAAGCTCTTTGCACTACGCGATCATCAACGCGGTCGCCGGTGGAGCGACGAGCCCAAGCAAGATCGGCGGCTTGCTGGAACTGTCCCGCACGTCGCTGACTCGCCCCATCGAGGCGCTGGTCACCGCAGGTTACCTGCGGTACGACAGCGATCCGTTGTGGGAGCGGCGTCCGGTGATCAGCGTGGTCGACCCCATCGTACGGTTCCACAATCTGATCACCGTGCCGCAGCGCGACCTGGTGGAGACCGGCCAGGGAGCGGAGGCCTGGCGCAGGGCACGACCCACCTTCGACTCCCGGGTCCTCGGCCCGCACTTCGAGGAGTGCGCCAGGGGTTGGCTGCGGGGTCGGTCGGCCACCGCGCTGCGCGCCGCAGGGCAGGTCACCTCGACGGTGGTCAACGACGGGAAGGGCCGGGCCAAGCACGAGATCGACGTCATCGCGCTGGACAAGCGAGGCGGTCGAGCGGTCGTCGGCCTCATCGGCGAGGCGAAGGCGACGATCACCAAGAGGGGGGTCGCCGATCTCGACTGGTTGGACCTGCTCGCAGGGCTGCTTTCGCAGCAGGGCCACGACACCTCGGCGGCGACGCTCGCGATCTTCTCACTGACGGGTTTCCACCGGGATCTCATCGAGGCGGCGCAGGCGCGGGGCGACGTGCTCCTCGCCGATCTGGAAACGCTTTTCGGGGCTCGGGAGCCGGTGGTCACGGCCGGAGAAGGCTGAATCGGCCGGGAGCAGGCCCCGGCGGGGGAGCGTTCGGATCGAACGGCTGGTCGGGGCCGGCGGCGATCAGGCCACCCAGTCGGCGGTGTCGTCGATCCGCTGCCGCCACAGCTTCTCGCCCTCGCCGCCCGGCTCCCACCGCGCGGCGAACTCCAGCAGGTTGCGGCAGCGGGTGAGCATGGACGCGTGCCGCTCCTCCCACGAGGGCACCGGCCCCGCGTAGGCCTCGAAGAAGTGCCGCAGGTGGGGCACGTGCTCCGGATGGTGGGCGCGGACGATCCACTCGCACCACGCCAGGTCCTCCACCGGCCGGCCGGGATGCGCCCACTCCCAGTCGAGGATCGCCACCGCCTCGAACGTCTCGGGGTCGAACAGCATGTTCTGCGGCCCGTAGTCGCCGTGCACGAACCCCATCCGGTGCAGCCGGGCCAGCGCCCGGCCGCACTCGGCGAGGACCTCGACCGGGTGGCCGTCGTCGAGCAGGTCCTGACCGTGGACGCCGGGCACGTAGGCCATGCTCACGCTGGTGTCGGTGACCGCGTGCAGCCTCGGCACCGGCAGCCGCCGGCGCAGGCGCCGCAGGAACCGCGCCTCCGTCCGGAGCCGGACGGCGGCGTCGGGCCCCTGATAGCACTTGACGACCAGAGCGCCGTCTCCGACTGTGCTGTTGGTGTACCCGTGTTCCACGAGAGACGATTCTGGCGTACTCATGGGGCGGGTGTGAGGGGGCGCGCCCAGACTGTCATACCTTGTACGAAACGTCGGGTGATCGACACGCTCCGGGTAAATGGTTTGCCGATCAACCTGCGGCTTTGCGACTGTTGACGGGCCATGCGAAGCCTTCCCGACGCCGACCCCGGCACGCCCGACATCCGCAGCCCGTTCCGCTATCTGTGGTGGAACGCCCGGCGGCAGCGCCGCGCGCTCCTCGGCGGCATCGCCTTCGCCACCGCCTGGTGGCTCGCCCAGGCCCTGGTGCCGGCCGCGATCGGGATGGGCGTCGACGCGCTCCGGGTCAAGGACACCGGCGCGCTGCTCGGCTGGTCGGCCATCCTGCTCGGGCTCGGGCTGGTGCAGGCGTTCACCGGGATCATGCGGCACCGGTTCGCCGTCTACAACTGGCTGTCGGCCGCCTACCGCACCGTCCAGCTGACCACCCGGCAGGCGGCCAGGCTCGGCGCCACCCTGTCCAAACGGCTGTCGACCGGCGAGGTCGTCAGCGTCGGCAACTCCGACATCGCGCACATCGGCGGCTCGATGGACATCCTGCTGCGCGCCTCCGGGGCCGTCATGGCGATCGTCACCGTGACCGTGATCCTCGTCTCCACCTCGCCCGTGCTCGGGCTCATGGTCCTGATCGGCGTGCCCGTCATGACGGCGGCGGTCGCGCCGCTGCTGCGCCCCCTGCACCGCAGGCAGAAGCGGCAGCGCGACCTGGCCGGCGAGCTGTCGACCAGGTCCGCCGACATCGTGGCCGGCCTGCGGGTGCTCCGCGGCATCGGCGGCGAGCAGGTGTTCGCCGAGCGCTACCGCGAGGAGTCGCAGCGCGTCCGGCACGCGGGCGTCGGCGTCGCCCGGGTGGAGTCGCTGCTCGAAGGCGCCCAGATCGTGCTGCCCGGACTGCTCATCGCGCTCGTCACCAGCGTCGGCGCGGCCTTCGCGGTCGACGACCGGATCACCGTCGGCCAGCTCGTCGCCTTCTACGCGTACGCGGTCTTCCTGATCGCGCCGATGCGCACGATCACCGAGGCGGCCGACCGGCTCACCAAGGGACACGTGGCCGCCCGCCGGGTGGTGCGGATCCTGTCCATCGAGCCGGAGGTGACCGGCGGCACGGGCAGCGCCGCGGGCGGCGTGCTGCGCGACAGCTACAGCGGCGTCACCCTGCAGCCGGGCACGCTCACCGCGCTCGCCGCGGCCCGGCCCGAGGACGCCATCGAGATCGCCGACCGGCTGGGCCGCTACTCCACCGGCGACGTCACCTTCGGCTCCACCGACCTGGCGGCCCTGCCGATGGCCGAGGTGCGCTCGCGCATCCTGGTGGCCGACAACGGCGCCCGCCTGTTCAGCGGGCCGCTGCGGGAGGAGCTGGACGTGCGCGGCACCGCGCCCCGGGAGCGGATCGACCGGGCGCTGCGCGCGGCCTGCGCCGAGGACATCGTCGAGACGCTGCCCGGCGGGCTCGACGCGGAGGTGGCGGAGGCGGGACGGGAGTTCTCCGGCGGGCAGCAGCAGCGGCTCCGGCTGGCCCGGGCGCTGCTGGCGGATCCCGAGGTGCTCATCCTGGTCGAGCCGACCAGCGCCGTCGACGCCCACACCGAGGCGCGCGTCGCCGGCCGGCTGGCGGCGGCCCGCGCGGGCCGCACCACGCTGGTCTGCACGACAAGCCCGCTGGTGCTGGACCGGACCGACCACGTCTTCTACGTCGAGGACGGCCGGGTCGCGGCCGAGGGCGGCCACCGCGACCTGCTGGCGGCCTGCCCGGCGTACGCGGCCGCGGTGACGCGAGGGGAGACCTGATGGCCCGCGAGATCCTCCCGGTCGCCGACCGGAGGCAGGTGCGCGCCTACGCGCGCCGGTTGACGTTGAAGTATCCCCGGCGGCTCGCCGCCGCCCTGGCCCTGCACGCGCTCGCCGCCGTCGCCGGTCTGGTGGTGCCGTGGCAGCTCGGCGCGCTCGTCGAGGACGTCGAGCGCGGCGTCGCGGTGAACGTGGCGCTGTTCGCCGCCGGGGTCGCCGGGTTCATGCTGCTGCAGGGCGTGCTGGTCAGGTACGCGGTGCTGGCCTCGGCCAGGCTGGGCGAGAAGGTGCTGGCCGAGCTGCGCGAGGAGTTCGTCGAACGGGTGCTCGCCCTGCCGCTGTCGACCGTGGAACGGGCGGGGGCGGGCGACCTGCTGACCCGGACGTCGCGCGACGTCGACTCGCTGTCCAGGACGGTACGGCACGCGGTGCCGGAGACCCTGATCGCCGCCGTCACGTTCGTCATCACCATCGGCGCGATCGTGCTGGTGAGCCCGCTGCTCATGCTGCCGATGCTGCTGGCCGCGCCCCTGATGTACTTCTCCACCCGCTGGTACCTCCACCGGGCCAGGGACGGCTACCTGCGCGAGAACGCCGCGTACGCGGAGATGACCGAGGGGCTGGCCGAGACCGTGGAGGGCGCCAGGGCCGTGGAGGCGCTCGGCCTGGAACGGCGGCGGCGGGAGCGGGCCGACCGCGACATCGCCGGCTCGTTCGCCGCCGAACGCTACACGCTCGGGCTGCGCACCCTCTGGTTCCCTTCGGTCGAGCTGGGCTACATGGTGCCGGTCGTGGCGACGCTGCTGGCCGGCGGGTTCCTCCACAGCGGCGGGTGGGTGACGCTGGCGCAGGTCACCTCCGCCGTCCTCTACGCCCAGCAGCTCGTCGACCCGCTCGACCGGTTCCTCATGTGGGTCGACGAGCTCCAGGTCGGTGGGGCGTCCATGGCGCGGCTGCTCGGCGTCGCGAACGTGCCCGAGGACCGGGAGCCCGCCGGCGGCCGGCCCGCCGACGAGCGGCTCAGCGCCGACCAGGTGCGCTACGCCTACCGGGAGGGCCGGGACGTGCTGCACGGCGTGTCGCTGACCGTGCGGCCCGGCGAGCGGCTGGCCGTGGTGGGGCCGTCGGGCGCGGGCAAGTCGACGCTCGGCAGGCTGCTCGCGGGCATCCACGGGCCCCGCGCCGGGACCGTCACGGTGGGCGGCGTGCCGCTGGTGGAGCTGCCGCCGGCCGAGCTACGCGGCCACGTCGCGCTGGTCACCCAGGAGCACCACGTGTTCAAGGGCACGCTCAGGGACAACCTGCTGATCGCCCGCCCCGGCGCGGACGAGGAGGCGGTACGCGACGCGCTCGCCGCCGTGGACGCCCTGGACTGGGCGCTCGGCCTGCCCGACGGGCTCGACACGGTGGTCGGCTCCGGCGGCCTGACGGTCTCACCCGCGCACGCGCAGCAGCTGGCGCTGGCCCGGCTCGTGCTCGCCGACCCGCACACGCTGGTGCTGGACGAGGCCACGTCGCTGATCGACCCCCGGGCCGCCAGGAACCTGGAGCGCTCGCTCGCCGCGGTGCTGGACGGGCGCACGGTCATCGCCATCGCGCACCGGCTCCACACCGCGCACGACGCGGACCGGGTGGCGGTGGTGGAGGACGGCCGGATCACCGAACTGGGCTCCCACGACGAGCTGGTGGCGGCGGGCGGCTCCTACGCCGCTCTGTGGCAGAGCTGGCACGGCGCCCCGGCCGATCCCGCTCCGGTGCGCGCCTCCACCTGACCCCGGACCACGGTCTGCCTCCGCGGGAGACCGTGGTCCGTCGCGCCGCTCAGAGGTGCAGGGACCTCTTGAGGAAGTCGACCTGGAGCAGCATCAGGTTCTCCGCCACGACCTCCTGCGGCGTCATGTGCGTGACGCCCGACAGCGGCAGCACGGTGTGCGCCCGCCCGGCCGCGAGCAGCGCCGACGACAGGCGGAGCGTGTGGGCCGCCACCACGTTGTCGTCCGCCAGCCCGTGGATGAGCAGCAGCGGCCGCTCCAGCTCGGCGGCGTCGCCGAACAGCGAGGACTTGTCGTACACCTCCGGCTGCTCGCCGGGATGCCCGAGGTAGCGCTCGGTGTAACAGGTGTCGTACAGCCGCCAGTCGGTCACCGGCGCGCCCGCCACGGCCGCGTGGAACACGTCGGGCCTGCGCAGGACCGCCAGCGCCGCCAGGAACCCGCCGAACGACCACCCGCGGATCGCCACCTTGTCCAGGTCGAGGTCGTCGGGGTACTGCTCGGCGACCCCCCGCAGGGCGTCGATCTGGTCCTCCAGCGCGGGCGTGGCCAGGTCGTTAAGCACCGCCCGCTCGAACGCGGGCCCGCGCCCCGGAGTGCCCCGGCCGTCCGCCACGACCACGGCGAAACCCTGCTCGGCGAACCACTGGCTCTCCAGGAAGCCGCCGCGTCTGTTGAGCACCCGCTGGGCGTGCGGTCCGCCGTACGGGTCCATGAGGACCGGCAGCCGCCGCGAGCCCGGCTCGTGCCAGGAGGGCAGCACCACGGCGGTCGCCAGCTCGCGACGGCCGGAACGCCCGAGCGAGACGCGCAGGTCGAGGCCGGGACGCTCGGCGTAGGAGGGGATCGGGACGGCGACGCCGTCGCGGCGCACGACGGTGGTGGTGACGCCCTCGGTGTCGAGGTTCTGCTCGGTGAGCACGCCGACGCCGCCCGCCATCCGGCCGGTGAAGACGCCCGACCCGGTGGAGACCGGCAGCAGCGAGTGGCCGTCCCAGGTCCACAGCTGGATCTCGGTCGGGTCGCCGCTGGCGCTGAACAGCACGCTGTCGTGGTCGACGTCGAGCACCGCGCGCACCTGAAGGGTCGGCGGGGTGACCGGGCGGTCGCCGACGAACAGGCGGTGGCCGCCGTCGGCGACCGCCACCCAGACCAGCGAGCCGTCGTCGAGGTGGGCGGGCACGCCGGAGACGACGTCGACCCAGGCCGGGTCGCGGTCCTCGCGCACCGGCGTGGACTTCCCCGTCTCCGGGTCGACCGACAGCAGCCGCATCGTCTTCTGGTCGCGGGAGAGCGTCACGATCGACAGCGCGTGGGAGTCCCACGCCGCGGTCGCGAGGTACTCGTGCTCGTACGGCACCGTGACCCTGGACCCGTCGAGCCCCAGCACGAACAGCTCGGTCACGGCGTTGGGCGTGCCGGCGGCGGGGTAGCGCTGCGGGGTCGGGGGGCGGCCCGGGTTGGCCGGGTCGGCGATGTACCAGGTCTGGACCGGGGCCTCGTCGGCCCGCTCCACCAGGAGGGCGTCGCCCGCCGGCGACCACCAGAAGCCGCGCATGCGGCCCATCTCCTCGGCGGCGATGAACTCCGCCAGCCCGTAGGTGACCGTCTCCGACTCGGGCGTGGCCAGCGCGCGGTCCTCGCCGGTGGTCAGGTCGTGGACGTGGAGGGCGCCGCCGGTGACGTAGGCGACGCGGCGGCCGTCGGGGGAGAGCCGCGGGTCGATCACCGCTCCCGCGGTCTCCAGCCGGCGGGTGCGCGCCGCGGCCAGGTCGGTCACGTAGAGGCCGCCGGACAGGGCGAACGCCGCCGTGGTGGCGTCGGCGTCGGTCGAGTAGGACACGACGCCGCCCGCCTGCTCGCGGCTGCGCTCGCGGCGGGCGCGCTCCTCCGGCGGCAGGTCCTCCTCGCCGGAGTCGAGCGAACGCGGGTCGACGACCAGCCTCTCGACCTGGGTCTCGGTGTCGAGCTCCCACAGGCACGTCACCGGGTCGGTCCCCGACCCGGTGCGCAGGAACAGCACGCGAGAGCCGTCGGGGGAGAGGGTGAAGCCTCTGGGCACTCCCAGGGTGAAGCGGCGGGTCCTGGCGGACAGGCGCGGGAAGCTCTCACTCATGGGGCCAATCCTGCCAGTTGTTACGCTCGGGACCATGACTGACCGACGGCTGCTGCTGGTGCACGCCCACCCCGACGACGAGTCGATCGGGACCGGCGCCACGATGGCCCGCTACGCCGCCGAGGGCGCCCACGTGACGCTCGTCACCTGCACGCTGGGCGAGGAGGGGGAGATCATCCCCGTCGAGCTCTCGCACCTGGCGTCCGTGGAGGACGACGCGCTCGGCGACTACCGGATCGGCGAGCTGGCCGCCGCCTGCGAGGCGCTCGGCGTCGAGGACCACCGCTTCCTGGGCGGTCCTGGGCGCTGGCGCGACTCCGGGATGATGGGGGCCGCCACCAACGACCGGCCCGGCGCGTTCTGGCAGGCCGACGTGGACGAGGCCGCGGCCGAGCTGGTCACGGTCATCCGCGAGGTGCGGCCCCAGGTCCTCGTCACGTACGACGAGAACGGACACTACGGTCACCCGGACCACATCCAGGCCCACCGCGTCTCCCGGCGGGCGTTCGAGCTGGCGGCGGACCCGGGCTTCGGCGAGGGCGAGCCGTGGCGGATCGCGAAGTTCTACCACACGGCCACGCCCAGGTCGGTGCTGCTCCGGTCCAACGAGGCGCTGCGGGAGGCGGGGACCCCGTTCACGGTCGCGAGCGTGGACGACCTGCCGTTCGGCGACCCCGACGAGGCCGTCACCACGGAGATCGACGCCCGGCCCTGGCTCGGCCACAAGGTCGCGGCGATGCGCGCGCACCGGACCCAGATCACGGTCGCCGAGCCGTGGTTCGCGCTCTCCAACGACATCGGTCAGGAGGTACGGGGGGTCGAGCACTTCGCGCTGGCCATCGGGGAGCGCGGTCCCGCCGTGCCCGGCCCGCCGCCGGAGACCGGCGGTCTCGGCGAGCCGCACGTACGCGAGAACGATCTGTTCGCCGGGATCCACTAACCTCGATCGACATGGAGCAACGCAGCCAGGCCGAGTCGGCGCTGGGAGGAGCCGCCTACGGCATGCTCTTCGTCCTGGGCGTCGTCATGGGCGTGGTGGGCGGGTTCACGCACGGCGCGTGGCCGGGGTTCCCGGTCGTCTCGGCGGTGCTCTGGGTGCTCCTGGTCTTCGGCGTCTCGCTGGGGGCGGGCAAGCTGATGCGCGGCCGTGCGCCGGCGGCCGTCACGTCGGCCGGATGGCTGCTGGTGTCGATGGCGTTCTCGGTCCAGCTGGGCGCGGGCGACCTGGTCATCTCCGGCAACCTGGCCGGGCACGTGTATCTGTACGGCGGGATGGCGGCGGTCGTCGCGGCATTCCTGATGTCGCCCTCGACCGGGGGTTCGTGGCTGCTGCGCGGATATCCGGAGAGTCGCGGGCTCGGCCCGGCGAAATAGGCGTGCCGGGGGCGTGAATGCGCTGCGCGATAGCACGACAGGTCAATTGCTGACTTGTCAGGGCAGGCAATATAAGAGCGGATAAATATAACTCTGCGTTTCTCCCGGTCCGGCGGAGGAAGGGAGGCCGCCGGACCGGGAGAGCGCGGTCACCGCACCGGCGGCGTCACGGTCTCCGACGGGGGCGGAGTGTCCGTGGGCGGGTCGGTCGGCGGGTCGGTGGGCGCGTCCGTCGGCACGTCCGTCGGTCCGTCGGTGGGGGTGTCGGTGGGGGTGTCGGTCGGCCCCGGGCACGTCGGGATCTCGGTCGGCTCGACCGTCGGCAGGTCCGGCGGCGGGTCGGTCGGCAGGTCCGTCGGCGAACTCGTGGGCAGGTCGGTCGGCACGTCCGTCGGCGGGTCCGTGATGGTCGGCGGCACCGAAGGAGGCACCGAAGGAGGCACCGAAGGAGGCAGACTGGGCGTGACCGTGGGATCGACCGTGGGGGTCACGGTCGGGTCCGCGGTCGGGTCCACCGTCGGGTCCACCGTGGGGTCCTCCGGTGGCGTTGACGTGGGCGGTTCCGAGGGAGGCGCCGGCTGGCAGGTGAACGTGGCCGTCTCGGTGACCGTCGCGGTGACGGTCTCGGTGACGGTGACCGGCGGCGCGGTGACGGTGACCGTGGGGCCGGGCAGCGGCCACATCCTGATCCTCGGCTTGCCCCGCAGCCAGAAGTCGCCGCGTCCGATCCGCTTGCTGACCTGGCCGGATCCGGCCGCCACCGTCAGCCCGACGGTGAGCGTGCGGCAGGACTTGCGCTTGCAGACCCGCTGCTTGACCCTGAACTTGGCCGCGGTTCCGTACGTCACGGAGACGTCCAGATAGGACATGCCGTCTCTGTCGACGATCTCGGTCTTCGCCACGTACGCCCCGTTGCCGGGGGGTGTGGTGGCGGGTAACGCCGCCGCGGCGGCTGGAGAACCGGTGAAGGATAAGGGGTCGGTGGCTGATGTCTGGGTGATCGCGATTCCGCCTGCTCCGGCCAGTGCTGCGGCTCCGAGCAGCGCGCCCAGGATGGTGGATCTCATAATCCTGCTCTTCTAGGAGATTTCAGGACGCAAATCATTATTCCGATTTGACAAGATTGGTCAAGACTCAGACGCATGGACAGGCGATATCGGTTCCGGCGAATCGTCAATTTCGTTAATCTCACCACTCCTCTCGGCCTGCTCATCGCCATGGTCGGCGGGGCGACCAGGCGATCCGGGCCCTATGGGCTCGTCCTCGCCCACGGCTACCGCTACCGCTTCCCCATCGCCGGGGCGTTCACGGTCGGCAACGTGGTGATCACCAGGCGCGACCACCTCGACGACACGCTGATCGGTCACGAGAACCGGCACGCCACCCAGTGGGCCTGCTGCGCCGGCCTTCCCCTGCTGCCCCTGTATCTGGTCGCCATGCTCGTCTCCGTCGTCGTCTGCGGCGACCAGGCGTCCTACAACCCCTTCGAGCGGCTGGCCGGCCTGGACGAGGGCGGGTACCGGCGCGTCCCGCCGCGCTGGCGCGGACGCGCGGACGGCTCTCCCCGTGGGTGACTGATCCAGCACGCAGGGCAGGGGGTCCGCATGACGCAGATCATCCGTGCTCCGAAGAGGCCAGGTAGTTACCGGGACCGCCTCACCTACGCCCCGTCAGGGCTGCGGGAGGCGATCAGCATCGCCTGGCACAGTGTGTTCCCGCCCGACCTGCACGAGGCCGCCCGCATCCCGGTGGCCCGCGGCGGGCTGCCCCCGGTCGCGGCAGGGGAGACGGCCGTGACCTGGGTCGGGCACGCCACGTACCTGATCAGGACGGGCGGCCTGGCCATCCTGACCGACCCGGTGTGGTCGCGGCGCATCCCCGGCGTGCGGGCCCGGTTGACCCCGCCCGGCATCGCCTGGGAGGACCTGCCGCCTGTCGACGCCGTGGTCATCAGCCACGACCACTACGACCACCTGGACTGGCCCACCGTGCGCAGGCTGCCGAGGGGGACGCCGATGCTCGTGCCGGCCGGGCTCGGCAGGTGGTTCACCGGCCGGGGGTTCACCGAGGTGATCGAGCTGGACTGGTGGGAATCGGCGACCGTCGGCGGGGTGAGCTTCGAGTTCGTGCCCGCCCACCACTGGAGCAGGCGTGGGCTCTTCGACTTCTGCAAGACGCTGTGGGGCGGATGGGTGATCGACGGGTCGGTGTACTTCGCCGGCGACACCGGTTACGGCGAGCGGCTCGCCCAGATCGGCGACCGCCACCCCGGCCTGGACCTGGCGCTGATGCCGATCGGCGCCTACCAGCCGCCCTGGGCGATGGAGCCGGCCCACGTGAACCCGCCGCAGGCCGTGCGGGCCTTCCTGGACGTGGGCGCGCGCCGGATGGCCACCATGCACTGGGGCACGTTCGTCCTGTCCGGCGAGCCGCTGCTGCGCCCGCTGGAGTGGACCCGGGAGCAGTGGGCGGCCCACGGCCTGCCGCGTGAGCGCCTGTGGGACCTGGCCGTGGGGGAGTCGCGCTCGTTCACCTCCTGATCAGGGGCGCAACCGCAGCGTGTGCACGGCCGCCTTGGTCACCGAGGCGGCGTCCGAGCGCATCGGCAACAGCTCGCCCCTGGCCCACAGCTCGGCCTGGTCCCAGTAGTTGTCGTGGAAGGCGTGGCCGGAGGCGCCCGTCAGGTTGATCCACCGGGACTCGTCCAGGTCGCCGAGGTCCACGACCATGCGCATGGACGGCACGGTCGTGACCGCGTACCCCTCCTGCACGTTCCAGCCGGCCGCGTCCACCGCGTCCTTGCCGCCCGCCACGGCCAGCGGGCCCCGGTTGAACAGCGCCTCGATCGGCGCGATCCCCGAGGTGCCGAGCGAGTCGTGGGTGAGCGTGAGCCGGTGCAGGTCGCCCCAGCGCCACGCCTTCACGTCCGGGCCCAGCAGCTCCGCCAGCTCCTGGTAGGCCGAGGCCATGGCCTGGCGCAGGATGTCGTCCCGCCGCTCGGTGACCTGCTCGGTGCGGGTGTCGTCCCAGTACGGGTCCTCGGGGTCGCCCAGCAGCCCGGCGACGACCTCGTACCAGCGGTCGCCGCCGTTCGGCCGGGCGCCCTCCGGCAGCTCGTCGTGGAAGGTCAGCTCCAGCAGGTGCCGCCAGACGGCGTTGAAGTACGCGGCGGCGGCCGACCCGGTGTCCTGGGCGCCGTCCCAGCCGTCGAGCAGCGCCCGCGCCTCCTTGGCGGGGCCGGCCACGTCCACGGCCGTCAGGGCGGGCACCAGCGTCGCGGCGAACAGGTTGCGGTCGTCCCGCTGGACGCGGGCCATCGTCGCGGCGTCCACCTTCCCCTTGGCGATCTCCTCGCGCAGCAGGTCGAGGATGCGCTGCGAGCGGTAGCCGTACGACCAGTCCTTGGTCAGCAGCGGCGCGTAGCGCTGGGGGTCGATGACGGCGTTGTTGGCCGTGACCACGAACCCCTCGGCGGGGTTGCGCACCGACGGGAGCTGGTCGTACGGGATGGGCGCGGTGTTCCAGTCGTACTCGCCGGTCCAGCCGGGCACCGGCACGGTGCCGTCGCCCTTCTTGCGCACCGGGACGCGGCCGGGCGCCTGGTAGCCGATGGTGCCCGAGGTGTCGGCGTAGACCAGGTTCTGCGCGGGCACGTCGAAGAGCGCGGCCGCCGCCCGGAACTCGTGCCAGTCACTCGCCGCGTTCAGCTCGAAGATCGCGTCGACGGTGCGGCCGGGCATGAGCGCGGTCCACGACAGGGCCACCGCGTTGGCCTCGTCGCCGGGTTCCACCTGGCCCATGACCTCGTTGACGAGCGGACCGTGCCGGGTGCCGCGCACGGTGATGGTGACCGGGGCGCCGCCCGCCACCTCGATCCTCTCCTCGCGGGTCTGCAGCGGAACCTGCTCGCCCTGGTAGAGGTAGGTGTCGCCGTCGACCTTCTCCAGGAACAGGTCGGCCACGTCGGGGCCCAGGTTGGTGAAGCCCCAGGCGATCTTGTCGGTGTGCCCGATGATCACGCCGGGGACGCCGGAGAACGAGAAGCCCGTCACGTCGTACGGGCACGCCTCGCTCAGCTCGCGGCAGTGCAGGCCGACCTGGTACCAGACCGAGGGGAGCTGCGCCGACAGGTGCGGGTCGTTGGCCAGGAGCGGCTTGCCGCTCTTCGTGTGCTCGCCGGCGACCACCCACGAGTTGGAGCCGATGCCCTCCCGGTCGGTCGCGCCCATCATGGTCGGCACCGCGTCGAGCGTCCGCGCCGCCTGCCCGAGCACCTGCCTGTCGGCCCGCGGGTCCTGCCGGGTGCGCGGCTCGGCGGTCTGGTCGAAGCGCTCCCGGTCGATCGTGCCCCGGGTGACGATCGGGCTGTGCCGGTCGAAGGGGTAACCGGGGTAGAGCTGGGCGACCCGCTCCGGCGGCAGCTCGGCGAGCGCCAGGCCGCGGTCGATCTCGTCCTCCAGGTTGCTGCGCAGGTCCCAGGCCATGGCCTTGAGCCAGGAGACGGAGTCGAGCGGGGTCCACGGCTCGGGCTCGTAGGCGCCGTTCTGCACCTTGAGGATCGAGTACTCGAGACTGCGGTCGGAGGCGTTGGGGTTGGCGGTGATCCAGGAGTTCACGCCTTGGGCGTAGGAGTCCAGGAAGCGCCTGGTGCGGTCGGTCAGGTCGGGCAGCTCCTGCTCGGCCACCCGGCGCCAGCCCATGGTCCTGATGGCCTTGTCGTTGTCGAGGGTGGCCGCGCCGAACAGCTCCGACAGCCTGCCGGCGGTCACGTGGCGGCGGAAGTCCATCTCCCAGAAGCGGTCCTGGGCGTGCACGAACCCCTGGGCCAGGAAGAGGTCCTCGGCCGTGTCGGCGTAGATATGCGGGATTCCGTATTTATCACGATAAATCTCCACATTCCCGGTGAGGGCGGGGAGCCGTACCGTGCCCTCCAACTGCGGGAACGACTGCCGTACGGTGTAGACCAGCACCGCCGAGAGCACCAGCGCGATAACCACGAGAACGGTCAACACCCGCGCGAACCACCGCAGCGGCCACGGCATCCACGCGTACGGCCTCAACCTCACGTAAACCTCCATCTTGCGCACGCTGGCACCCAGTTTGGCAGCCTTTGTCCACTGCTCTCGCCGCCATCACCGCACGTCATCGTCCGGCCACGAGGGGACAGGTCGCAACCCGGACGCAACCCGGGACCTGCTTATCGTGCGCATGGCGCGCTACCGTCCACACCCCCGCTTCAGGACGGCGCCACCCGGGCGGACGGCTCCTGCCATGCCGTCCGCCCGACCCCTTCCCGCGACCGCTCCTGGCCGCGGGACCTCAGGGCCGGGGCCTGCCGATGTCGGCGGGCAGGTCGAGAGCCAGCACCTGGTCCAGGTGCACGAACGACTCGAACTTCGCGCCCGGCGGCACCGACGCGTCCTGCTCCAGCTCGGCCAGGACGCGCAGCGCCGCCGGGGTGTCGAGGTCGTCGTCGAGCGCCGACTCGGCCCGCTCGACGTGCGCGGCGGCCATCGGCGCGCTCGGCGACTCCGACCACTCGGCCACCCGGGCACGCCAGCGGCGCACGGTCGCGTCGGCCGCCCGCAGCGCGGCCGGGGAGAGGTCCAGGGGGCGGCGGTAGTGGTGCTCCAGGAACGCCAGGCGCACCGCCAGCGGGTCGATCCCGTCGTCCGTCACGGCGGAGAGCTCCGGCGGCTCGCCGCCCTCTGCCAGCAGGCCCGCTCCGTGGACCCAGTGCCGCACCACCTCGTGCCCGGTCACCGCGTCCGCCTGGGCGCGCACGGCCTCGTGGTGCGGTGAGATCAGCTCGGCGCCGCCGGTCAGGATGTCGATCCGCTCGCCCAGCAGCCGCAGTGCCAGAGCCGAGCAGGCGACGTCCGGCCCCGGCAGGCCGCGGCCCCAGGGGGAGTCCCACGCCGCCTCGCCGTCCGCGGGCCGCCACAGCTCCCAGCCCGCCGCGCCGTCCGGGCCGTCCGGGCTGTCCGGGCCGTCCGGGCTGTCGCCTCCCGACAGCTCGCCGTACGAGGGAGAGGTCGCGGCGTCGAAGACCACGCGGCCGTCGGCGACGTGCGCGTGCCCCTGTTCGACCAGCCTGGCGATCAGCCCGAGCAGCTGGTCGGCGTGGTCGGCGGCGCGGGGGGACTGCTCCGGCGGGCGCAGGTTGAGCGCCGCGGCGTCGCGGGCGAACGCCTCGGACTCCTGGGCCGGGTGACCGGCGTCGTCGCCGGCGCGGCAGACCACCATCCGCACGCGGTGCCGTTCCAGGACCCGGCGGATCAGGTCGGACAGCAGCGCCTGGCGCAGGTCGCCGAGGTGGGCCCGGCGGTGGACGGGCGGCGCGCAGGCGTACATCCGCAGCCCGCGGGCGGGCGCGATCTCCTCGACCTGCCGGGTGCGCGTGTCGTAGATCCGCAGCATCCCTCGACCCTAGCCGTCATCCTCCGAGGAAGCCGAGGATGTCGCGGTCGCCCCGCTCGCGCAGCCGGGCGAGAACCTCCTCGCGGGTCGCCGTCTCGGGCAGCCCCACCCGCGCGCCGATCAGCCGCAGCCCTTCCAGCTCGGAGGTCACCGGCGCGGTGTAGCCGATGAGGTAGAGAGCCCGGTTCAGCGGCGGCATCCCGGGAGGGGCCGCCGGCAGGTAGCGGGTGAGCAGCTCGCCGCCGTCGGAGACGGTGAGGAACACGTGGTCGCCCTCGCTCGCCTTGAAGTCGGCGAGCACGTTGCGGATCGAGCCCATCGTCGGCTGGTTGTGCCAGCTGATGACCACGTCGCCGGAGGGCGACGAGGCGGTGAGCGACCCGCCGGGCGCCATGCCCAGGTGCGCGGCGAACCCGGTCGGCAGCGGCGAGCCGGAGCCGCGCAGGTGCTCGGCGTTCACGTCCACCCGGTGCCACCAGCGCCCGTCACGGCTGCGGAAGCTGCGCCGGGTCTCCGAGACGTCCCTGCGGGGCTGGTACGAGCCGCCCTCCCCGGTGGGGGAGGTGCCCGCGACCCGGATCCAGCCGCGCTGGCTGCGCTCGAACCCGGGGCCGCCCGAGTAGGCGCGCACCGAGCTCTCGCTGACGTCGTAGCGGGAGGTCAGGTTGGTCACGATCGTGTTGACCGGGGCCTCGCCGCCGGCCCGCTCGATCTCCCTGACGATCATCTCCCTGATGCCGAGGTACTCCTCGCCGCCCCAGCGGGTCAGGCCGTACTTGTTGCGGTCGAGCCGCAGGAACCGGTCGTCGGCGGTGAGCTGGTTGCGGATGCCGACCAGGCTGTAGTCCTCGCCGATGCGTTCCTGGATCTCCTCCGGGGCCAGCGGCTTGCCCGAGACCGCCAGCACCGCCTCCGCCTTGTCGTTGATGCTGCGCGGCCACGGCACCACGTGCCCGTCGAGCACCCGCAGCTGCGGCACGGCGAGGATCCACCGCTCCGCCACGTCCTCGCGGACGCCGAGCTGGGCCACCATGGTCACCGCCTCGGTGAGCGGGTGCGGCCCGTCGGCGAACAACTGGCGGGTCTTCTCCCGCAGGTCGTCGGCGCCGCCCGCGACCAGCCAGCCGTCGGCCTGCTCGTAGCCGGTCAGCAGCGTGCGCACGAACCGCCAGGCCGGGATGCCCAGCGTGCGCAGCTCGGCCCGGTGCCACGGCACGGCGGCCGTCAGGTCGTCGGCGGGCGCGGCGGAGCCGAGCCGGCCGCGCAGCCAGGTGACGTGCGCGACCAGCGCCGCCGCCTCCGGCCCGCCCAGCCACAGCTCCACGTGGTCGCGCAGGTCGCGCTCGATCTGCCGGATGCGCTCCCTGGTCACCGAGAAGCGCTGGGCCAGCTCGTCCAGCGTGGCCCGGTCGGCCGCGTACAGCCGGTCACGGGCGATGGCCCGCTGCCGCTCGTCCAGCGTCGCGAACACGCCGTCGATCAGCTCCGGCAGCGGCTTGTCCTGCTGGACCGGACCGGGCACGGCGGTCGTGGCCGGCTCCAGCAGCCGGTCGAACACGCCGCTGAACAGTTTCTGCACCACGTCCTTGCCGAGCGTCTCCGGCGTCCGCTCGGCCTCGGCGGGGTCGGAGAAGCGCAGCAGGGGCAGGATGTCGCCCAGCACCAGATGCCCCCAGAAGGCAACGGCGAGGTCGGCGAGCCGGCCCGCCACGGCCTGGGTGCCCACGATGGCGCACGCCCGGTCGAACGGGATCGCCTGCCACCACGCCTCGGGCAGCTGTGACTCTTCCGCGATCGGTGCGATCTGACCAGGTGCGGTCCACCGCAGTGGTGGCGCGATGTCGCTCAAGCTGAGGTTCATTGGGGTCCAACCGGCAACGATAGATATCCGCAGTTCAGACTATGTGATCAGAAGGACAGAAAAGGGCTCCCTCGTCCGGAATGAGAGATATAGAGCATCGACCGGGCCCGGGTGCAGGCCACGTACAGCATGCTCCGTTCCCGCTGCAGCGCGCGCGCCCGGGCGCCGGGCTCCTCGGGAGGCCGCTCCGGCACGACGCCCTCGGCCACCCCGATGAGCGCCACCCGCTCGAACTCCAGCCCCTTGAGACCGGCGAACGTCGACACCCGCACGGGCACGTCACGCAGCGTCCGCTTGGCGGCCCGGACCAGCTCCTGGTTGCGCGCCCCCACCGCGATCGCGTCGGCGGGCACGCCCTCGTCCAGCCAGGCGGCGACGGTGTGCGCCAGACCGGCCAGCTCCGCCTCCGCGCTCGCGTACCCGCGGACCACCGGCCGCGACCCGAACCGCGCCGACCGGAAACCGTACAGCGCCGACATGCCCTTGACCAGCCCGTCGGCCGGCCCCCCGCCGCGCACCCGGACCGCGAACGCCAGCACCTCACGCGACAACCGGTGGGAGACCTTGAGCGAGAACTGGATGGCCGGAATGCCCACGGCGGCGAGCGTCACCCGCGTGTCGGTGACGCGCTGGTGCGGGTCGCCCACGATGAACAGGTCGTCGGCCGCGCGCGGCGCCGCCGCCCGCAGCAGCCGCCACTGCGCCGGGCTGACGTCCTGCCCCTCGTCCACCACGATGTGCCGGTACGGCTTGCGCCCCGGTTCGACGTCGTCGAGCAGGTCGCCGGTCTCCCTCGACAGCAGCAGGCGGGCCTCGTCGATCAGCTCGTCCATGGTCCGCGCGCCCGGCCCGACCAGCGCCGGGCGACGCCCCTCCGCCTGGGCCACGAGCCGCATCGCCAGCCGCTCCGGGTTGTCCACCTCGATGCGCTTGCGTACGAGCTCGTCCTGGATCAGCCGGTCGAGCCGGCCGGACAGCTCGTCGCAGAGCCCCTGCGAGAACGTCACCAGCAGCACCGGCCCGCTGCCGTGCGCCGCCAGGTGGGCGGCGCGGCGCAGCGCGACCGCCGTCTTGCCGGTGCCGGACCCGCCCACCACCAGCACCGGATGGTCGTAGCGGGCCCTGGCCAGCCGGTGCTGCGGCGGGTGCGGGAAGACCCACCAGCCCGGCTCCGTCAGCAGCCGGTCCAGCTCCGCCCTGTCGGCGGCGAACGCGGCCCGGTCAGGGCTGCGCAGCAGCGCCCGGTGGAAGTCCTCCGGGTCGACCCGCTCCTCGGGATCCTCCTCGAAGGCGCGGCAGCCGTCCAGCTCCCGCCACGCCTCGGCCAGCGTGCCGCCCCTGGCCAGCACCGCCAGCGGCACGTACTGGGTGGGCGGCAGCAGCGGCTCCAGCGCGGCCACGTCCGCCTCGGTGGTGATGAGCCGGACCAGCGGCAGCGCACGCACGTCGATGCCGAGCGCCAGCAGGTCGCCGTCGCAGATCGCCTCGAACAGCCGGGAGCCGCCCGCCGACCTGCGTAACGCCGGCTCGATCCGCTCCAGCGACTCGGCGTCCCACTCCTCGACCACGCCGAGCACCGGGTTGACGCCGTAACGGTGCCGGGCCGCGTACGACCAGGCCTCCGGGTCGGGCAGCACGGTGCGCAGCCAATAGACGTCCCGCCGGCGCACCACCACCCCCCGCCGGCCCTCGGCCAGCCGGAGCGTCGCCACCCGCGCGTCCCTGGCGCCCCTGACCGACTCGGGGTGCGGGGCGCCCGCCACGTTCGCGAGGAACCGCCTCAGCGCGACCACGACGTCCCTGCGCACCGGCTGAGCCAGTGCGCCGAGCTCCCTGGGAAACTCAGGGCCGATCGCGAGCCGCGGCACGGCATCAGTCCAGAAGGTGGAGCAGGTCGCGGTCCCCGCGCTCGCGGAGCCTGGTGAGCAGGTCCGGCAGGTTGACCGGGCCCGTCATGCCGATCCGGGTCGCGATCACTCGCGCCGCCTGGTCGCGGGTGCCGCCCGGAGCCGTGTAGCCGACCAGGCGGAGCGCCTTGGTGATCTTCTCCGCTCCGGCCGCGGCCACCGGCAGGTGGCGGGCGCGCAGCACGCCCTCGTCCGACAGCGTGAGGAACAGGTGCCCGCCCTCCTTGGCGCCGACGTCCGCCAGGAGCCGGTCGATCGACTCCAGCACCGGCCGGCCGTGCCAGGTCATGGTCAGCTCACCCGCGGCGCTGCGCACCGTCCTGCTCTCGCCCGGCGACAGCCCCAGGTACGCGGCGAACCCGGTCGGCAGCGCGCACTCGCCGCCCGAGAGCTGCTCGGCCGTCACGTCCACGCGCAGCCACCACCGGCCGTCGGGCTGGCGGAAGCAGCGCCTGGTCTGGGAGACGTCCTTGAGCGGCTGGTACGGCTTGCCCGGCTGCTCACCGGAGCCCGCGCCGTTCGTCTCGCTCTGCACCGGCACCGCCGGGGCGAACGCCTGGAATTGGGACGGCACCGGATCAGGCGGCACGAACCCGGGCGGCAACCCCGGATGCGGCGGCTGCTTCGGGGCGAAAGCGGCCGGCGGCGGGCCGTACGGCGCGCTGAACGCCGACGGCGGCACCGGCTTGCGCGCCGGCAGCGGCCGGTCCGGCAGCGTGGCCAGCACGAACTGCCAGGCGGGCACCTCCAGCGCCTTGATCTCCCGCCCGTGCCAGTCGGCGGCCTGGATCAGCCGCTCCTTGGGAGCGGACGGGCCGATCTTCTCCCGCAGCTCCTCCAGATGCGCCCGGTACGGGGCGGCCTCGTCGCTGGCGAGCCACTCGTCCAGCATGGCGCGCAGCCGGTCCTCGGTGGCGGCGATCTCGGTGGGCGGCACGGCGAACAGCTTGGCGAGCTGGTCCACGGCCGACGGCTGATCCGTGAACACCCGGTTCTGGGCCACGGCCCAGCTCTTGTCGTCCAGGTGGGCGAACGCCGCCTCGATGAGCCGCGGCAGATCCGCCTCCTCGTCCTCCGTCTCACCCTCCGCCGCCCCGTCCCCTTCTTCGGCCGGGCCGGGTCCGTCGTTCTGCGGGCCAGGACCCGGAGAGGCGTTCTGCGCGACCGGGTCCGGTTCGGCGGGCTCCTCGGCGTGGTGCTCGTGGCCGGGGTCGTCGTCGGCCTCGGCTGCGTCGGCCTCGGCTGCGTCGGCCTTGGCGTCGCGCTCCGCGTCCTGCGCGGGGCGATCAGGTCCGGCGTGGGCCTCGGCGCGTTCCTCCGCCGCGTCGCCGTCGGAGGGTGAGCTGTCCGGCTCCTCGCCTACCGGAGCAGCGGCTGAGTGGTGCTCTGCGGCGTGGTGTTCCTGGTCGCCGTCCGTCGGGTGGTGATCAACGGGGTGGGCCGGCTCGTGGGAGGCGGGCGCGGGGGCCGGGGTCTCCTCGTCCAGGGTGGCCGCGCCGGACGCCGATACGGGCGCGGCCGGCGACAGGCGGAGCAGCGCGGAGGAGAACAGCGCCGTCAGCACCGGCCGGGCCTGCACGAACGGCTGGTCCATCAGCTCGCGGCCGGTGAGGGCCAGCAGCCCCGGCCACGACCCGGCCCGGTCGAGCGCGATGGCCACATACGGCTCGTCGGCCTCGTCAGGGTCCAGCATGTGCAGCGCCGGCAGCACGTCACCCACGGCGGCGGCGGGCCAGTGCTCGATGGCGATCTCGGTGAGCAGCTCGCCCAGCGACTCGGGGCCGATGGCCGCGAGCACGCGCGGCATGGGCAGGCTGCGCCACCAGGCGTCGGGCAGTCCCGGCTGCCCGGTGAGCAAAGTGATCGTGGACGTGTCGCTCCACCTCAACGGTGGTACGAGGTCGCTCAGGCAGAAGTTCATCCCGTTCCGTTCACCAGCCCCTCACGCCGCCACGTCGCGGGCCATGCGACGCCGTGTCGCCGTGCCGTCATCTCGCCGCCCACTGAAGAGACCATAGTCCGGCAAAACAGCCCTACGCATCCTGCACTACGCATCAGCGTCGAACGGCGGCAAACCGTAGGCGCACGTAGTCGGCCATCCACCCGGATTCCCGGCGCAGCGCCGGGGCCGCGAGTTCGTTGACCCGCTGGAGCAGGGGTTCGACGAGATCGGGCGCCAGCCCGTCGAGCGCCGACGGGGCGAACATCCGCACCCAGTCCCCGGCCCCTCCTGGGCATTCCTCCAGCGGCGTGGGCCGGTCGAAGTACTCCAGCAGCCGCACGACGAAGCCTTCCGCCTCCAGCCGCCGGGCGTACTCGGCGGGGGAGGGGAAGTACCACGGCAGCTCGGGTTCGCGCAGGCCGTACTCGCGCCAGGCGGTCAGCATCGCGGTGGTCAGCTCGGCGCAATTGCCCGCCCCGCCCATCTCGGCGACGAACCGGCCGCCGGGCAGCAGCGCCTCCCGCACGCTGGCGATCACCGCGTCCGGGCGGTTCATCCAGTGCAGCGCGGCGTTGGAGAAGACGGCGTCGTACGGGCGGGCCACGGTGAAGTCGTGCGCGTCGCCGACGATGAAGGTGATGCCCGGATACTGGGCCAGCGCCTTCTCGATCATCGCGCCCGAGCCGTCGATGCCCAGCACCTCGGCGCCGCGGAAGGCGATCTGGGCGGTCAGCACCCCGGTGCCGCACCCGAGATCGAGGACGCGCTCGCCCGGCTGCGGGTCGAGCAGGTCGACCAGCGGCTCGCCCTGGGTGGAGACGTAGCCGAAGCTGCTGTCGTGGACGCGACTGTTCCACCGCTCCAGGCCCGGTGTGTCGTACCGCAAGACGATCAGCTCTCAATCGTGAGACATCGGGCCCCCGTGGCCGTGCTGTCGGTTCACTTTAGAGCTAGATGGTCGCTACGACACACCTGATCACACTGGCCTCACCCCACGCTTTTCGCCCACTGCTTCTTCACGTAGGTCTTCCCGGCGTCGGTCTGCGGGATCGTCAGCAGCACGGGCGGCCCCGGCGGTTTCGGGAGCCTGGACGCCTGCTCGGTGTCGAGCGTGCCGCGCATGAGCATCGCCTCGCCCCGCGCGGGCCGCGCGTACCCCTTCTGGAGCAGGTTCTGGCCCTCGTCGGAGAAGAGGAACTCCTGCCACAGCCGGGCGGCGGCGGGGTGCGGCGCGGCCTTGGAGATCGCCTGCACGTGGTAGCTGCCGAGCGGCGCGTCCCTGGGGATCGTCACCTTCCAGGAGGCGGCGTCGCGGGCGGCGCGGGCGGCGTTGACGTGGTCCCAGGTGACGATGGTGTTGGCGGAGGCGGGGGAGGTGAGCTGCCCCGCCTGCTTGAGCTTGCCGAACAGCGCCACCCCGCGCTGCGGCAGCGGCGACCCGCCGCGCAGGGAGGCGGCCATCACGCCGGAGAAGGCGGCCCTGGAACGCAGCGGGTCGCCGTCGAGCGCCACCTTGTAGCCGGGCCTGGTCAGATCGGCGAAGGAGGCGGGGGCGGGCACCGCGCGCGGGTCGTACCCGATGGACATGTAGCCGCCGTAGGCGGCGTACCAGGCGCCGGCCGGGTCCTTGACGTGGTCGGGCAGGTCGAGCCAGCCCCGCACCTTGTACGGGGCGAACCGGCCGGCCGCGCCGACCGCCTCCTCGATGCTGAGGTCGAACACGTCGGGCTTGAGCCGCGCGGCGCTGTCGAGCGCCCGGTGGCTGCTCGCCTGCGGTTCGAGCTGGTTGACCTTGATGCCGTACTTGTCGGCGAAGGTGTCGATGACCTCGCCGTAGTTGACCCAGTCGCGGGGGAGCCCCACCACGGTGAGCGCCCCCTCGCGCTGGGCCTCCTGGACGAGGCGTTCGTAGGTGCCGAACCCCTCCTTGAGCGAGGCGGCGTGGACCTTGACGGGCGGCTGGGACGCGGGCTTGTCGGCGGACGGCGACGCGCCGCATCCGGCGCTGGCGAGGATGGCGGCTACGGCGGCGCAGGTACGTACGGTCACACGATGAATACTTACCGTTACTTCTGTCCAGGTCGAGGAGGCGCGACCGGAACGACCCTGCCCGCCACCAGCGTCTCCTCCGGAATCTCCACGACGGTGCCGTCGCGCTTGCGCACCCGCAGCACGCCGTCCGCCCAGGATTCGAGGACGCCCACGGCGTCGCGGAAGCCTCCGGGGACCCGCCTCCGCGTGGTGACGCGCGATCCCACGTCGGTTGCTGAGATAGTGATCACGAGACGAGCGGCCATGAGTTTGCCACCCTCCGTTTCAGCCACCTGGTGAGCACGGCAATACTAGGGCCTAGCAAACCGCGGTCAGAGTCATGCCATGGTGCGGAGAAGAAGGAGCTCGAGGTGACCTACGTCATCGCGCAGCCTTGCGTGGACGTCCTGGACAAGGCGTGCATCGAGGAATGCCCCGTCGATTGCATCTACGAGGGCGAGCGCATGCTTTACATCCACCCCGACGAGTGCGTCGACTGCGGAGCGTGCGAGCCTGTGTGCCCGGTCGAGGCGATTTTCTACGAGGACGACCTTCCCGAGCAGTGGAAGGACTTCTACAAGGCCAACGTGGACTTCTTCGAGGACCTGGGCTCGCCCGGCGGCGCGTCCAAGGTCGGCAAGATCGAGAAGGACCACCCGGTCGTGGCGGCCCTCCCGCCGCAGAGCGAGTAGCCGGCGCGGCCCGTACGCGGGCCGCACCACCGGTGGGGCGGCGGAGCCGTGCCGCGTGCCGTTCGCGGTGCGCGGTCCTCAGTCGTACGTACGATCCTGGAGAACCGTGAACAACCTGCCCGACTTTCCCTGGGACCGGCTCGAACCGTACAAGGAGCGCGCCCGCGCGCATCCCGGCGGCATCGTCGACCTGTCGGTCGGCACTCCCGTGGACCCGGTGCCCGGGCTCGTCCAGGACGCGCTGACCCGGGCCGCCGACAGCCCCGGCTACCCCTACACCCACGGGACCGTCGCGCTGCGCGAGGCGGCGGCGGGGTGGCTGGCGCGCCGGCACGGCGTGCGCGTGGACCAGCGCGACGTGCTGCCGGTGATCGGTTCCAAGGAGTTCGTCGCCTGGCTGCCGACCTATCTGGGCGCCAAGCGGGTGGTCTTCCCCGAGTTGGCCTACCCCACCTACGACGTGGGGGCCCGGCTGGCGGGGGCGGCGGGCACGGCCGCCGACGGCCTGCTCGCGCTCGGCCCCCAGCACGCCGACCTCGTCTGGATCAACTCGCCGGGCAACCCGACCGGCCGGGTGCTGCCCGTCGAGCACCTGCGCAAGGTCGTGGCGTGGGCGCGCGAGCGCGGCGCGGTCGTCGCCTCCGACGAGTGCTACATCGAGCTCGGCTGGGAGGAGCGTCCGGTGTCGATCCTGCACCCGGACGTGTGCGAGGGGTCCCATGAGGGCCTGCTCGCCGTCCATTCCCTGTCCAAACGGTCCAACCTGGCCGGCTACCGCACCGGGTTCGTCACCGGCGACCCCGTGCTGATCAAGCGGCTGCTGGAGATCCGCAAGCACGCCGGCATGCTGATGCCGCAGCCCGCGCAGGCCGCGATGACCGCCGCGCTCGGCGACGACCGCCACGCCGACGAGCAGCGCGAGCGCTACGCCGCGCGCCGCGCCCTGCTGCGGCCCGCGCTGGAGCGGGCGGGCTGGCGCGTCGACCATTCGGAGGCCGGGCTCTACCTGTGGGCCTCCGACGGCCGCGACTGCTGGGACCAGGTGGGTGCGCTCTCCGAGAACGGCATTCTGGTCGCGCCCGGGGAGTTCTACGGAACGGCAGGTGAGCGGCATGTCCGGGTGGCGCTCACGGCCACGGACGAACGCATCGATGCGGCAGTGCGCCGCCTCCAGTAGGATCGCCCCTCAAACGCTCCCTCCTGCGGAGGGAAGGGGCGAGCCGCATATACCGCAGCACAAGTAGATACCGGGCGTTCGCCGAGGCGAACCGCGAGTGGAGCGAGCCGAACGATGAGCATGACCTCCATGGTCGTTCTCGGGCTGAGCATCGCCACCGTCCTTCTCCTGCTCGGAGCGTTCCTGGCCACCCTGCGCCAGGACAGGAAGGACCGCACGGCGGCCGACATGCCGGTCGAGGTCGCTCCCGTCGAGCCCCCGCTGCCGGCGCCGGTCGCCGCCGCACGGCAGGCCGGCACCGACTACACCGACCCGCGCACGCTCCGGGTGGGCGACAAGATCGACGTTCTGGGCTCGCCGGTGCGCGTGATCGGCGCCCTGTACGTGTCATGGCAGGGCCAGCAGTGGATGGAGTACCGCCTGCGCGACAGCGCCCGCCGCACCCAGTGGCTGACGGTCGAGATCCGCAAGGGCAGGGCTCCCGGCCAGCCGCCGCACCTGGAGGTGCTCCTCTGGACCGACGTGCCCACCCAGGGGATGGTCCCCGCGCGGAGCAGCCTGATCATGGATGACGTCGAGTTCCACCCGTTGGAGCGTGGCACCGGCGCGTTCCGGTCGGAGGGCAGCACGGGCATGCCCGACCGGGGGCTGCTCGACTTCGCCGACTACCGCGCGACCGACGGGCGGCTGCTGTCGTTCGCGCGGGTGCAGGGCCAGCCGTGGACGGCCGCGTACGCGCAGCCGCTGCCGCCCGGGTCGATCGGCATCATCAGCCGCGCGTCGTCCTAGTCAGAACCGGCCAGGGGCAGGCGGGCCCCGGTCGTCGCCGTCAGGCCAGCTCGACGGTCCTGCCGCCGGCCGCGCTCACATCCTGCCAGTCCTCGACCCGCTGGTCGTTGGACCAGCGGGCGCCGGCGTACTCCACCCGGCTCAGCCCGTACTTCTGCGCGTGCGCCACCGACCAGGCGGCGATCAGCCAGCCGCGTCTGCGGTCGGTCACGGCGGTGCTGCCGAGGGCCCGCTTGAGCTGGCGGCGCGCCTGGGCCGTCCTGGGGCGCGGCGCGGCGGTCCGCTCGCCCGCCGCCTGTTCGCCGCCCGCCTTCGCGTCCTTCGGCGGGTACCAGCAGTGGACGGCGCGCGGGACCCGCCCGGTGAACGCCGCGGCCAGGAGCCTGGCCTCCTCCTCGTGCGGGCCGTAGGCGTAGCCCGCCGCGGAGCGCTGCACCGCCTGGGCCGCCTCCGCCACCGGCATCTTGCGGTAGCCCTTGACCTTCTCCAGGGCGGCGAAGAACCGGTTGGTGGAGTAGACGGGGTCCATGATCTGCTTCTTGGTGCCCCACCCCTGCGACTCCCGCTGCTGGAACACGCCGACCGAGTCGCGGTCGCCGTACTCGACGTTGTAGAGCTTGGACTCCTGCAGCGCCGTCGCGTACGCGATCACCACAGCCTGCTCCGGCAGCTTGCGCCGGGCCGCCACGGCCGCGATGGTGGCCGCGATCTGCGCCTGCTCGATGTCCATCTCCCGCTCGTCGTCGGGAGTGCGCACGACGCAGCTGGCCTCGGGGACGGCCAGGGGCTTGGGGGCGCGCTTGAGCAACTGGTAGACGCCGAAGGAGATGCCCACCGCGAGGACCAGCACGATGGCCGCGATGGTGATGACTCCTCGTGAGAAGCGCAGGTGCACGCTGAAGAACCTACCCGGCGGGATAGGCTCCGGGGCCATGACGGAAGTGAGCACCCTGTCACCGGCCATCGACGAGGTGCTGCGCGAACACGGAGTGAACACCTGATGCTTGACCTGACGCAGGACGTCCGCACGCTGACCGCGGCCATCGTCGACATCCCCTCGGTGAGCGGCGCCGAGCAGGTGCTGGCCGGGCTGGTCGAGCAGGCCCTGCGCGGGCTGCCGCACCTGGAGGTCGACAGGTCCGGGGAGACCGTGGTGGCCCGCACCGGGCTCGGCCGCGCGGAGCGGGTGCTGATCGCCGGGCATCTCGACACGGTGCCCGTGGCCGGCAACCTGCCCAGCCGGGTGGAGGGCGGCCTCCTGCACGGCTGCGGCGCCTCCGACATGAAGGCGGGGGTGGCCGTCGCGCTCAAGCTGGCGGCCACCGTGCCCGACCCCGTCCGCGACGTCACGTACGTCTTCTACGACTGCGAGGAGGTCGAGGCGGAGCGCAACGGGCTCAACCGGGTCGCCCGCGAGCACCCCGGCTTGCTGGCCGCCGACTTCGCCGTGCTGATGGAGCCGACCGACGGGGAGATCGAGGGCGGCTGCCAGGGCACGCTCCGCGCCGAGGTGCGGGTCACCGGCAAACGCGCCCACAGCGCCAGGTCGTGGTTCGGGGTCAACGCCGTCCACGGCGCCGAGCCCGTGCTCGCCAGGCTCAACGCCTACCGGGCGCGACGGCCGGTGGTCGACGGGCTGGAGTACCACGAGGGCCTGAACGCGGTCGGCGTGCGCGGCGGCGTGGCGGGCAACGTCATCCCCGACGAGTGCGTGGTCACGGTCAACTACCGGTTCGCCCCCGACCTGACGATCGAGGCCGCGCAGGCGCACGTGCGCGAGGTGTTCGAGGGGTACGAGGTCGCGTTCGTCGACGCGGCGCCGGGGGCGCGGCCGGGGCTGACCCACCCCGTGGCCGCCGCCTTCACCGAGGCCGTCGGCGGGACGCCGAGGGCCAAGCTGGGCTGGACCGACGTGGCCCGCTTCTCCGCGCTGGGGGTCCCGGCCGTCAACTACGGCCCCGGCGATCCGAACCTGGCCCACCAGAAGGGCGAGTACGTGACGCTGGAGAAGATCGTGGAGAGCGAGCGGGCGATGCGCGCCTGGCTCACTGGAGGCCGGACACCATGAAAGTGGCTCTCCTCGCCGGCCATTTGACGGGGAGAGCCACTTTCAGTCCCGAGCAGCACCCTCGCCGATTAGACGCAAGGGTCGGGAAATCTGGTTCCCGGTTCACCGGGAAGTTTTTCAAGATTCTTCCGAGCGCCTTCCGGAGGGCGTTCCTCGCCTATCGGCGCAGGGTAGCCCGGATCCGGACATCAAAGGAACTGTTGGGGATAGCGTGAACCGTATGAGAGCCAATCGCCGCGAACGGCGCCAGGGACAGGCCGTGGTGCGCGGCAACCTGGTCCCCGAATCCACCCACGATCAGAGGCTGCTGGCCCGCCAGGGCTCCTCCGACTGGGTGCACATGGACCCGTGGCGCGTGCTGCGCATCCAGGCGGAGTTCGTCGAGGGCTTCGGCCAGCTCGCCGAGCTGCCCAGGGCGGTCACCGTGTTCGGCTCGGCGCGGACCCCCGAGGAGACACCCGACTACGAGACGGGCCGCAAGCTGGGCATCGCGCTGGCGCAGGCCGGCTTCGCCGTCATCACCGGGGGCGGGCCCGGCGTCATGGAAGCGGCCAACCGGGGCGCCACCGAGGTCGACGGCGGCGTGTCGGTGGGGCTCGGCATCGAGCTGCCGTTCGAGCAGCGCATGAACGACTACGTGGACCTCGGCATCGAGTTCCGCTACTTCTTCGTACGCAAGACCATGTTCGTGAAGTACTCGTGCGGGTTCATCGCGCTGCCCGGCGGGTTCGGCACGCTCGACGAGCTGTTCGAGTCGCTCACCCTGGTCCAGACCCGCAAGGTCACCAGCTTCCCCGTGGTGCTGATGGGCTCGGAGTTCTGGGGCGGCCTGCTGGAGTGGATCAAGAGCCAGCTGGCCGGCACCGGCAAGATCGCCCCCCAGGACCTCGACCTGATCAAGGTCACCGACGACGTGGACGAGGCGGTGAAGATCATCACGGATTCCGAGCTGCACCGGTCGCGGCAGCTCGACGAGGAGCGGGAAGCCGCCAGGGCGCAGGTGGGCGAGCCGCAATAGGCTGGCTCCCCGTGAACATCTGCGTCTTCTGCGCCTCCAGCCGTCACATCGACGACAAATACCTCCGACTGGCGACGGAGGTCGGGACCGAGCTGGCCCGGCGCGGCCACACCCTGGTGAGCGGGGGCGCGACCGTCTCCTGCATGGGCGCGATCACCAGGGCGGCCCGCGCCGCCGGCGGCCGGACGATCGGCGTCATCCCGCGCGTCCTGGTCGACATCGAGATCGCCGACGAGGACTCCGACGAGCTGATCGTCACGGCCGACATGCGCGAGCGGAAAGGCGAGATGGACGCCAGGTCCGACGCCTTCCTGGTGCTGCCCGGCGGCATCGGGACGCTGGAGGAGCTGTTCGAGATGTGGACGGCCAGGGTGCTCGGCATCCACGACCGGCCGCTCGTGGTCCTCGACCCGTGGGGGCTCTACAGGCCGCTCAGGGATCTCGTCGGCGGCATGTACGACGCGGGATTCTGCCGGGCCGACGTCTTCGACGCGATCTCCTGGACCACGACCGTCGACGAGGCCTTCGCCCGCCTGGAAGCCCGCGCCCAGCCCGTCCGGCCCTCCGTGGAGGAGCTGAGCGAGGCCGCCGACTGAGCGTCCGGCTGCTCACCGGGTGCGGCAAGTGCGGGACTCGTGCCCCGGTGGTATGAGTACGATGCCAATGTGCTGCTGGTCATACTCGCCATCGCCGCGCTCGCCATCCTGGCGGGCGTGTTCCAGGTGTCCCGGGGCAGAGGCGGGGAGCTGACCGAGTTCCCGCCCGACGTGCCGCCGCTCAACCTCCCGGAGGCGGGCAAGCTCACGGCGGTCGACTTCATGGCGCTGCACCTGCCGGTCAACCTGGTCGGCTACCACACGCAGAGCGTCGACGAGGCCCTGCACCGCGCCGCCAACGCCATCAGCGCCCGCGACACCAGGATCGCGATCCTGGAGCAGCGGGTGTCGGAGCTGCTGTCGAGCCGGCTGCACGCCCGGCAGGAGGTCTACGCCGCGCCCGGCAACGGGCCGCGCACCGAGCACGAACCGCCCGCCCTGCCCTTGGCGCTGCCCGTCGAGACCGACCCGCTGTCCAACGGCCATGTGCCCTCGGCCGTGCGGGAGGAGCCGCCCAGCGCCGAGCACGAGCCGGTCACCTGGATCGAGCCCGCGGCGCCGGACAACCCCGCGCCCTCGGACGCCGCGCCCTCGAACCCCGCGCCCTCGGACGCCGCGCCCTCGAACCCCGCGCCCTCGGACGCCGCGCCCTCGAACCCCGCGCCCTCGGACGCCGCGCCCTCGAACCCCGCGCCCTCGGACGCCGTGACCTCGGACCCGGATGCCCCGGATGCCGCCGTGCCGGACCGGGTGGCCGACGGGGACGCCGGGGGGCAGGACCGCGCTGACCGGGAGCCCGGTGAGAAGCGGGACAAGGTCGAGGACCCGGCCGAGGACAAGATCGAGGACGAGTGGGGCGAGAGTTCGCAGGACGCCTCGCGGGCGGGCCGGGCGGAGGAGTCCGTACGGGTCGCGGGCGGTCCCGCGGACGGAAAGCCGGATGGCCCCGCGGGCGGCCCCAAGGATGGCCCCGCGGGCGGCAAGGACGCGGACGGCCGCGTGTGACCGAGGTCATCCGCTGCTCCTGGGCGGGCCTGTCGGACCCGCTGTACCTCGCCTACCACGACGAGGAGTGGGGCCGCCCGGTGCGGGGCGACGACCGGGTCTTCGAACGGGTGACGCTGGAGGCGTTCCAGTCGGGCCTGTCGTGGCTGACGATCCTGCGCAAGCGCGAGAACTTCCGCGCCGCCTTCGACGGCTTCGCCATCCCCAAGGTGGCCGCCTACACCGAGGCGGACGTCGAGCGGCTGCTCGGTGACGCGGGGATCGTGCGCAACCGGGCCAAGATCGAGGCGGCCGTGGCCAACGCCAGGGCGGCGATGGAGCTGCCCGACGGCCTGTCCGACCTGGTCTGGAAATATGCTGACCCGTCGGCTCCGGTGCCCCGGACCATGGCCGACGTGCCGGCCGTCACCCCCGCATCCACGGCCCTGGCCAAGGAGCTGAAGAGGCACGGGTTCAGGTTCGTCGGCCCGACCACCGCGTACGCGCTGATGCAGGCGATCGGGCTGGTCAACGACCACGTCGAAGGCTGTCTGGCGCGGGCCTGAGAGCGCCGTCAGCGGCCGTGGAACACCGGCCGCTCCTTGGCCAGGAACGACGCCGTGGCGCGGACGTGGTCGTCGGTGGCCACGCACGCGTCCTGCAGGTCGGCCTCCAGCGCCAGCGTCTCGGGCAGCGAGTGGCCTGCCGCGTGGGCCAGCGCCCGCTTGGTGGCGCCGAAGGCTCTGGTCGGCCCCTGCGCGAGCCGTACGGCCAGCTCGTGGGCGGTCTTGAGCACCTCGTCGGCGGGCACCACGCGGGTGACCAGGCCCAGCTCCAGCGCGCGGCGGGCGTCCACGGGCTCGCCCAGCAGCAGCAGCTCCGTGGCCCGGCCCAGCCCGACCAGACGCTGCAGCGTCCACGAGGCGCCGGAGTCTGGCGCCAGGCCGATGCCGCCGAACGCGAGCGCGAACTTGGCCTTCTCCGCCGCGACCCGCAGGTCGCAGGCGAAGGCGAGCGCGGCGCCCGCGCCCGCGGCCACGCCGTTGACCGCCGCCACGACCGGCTGGTCCATGGTGGTGATCAGCTCGATGATCGGGTTGTAGTGCCGCCGGACGGTGTCGTCCAGGGCGCGGCCGGCCTCCAGGTTGGCGGCGTGCTCGCGCAGGTCCTGCCCGGCGCAGAAGGCCCGGCCCGAGCCGGTCAGCAGGACGGCGCGCACGCCGGGATCGGCCGCCGCCCGGCGCAGCGCCTCCAGCAGGGCGGTCTTGACCTCCGCCGTCAGCGAGTTCATCGCGTCGGGCCGGTCGAGCGTGATGGTGGCGACGGCGTCGGCCACGTCATAGCGGATCAATGCAACTCCCTGTCGACGAACGCGGCGGCTGCGGGCAGCAGCCGGGCTGCCTCCTGCTCGAAGAACGCCCTGGCCTTCTCGCCAGGCCAGCCCGCGGGCAGCAGCTCGGGCGGCAGGCCGGGGTCACGGAACAGGAAGTTCCGCCATCCGTGCACGAGCTTGCTCCTCGTCGCGAAGACCTGGTCGGGCGGCGCCTGGGCGGGCAGGGTGGTGATCAGCGTGTCAGCCTCGGCGTGCCACTGCTCGTAAGCCTCGCCGATGGCGTGCAGATCCCATGCCCGGGCCACCAGCTCGCGCGGGTCGCCCTCCAGCGCCGCGTCGAACCTATCGGCCCGCACTCCCTCGCACTCCAGCAGGTTGTCCAGCTCGACGGAGGAGCGCGGGCCGATCCAGGTGCTCTCCGACAGGGCCGCGTAGCCGAGGAACGTCAGCGTGGCCCTGATCCGTTCGCGGCGCGGCCGTTCCTTGACGGGCGGGAACACGATCAGATGCCATCGGGTGTTCCAGCTCAGGGTCCCGGCTCGGTAAATTCTCAGCGCCGCCTCGTCCAGCCGCCTCAAGCACTTGGGCGTGACACCGTAGCCAGGGCCCTGCGGCAGCCGGACCGGCTCCAGCCAGCCCTGTCTGACCATGCGGGAAACGGCCGTGCGCACCGCCGGAGCGGCGATGTCCAGGGGCTTCATCAGCCGTACGAGAGCGGCCACGGACGCGTGCCCACCGCGCGAGCGCAGGTGGTCCCCGTACAGGTCGAACAGAGCGGCGCGTGCGTGCACGAAGTCCAGTTTGGAGGTCTTCGACCCGCTCGACAACGCATTCTGGGAGGAGATCGTTACCCATGAGGGCTCTCGATGCGGGAGAATAGGACATCACAGAAGACGTGAATACGCCGACCGCCCCTCTCGGGAGGTCGGAGGTCGCGATCGCGGGCCGCGGGAGCCCAAGGCAGGAAGGGATGCACGCATGGCGGCGATGAAGCCGCGGACCGGCGATGGTCCGCTTGAGGTCACCAAGGAAGGGCGCGGCATTGTCATGCGGGTCCCCCTGGAGGGTGGCGGACGGCTCGTCGTGGAGATCTCGGCGGATGAGGCGAAGGCGCTCGGCGAAGCGTTGAAGAGCGTCGTCGGCTAGAGCTCCCCGGACGATCTTCACCCCGGCCCTGGCGTGCACCGGCGTGCCAGGGTCGCCGACGTATGAGGAGAGAAAGTGCCGATCGAGACCGCCGTCTCAGTGGCGGCGCGGGTGCCCGAGGACGCCGCCCTGCTGGCCGTTCCGTACGATTGCGAGCTTCGCCCGGCGCTCGACCTGGACCTGCACGTGCCGGTCGCCGGGCTGCTCGCGCACTACGAGGCCGAGGGCGAGGCCGGTGAGGTCGTCGAGGTCCCGGTGGCCAGGGGCGAGGGCGTCGGCCGGGTGCTGCTCTACGGCGTGGGCGACGGTTCGCCGCGGGCGCTGCGCAAGGCCGCGGCCACGCTGACCCGCCGTGTGCGCGGCAAGGAGTCGCTGGCCGTCGTCGCCCCCGAGGGCGACCTCCGGGCCTTCGCCGAGGCCGCGCTGCTGGCCGCCTACTCGTTCAAGATCGGCTCGCCGGGGAAGCGGCCGGTGCGCGCGCTCACCTTCGTCGGCGCCGACGAGGAGCAGGTGCGCCGGGGCGAGAGCGTCGCCCAGGCCGTCGCGCTGGCCCGTGACCTGAGCAACACGCCGTCGTCGGTCAAGAGCCCGTCATGGCTGGCCGAGCAGGCCGCCGAGCAGGGCGTCCCGGTCCGCGTCTGGGACGAGGAGCAACTCCAGGCCGAGGGGTTCGGCGGTCTCCTGGCCGTCGGCCGCGGCTCGGCCCGGCCGCCCCGCCTCATCCAGCTCTCCTACACCCCCGACCGGCCCGCCGACCGCCACGTCGTGCTGGTCGGCAAGGGCATCACGTTCGACTCGGGCGGGCTGTCGCTCAAGCCCACCGACAGCATGAAGACGCAGAAGACCGACATGGCCGGCGGCGCCGTGGTCATCGCCGTCCTCGCCGCGCTGGCCAGGCTCGGCCTCCCGGTCCGGGTGACCGGCCTGGTGGCCGCCGCCGAGAACATGCCCTCCGGCACGGCCCAGCGGCCCAGCGACGTGATCAAGCCGTACGGGGGGCGCACCGTCGAGGTGCTCAACACCGACGCCGAGGGCCGCCTGGTGCTGGCCGACGCGCTCGCCTACGCCGACGCGCGGCTCGATCCCGACGTGGTCGTCGATGTCGCCACGCTCACCGGCGCCGTCACCGTGGCTCTCGGCCGTCACGTCGGCGGCCTGTACGCCTCCGACGACGAGCTGGCCAAGGGGCTGACGGCGGCGGGCGAGGCCAGCGGCGACCGGCTGTGGCGGCTGCCGCTGATCGACGAGTACGCCGGCGCGCTGGAGTCGCCGGTCGCCGACCTGGCCAACGTCGAGATCGGCTCCCGCTTCGGCGCCGGGTCGATCACGGCGGCGCTGTTCCTGCGCGAGTTCGCCGGTGACCGGCCGTGGGCCCACCTCGACATCGCCGGCGTCGGGCGCAGCACGGTCGACGAGGGGATCCTGACCAAGGGCGCCACCGGGTTCGGCGTGCGCGTGCTGCTGGAGTGGCTGTCCGGGCTCTGAGCCCGCCTGGGCCGCTCCGGCCCATTCTGGCCCGCCCTGACCCGTTCCGGGCTGTTCTGGAGCGTTCTGGCCCGTTCTAGCCCGCGACCTTGACCGCGGCCAGCAGGCCGTCGCCGAGCGGCATGAGGACGGACCGCAGCCGGTCGTCGGCCTGCACGAGCTTGCCCAGCTCGCGCACGGCCACCGTGTCGGGGTCGCGTTGCGCCGGGTCCGCCACCCGGTGGTGCCAGAGCGCGTTGTCGAAGGCCACGACGCCGCCGACGCGCAGCAGGCGGACGGCCTCGGCGAGATAGTCGGCGTACTCCTGCTTGGCCGCGTCGGCGAAGACCAGGTCGTAGCCGCCGTCGGAGAGCCGCGGCAGCACGTCGAGCGCGCGGCCGGCGATCAGCCGCACCCTGCCGCCCGAGAAGCCCGCCTCCGCGAACGCCTGGCGGGCCATCCGCTGGTGCTCCGGCTCGACGTCCACGCTCGTCAGCGTGCCGTCGGCGCGCATGCCCCGCAGCAGCCACAGCCCGGAGACGCCGCAGCCGGTGCCGATCTCGACCACCGACTTGGCGTTGATCACGGTGGCGAGGAAGCAGAGCGCGGCCCCGCCGCCGGGAAGGACGGGCGGGGCGCCCATCTCCAGCCCGCGCTGCCGCGCCGCGTGCAGGATCTCATCCTCGTGATGGAACTGCTCCGCATAGGCCAGAGTGGCCTCCAACGGACTGGTCATCGGCCTCCTCCCCCCACTTTCGTGCGATTGGTCACCGATCGCAGCCTAGGGGAGGAGGGCCGGGACGGGAACTCAGGAGGGCCCCGAGGCGTTGCAGGTTTAAACGGGCTTTGCCGGTCTGGAGGGCAGCCAGTGCGCACGGAGGGACAAAACCAGGCACTATGACGGTAGCGGTGGTCTCAGAGAGAGGAGTTCTGGTGGACGAAAGTGACCACCAGGCCGATACTCCGTTGTCCGATGTCCCCGGTATGGTGCCCGAGCCCGAATGGACCCCTCCCACCTGGGATGAAGTGGTGCGGACCCACTCCGCACGGGTCTATCGCCTGGCGTACCGTCTCACCGGCAACGTCCATGACGCGGAGGATCTGACCCAGGAGGTCTTCGTCCGGGTCTTCCGGTCGCTGTCCAATTACACCCCTGGCACGTTCGAGGGCTGGCTGCACCGGATCACGACCAACCTGTTCCTCGACATGGCGCGGCGCAAGCAGCGCATCAGGTTCGAGGGTCTCGCCGACGACGCGGCCGAGCGGATTCGCGGTCGCGAGCCGTCGCCGGCGCAGGCCCTGCACGACGCCCATCTTGAGCCGGACATCCAGGCCGCGCTCGACGCGCTCGCCCCCGAGTTCCGGGCCGCGATCGTGCTGTGCGACATCGAGGGGCTGTCCTACGAGGAGATCGCGGCCACGCTCGGCGTCAAGCTGGGAACGGTCAGAAGCCGGATTCACCGTGGCCGGGCACAGTTGCGCGAGGCGCTCGAACACCGAGCACCCCGCAATTCCCAACTCCCCCCGACCGTAACCCGTGGGGAGGAAGTCTGACATGACCCACCTTGGAGAACGCGTGTCCGCGCTCGTCGACGGCGAGCTCAATCACGCCGAGCGAGACCGGGCGCTGGCCCATCTGACCTTCTGCGCCGACTGCCGGCGTGAGGTGGAGTCGCTGCGGGCGCTGAAGACGCGCCTGCGGTCGCTCGAACACCCCGCGCTGCCGGCCGACCTCACCCTGTCCCTGATGCGCATGGCCGAGCCCGGCGGGCCGCTGCCGCCCAGGGAGCGGCCTTTCCCTACCCGTACGTTCGGAGGGGTGCCCATCCCGGGGCCGCACAGCATCGCCCCTTTGGACAACCGGCCCCGCAGGAACGCCACTGGTGGCGGTTCCTCGGGCCCTGGCCGCGGGACTAGGCGGCGCAGCACGTACATGGCGGTCGGCTTCGTGTCGGCGGCCGTCGCGCTCGGGACGTTCTTCGCCGTCTCCGGCGTCGGGCAGAACACTCAGGCCCCGCCCGTCGAGCTCGTCAAGCGGGTCCAGCCGACACCGGCGGACGTTCCGGCCACCGCCACTCCTTGAGCGCTCCCCCGACTGGGATACTCATGGTGGCGTAGTCCATGGCGTGGGGGGCATACGATCTGGGATCGGGATATGTCAGGCGAATCGGGCTGACAGCTGCTTTACAGCACCCGTATGCCGATCAAGCCATGATTGCGGTGTCGTGAGCAAGGAGTGGTGAGAGTAGATGACCGACGAGACGCGCCGCGAAGGACGCACGCCGTCGGGAAATCCTGAGCCACCGGGACGGCCCGAGTTCCTGCCCGCCGGCGAGCAGCCGGCCGAGAGGCGGCCGCCCTCCGGCTGGGACGACTCCGGCGAGACCTCCGTCTACGGCCCCACCCACTCCTACGACGACGACCCTTACGACGGCCCGGCCCGGCGGGAGGGCACGTACCCGTACGAGAACCCCGCCCCGCCCTCCGCCTTCGGCCACCCGGGCGGCGAGACGCCCCGGTTCGGTCCGCCGGATGGTGAGGGCCCGCGGTTCGGCGATCCCGGGGGCCAAGGCCCGCGGTTCGGCGCTCCCGGCGGTGAGGGGCCCGGGTACGGGGAGCCGTCCCGCTTCGGTCGTCCGAGCGGCGAGAACCCGCAGTTCCGCAGCCCCGCCGGCGAAGGCTCGCAGCCGGACCGCGACTGGCCGTTCTTCGGCGATCCCGGCAGCGGGCGCCGCCCCGGCGCGTTCACCAATCCCAGCGGCGAGGGCCCGTTCGGCGTGGGCGGCCCGCCGCCGCCACCGAGCGCCCTGCCCATGGGCCCCCACTGGGCCCCGCCACCCGGCGCCACCAGGGTCCCGCCGCCCAGGCGAGGTCCCAGCACGCCGCTGATGCTCGTGGTCGCCCTGGTCATCGCGCTGGTCGCGTCCGGGCTCGGCAGCGTCGGCACCTACCTGCTGACCCGGCCGAGCGGCAGCACCGACCCGTCCTACAGCCTCGGCCCGCTCCCCACCGGCAACGTCGAGCGCGCCCCCGGCTCGATCGCCGGCGTGGCCTCCCGGGTGCTGCCCAGCGTGGTCTCGCTGGAGGTCGGCAACGGCAGCAACACCGAGGGCGCCTCCGGCTCCGGGTTTCTGATCAAGAACGGTTACGTGGTGACGAACAACCACGTGGTCGCCCTGGCCGCCAGGGACGGCGAGATCCGGGTCATCTTCAACAACCGCAAGCGCACGACGGCCCAGATCGTCGGCCGCGACCCCGGCTCCGACCTCGCGGTGCTGAAGCCGGAGGAGACGTTCGGCACGCCGGAGATCACCCTCGGCAACTCCGACCAGGTGGTCGTGGGCGACCCGGTCATCGCGATCGGCTCGCCGCTGGGCCTGACCGGCACCGTCACCACCGGCATCGTCAGCTCGCTCAACCGGCCGGTCATCGCCGGCGACGAGAGCGGCACGGGCACCGAGGAGCCCGCCTACATCAGCGCCATCCAGACCGACGCCGCCATCAACCCCGGCAACTCGGGCGGACCGCTCGTCAACGGCCGCGGCGAGGTCGTCGGCGTCAACTCGGCCATCGCGACCCTCAGCCGGTCCATGGCGAACCAGAGCGGCAGCATCGGCCTCGGCTTCGCCATCCCGGTCAACCAGACCCGGCGCGTCGCCGAGGAGCTCATCACCACCGGCAAGGCCAAGCGGCCCAAGATCGGCGTGGTGCTCGACACCGACTACCGCGGCGAGGGCGTCCGCATCGCCTCCGGCAACCAGAACGGCCGCCCGCCGATCGACGAGGGCGGCCCGGCGGAGAAGGCCGGGCTCAAGGCCGGCGACGTCATCCTGGAGGTCGACGGCCTGCGCCTGCAGGACGGCAACGAGCTCATCGCGCTGATCCGGAGCAAGGCGCCGGGAGCGAAGATCCAGATCAAGTACGAGCGCGACAAGCAGGAGCACACCGCGACCCTGGTCGTCAGCGCCGACGCCCCCACTCCGACGCCGTCGTGACGCCTCGCCCGGGACCTCCCCGGGCGTGAGGTTCGAGGGTCCGCGGGGGGTGATGATTGGGTCCGGGGGAGGAGACCGAGCTACCCGGTAGAGCCCTTAGTCTGTGGGATAGCCGGGGTTGTCCTCGGGGCGGTTGACTGCTGGGAGCTGACAGTGTTCGGACTTGGCTGGCTGGAAGTCGGTGCGCTGATCATTATCGCGCTGCTGGTCTTCGGCCCGGAGAAGCTGCCCCAGGCGGCCGCCCAGGCCGGCAAGACCCTGCGCAACCTGCGCCGCATGGCCAACAACGCGCGTGACGACCTGCGGGCCGGGCTGGGCCCCGAGTTCTCCGACTTCGACCCCGCCGACCTCAATCCGCGCAACTTCGTCCGCAAGCACCTGCTGGAGGACGACGACGTCTGGAAGGACGGCAAGCCGGCCGTCGCGGAGGCGGAACCGATCTACCCCGCCCCGGTGGGAGGGGAGCTGGGCGTGGGCGAGGTCCCCCCGTACGACAACGAGGCGACCTGACCCACACCCGTACGACGCGGCGAGCACAGACCCGCGCCCGCGCGGTCAGCCCCGGTTGGGGGCGAGCCCGAGCTGCATGCCCTTGAGGCTGGACGCGCGCTTGCTCAGCGTGGTCGCGATCGAGCGGAGCTCCGCCGCGGCGGGGGAGTCGGGGTCGGTGAGGACCAGCGGCTTGCCCTCGTCGCCGCCCTCGCGCAGCCGCAGGTCGATCGGGACCTGGCCGAGCAGCGGCACGCGCGCGCCGAGGATGCGGGTCAGCGCGTCGGCGACCGTCTGGCCGCCGCCCTCGCCGAAGACGGCGATGCGCTCGTCGCAGTGGGGACAGGGCAGCCAGGCCATGTTCTCGATGACGCCGGCGATCTGCTGGTGGGTCTGCGCCGCGATGGAGCCGGCCCGCTCGGCCACCTCGGCGGCGGCCATCTGCGGCGTGGTGACGACCAGGATCTCGGCCCCCGGCAGCCGCTGGGCCACCGAGATGGCGATGTCGCCGGTGCCCGGCGGCAGGTCGAGCAGGAGGACGTCGAGGTCGCCCCAGTAGACGTCGGTGAGGAACTGGTGGAGCGCCCGGTCGAGCATCGGGCCGCGCCACACCACGGGCGTGTTGCCCTCGGGCTTGAACATGCCCACCGAGATGACCTTGATGTCGTGGGCCACCGGCGGCATGATCATGTCTTCGACCTTGGTGGGCCGCTCGGCCGCGCCCAGCATGCGGGGGACGCTGTGGCCGTAGATGTCGGCGTCGACGATGCCGACCTTCATCCCGCTCGCGGCCATCGCGGCGGCGAGGTTGACCGTCACCGAGGACTTGCCGACGCCGCCCTTGCCGCTGGCCACCGCGAAGACGCGGGTCAGCGAGCCGGGCTTGTTGAACGGGACCTCCTTCTCGGGGCCCTTGTCGCCGCGGAGCTTGGTCTGCAGCTCCTTGCGCTGCTCCTGGCTCATCACGTCGAGCTCCAGCTCGACGGCGGTGACGCCGTCGACCTTGGCGACCGCGGTCGTGACGTCGCGCCGGATCGTGTCCTTCATCGGGCAGCCGGCGACCGTGAGGAAGACGCCGACGCGCACCCTGCCGTCAGCGGCGATGTCGACGCCCTTGACCATGCCGAGGTCGGTGATCGGGCGGCGGATCTCGGGGTCGATGACGGTGGCGAGGGCGGCCGTCACCTGTTCCTGGGTTGGTGCCATCGAAGTCTCGGCACGCCCGGGTGAGGGGGTGCCGTCCCTCCTTTGCCGGTATGGGTGTGACAGCGCGGGAACGCCGGTTGAGGATGCCCCTCCATGGTATGAACCCGGGAACCGGTCCCGTTAATCCAGCAGGCTCATCGGGCAACGTGCCAAGGTTACTGGGTGACCCGCAGCGAGGGACGAGGGCCGCCGCGGTCATCGCGACTCCTTGAGCTCCTCGCCCAGCCGCTGCAGCTCCGAGCGCAGGTAGTCGCGGGTGGCCACCTCGCCGAGCGCCAGCCGCAGCCCGGCGATCTCGCGGGTGAGGTACTCGACGTCGGCGCGGTTGCGCTCGGCCGTCTGCCGGTCCTGCTCGTACTGGACGCGGTCGCGGTCGTCCTGCCGGTTCTGGGCGAGCAGGATCAGCGGGGCCGCGTAGGAGGCCTGCAGCGACAGCATGAGCGTGAGGAAGATGAACGGGTACGGATCGAACTGGAACGAGGCCGGGGCGGCGACGTTCCAGCTCACCCAGACCACCACGAACACGGTCATGTAGACCAGGAAGCGCGCGGTGCCGAGGAAGCGGGCGATGCGCTCCGACAGCCGGCCGAACGCCTCGGGGTCGTAGTGCGGGCGCAGCGAGCGGCGCAGGTCACGGGGCTGGTCAAGGCGTTCGGTGGTCACGTCAGAGCCTCTCGCGCCAGTCTGCGGGGAGCAGGTGGTCAAGGACGTCGTCGACGGTCACCGTGCCGACGAGCCGGTTGTGCTCGTCGACGACCGGGGCCGCGACGAGGTTGTAGACCGCCAGGTAGGCGGCGACGTCGGGCAGCGGGAGGTCGGGCTTGATGGGGTCGATCGACGGGTCGATGACGTTGCCGAGCAGCGTGGAGGGCGGGACGCGGAGCAGCCGCTGGAAGTGGCTCACGCCGAGGTAGCGGCCGGTCGGGGTCTCATTGGGCGGGCGGGTGATGAACACCTGGGCCGCCACGGCCGGGGTCAGCTCCTGCTGCCGGATGTGCGCGAGCGCCTCGGCGACCGAGCTGGTCGGGGGGAGGATGACCGGATCGGTGGTCATCAGGCCGCCGGCGGTGTCGTGCGGGTAGGTGAGCAGCCGCCGCACCGGGGCGGCCTCCTCCGGCTCCATCAGCGCCAGCAGCGCGGCCGCCTGCTCCGGCGGCAGGTCGTGGAGCAGGTCGGCGGCGTCGTCGGGGCCCATCTCCTCCAGCACGTCGGCGGCCCGCTCCGGTTCGAGCGCGCCGAGGATGCCGATCTGGTCGCCGGGCGGCAGCTCCTCCAGCACGTCGGCCAGCCGGTCGTCGTCGAGCGCGCGGGCGACCTCCTCGCGCCGCTTTCCGGACAGCTCGTGCAGGGCGTTTGCCAGGTCGGCGGCGCGCAGCGAGTCGAACGAGGCGATCAGCCCGGCGGCGCCCTGGTTCTCCTGGAGGATGTCGAAGCCGGAGACCTCGTCCCAGTCGGCCACCCGGGCGTCGCGCCGCCGCCTGCCCCGGTAGACCGCGACCTGGGTGACCTGCCACTCGGCAGGCTTGGTCTCGGCGATGGCGACGTCGTAGACGGTCATCGGCTCGCCGTCGACGCGCACGGTCAGGTCGAGCATCTCGCCGATCACCAGGGTCTCCAGGGGCCGCTGCTCGAACCGGCGCACGTTGAGCTTGCCGGTGAAGACCACCGCGCCGGCCTCGATGCCGCGTACCCGGGTGATGGGCAGGAACACCCGGCGGCGGGGGCGGACCTCGACCACCATGCCGTGCACGCGGGGCGGGCGCACGCCGCGCAGCCCGACGACCACGTCCCTGATGCGGCCGATCTGATCGCCCGCCGGGTCGAAGACCGGGGTGCCCGCCAGCCGGGCGACGAAGATCTGCACGTCAGCCAGGCTAACAGCGCCCCCGCGTTGCGCCGCGGACGCCTGACGTGTCAGTATCCAACCTGCACCACGGTAATGACGTTCGACGGGGGTTCACGTGCGCTACGCGGGACTCGCGATGGCCTTCGTGTCCTCGCTCTGCTTCGCCTTCTCCGGCACCATGGCCAAATACCTCAACGCCGCCGGTCTGGCGCCGCTGGAGGCGGTCTGGGTGCGGATGGCGGGTGCCGGGGTGCTGCTCGTCGCCGTGCTCGCCGTGGTCAAGCCGTCCGCGCTGCGGATCGCCCGCTCGCGGCTGCCGTTCTTCGCGGTGTACGCGGTCGTCGCCATCGCGGGGGTGCAATCACTGTACTTCGCGGCCATCACCAGGCTGCCGGTGGGGATCGCCCTGCTGCTGGAGTTCATGGCGCCGGTGATGGTGGTGGTGTGGGTACGGTTCGTGCGGAAGATCCGGCTGGCCAGGGCCGCCTACCTCGGCGCGGTCATGGCGGTGGTCGGCCTGGCCATCGTGGTCGAGGCCTGGCAGGGCCTCCGGCTGGACGCGATCGGGCTGGCGCTGGCGCTGCTGGCCGGCGCGTGCTGCGCCGGATATTTCCTGATGAACGATAGCTTCGGGGATGACATCGACCCGCTCGGCCTGATCGCCTGGGGCATGATCGGCGCCGCCGTCGTGCTCGCGCCGATCTCCCAGCCGTGGAACCTCCCGTGGGACGCCTTCACCCGGACCGCCTCGCCGGTCGACGCCACCCCGATGCCGGTGCTCGTCGCGTACCTGTGGCTGGTGGTCGTGGCCACCGTCATCGCCTACATCCTCGGGGTGAACGCGGTGCGCAGGCTCTCGGCGGCCGTCGGAGCGACCGTGGCCTCGCTGGAGGTCATCGCCGGCTCGATCGTCGCCTGGCTCCTGCTCGGCCAGGCGCTCGGCGCATACCAGATCGTCGGCGGCCTCATCGTGCTGTCGGGCGCGCTCCTCGCGCAGACCGCGACCATCGTCCGTCAGACGCCGGTCGAACTGGCGACGCCCGTCGGCGTGAGCCGCAGCACCGCCGACCCCTGAGCCCAGCGCTCGGGCAGCCGCTCGCTGTCGCGGGCGTTGAGCCGCTCCTTGGCCAGCGCCGCCACCGCCTCGGGCGCCGCCGCCTGCTCGACGACCGACACGGCGGCGTCGAACACCACCAGACGGGCCCCGTTGTCCTTGCTGCGCAGCGTGACCCGTACGCTCTCCCGCCCGGCCAGCCCCGGCAGCTCCTGCTCCTCGCCGCCGGTCACCAGATAGATCGCGCCGTCGTGCCACGCGTGCCAGGCCAGCCGCGGCCGGTCCAGATCGAGCCAGAGGACGCCGGACTTCTTGGCGCCCTCTTCTACGGCCGAAAGCTCGATCGCCGGGGTGTTGTCGGTCACAGCTCGAATGTAACCGGCTCCGGTGCCGTTACGGTGTGGCTCATGTTGCGTTCGCGTAGATCTGTCCTGGCCGTGCCCGGCAGCAACCCCCGTTTCCTGGAGAAGGCCCGCGCCCTGCCCGTCGACGAGGCGTTCTTGGACCTGGAGGACGCCGTCGCGCCACTGGCCAAGGACGAGGCGCGGCGCAACGTGGTGGCCGCGCTGCGCGAGGGCGGCTGGGAGGGCAAGACCGTCGCGGTGCGGGTCAACGACCTGGCGACGCAGTGGGCGTACAAGGACGTCATCGAGGTCGTCGAAGGCGCCGGCGACCGGCTCGACTGCCTGATCCTGCCCAAGGTGCAGGACCCGACCGAGGTCGTGTGGCTCGACACGCTGCTCACCCAGATCGAGAAGGCCATGGGCTACGAGCCGGGCCGCATCGGCATCGAGGCGCAGATCGAGAACGCGCGCGGGCTGGTCAACGCCGACGCCATCGCCGGCTCGTCCCGCCGGCTGGAGACGCTGGTCTTCGGGCCGGCCGACTTCATGGCCTCGATCAACATGCGCACCCTCGTCGTGGGCGAGCAGCCGCCCGGCTACGAGGAGGGCGACGCCTACCACTACATCCTGATGCGCCTGCTCATGGCCGCCCGCACCCACGACCTCCAGGTCATCGACGGCCCCTACCTGCAGATCAAGGACGTCGACGGGTTCCGCCGGGCCGCCCGGCGCTCGGCCGCGCTCGGCTACGACGGCAAGTGGGTGCTCCACCCGCTGCAGGTCGACGCGGCCAACGAGCTCTTCTCGCCGCCGCAGGCGGACTACGACCGCGCCGAGCTCATCCTCGACGCGTACGAGTACTACACGACGGTCGAGAAGCGCGGCGCGGCCATGCTCGGCGACGAGATGATCGACGAGGCGTCCCGGAAGATGGCGCTCGTCGTGGCCGCCAAGGGCCGGGCCGCCGGGCTGCGGCGCACCACGAGCTTCGACCCGGCGGGCTAGACCGCGAACCCCACGGCCGTGAAGAACCAGAACGACGAGGTCAGCCAGAGCCCCACGAGCGCGGTGAACGCCAGCCCGCCGATCACCGGAAGCGTCCAGCCCGGGGTGCCGTCCTTGCGCAGGGCCAGCATCTTCGTGGTGAACACGCCGTAGAAGAAGCAGCCGAGCAGCGAGTGGACCATCACCCGCGGCACGTCGTACTGCAGGCCGAGCGCGTACAGGCAGTGGAAGGCCACCGGGATGGTGAGCAGGAACGCCAGCCTGCCCGACCACCGGTGGACCCCCTCCGGGATCCGGATCCCCAGCCGGCCCCACATCGACAGGGCCGAGACGATCTGCACCACGGCCAGCGCGGCGGCGGCCGTGGTCAGCCAGACCTTCATCGGCAGCGCGGCCGAGAAGCCCGCGACGCCCACGGCGAAGCCGGTCGGGGTGTGCGCGCGCCCGTACACGCCGAGCGCGACCATGATCACGGCGCCGGCCAGCAGCGGCACCAGCAGCGAGACGGAACTCCGGGCGGGGTGGCGGTGGATGGCGGTCATCGCATCTCCTCGATGAAACCGTCGACGTCCTCGGGCGTGACGGTGGTTCCGTTCACGGAGACGGCCCTGGTCGGGTCGTCGCCGTCGAGCCGCGGCACGTCCACCGGCTCGTCGTCGCTGAAGGCGGCGCCGACCTGCGTGTAGCCGCCGCCCGGGTTCTCCACGACGATCCAGCCCGCGCGCACCTTGGCGCCCCTGACGACGGCGCTGGCCCGGTACAGGCCCGAGGGCTTCTTGGCCGTGGCGGCGACGAAGCTCCAGCGCTTCCCGCCGACCGCGACCTGCCCCGCGGCCTTGCCGTCGCCCAGCTCGGCCTTGACCGTGGCCTTCCCCGTGCCTTTCAGGGCCAGCTCGCCGCCGGTCGCGTCGCCCTTGAACCAGGACTCCGTCCGGCCGTCGCAGAAGTACCCGATGGCCCTGCCGTCACGGATCGAGATCGCGATCAGGCCGCCGTTGCCCTTCACCCGGCCCGCGTAGTCGGCCTTCTTCGGCGCGGGGGGCGACTCCTCGAACGTCGGCGTCTCGACCGGCGAGGGCTCGGCCGAGGCCGTCGCCCCGCCGCTCTCCGGCGTTTCCGTCGCCTCGCCG
>NZ_JAPNNL010000359.1 GCF_027620315.1 Nonomuraea corallina | reverse complement strand
CCCAGATGGGTCTCCAGCACCTGGCCGACGTTCATCCGGCCGGGCACGCCCAGCGGGTTGAGGATGATGTCGACCGGCGTGCCGTCCTCCAGGAACGGCATGTCCTCCACCGGCAGGATCTTGGAGATGACGCCCTTGTTGCCGTGACGGCCGGCCAGCTTGTCACCGTCGGTGATCTTACGCTTCTGCGCCACGTACACGCGGACCAGCTCGTTGACGCCCGGCGGCAGCTCGTCGCCCTCCTCACGGGAGAACACCCGCACGCCGATGACCTTGCCCTGCTCACCGTGCGGCACCTTCAGCGAGGTGTCGCGCACCTCGCGCGCCTTCTCGCCGAAGATCGCGCGCAGCAGCCGCTCCTCCGGGGTCAGCTCGGTCTCGCCCTTCGGGGTGACCTTGCCGACCAGGATGTCGCCGGGCACGACCTCGGCGCCGATCCGGATGATGCCGCGCTCGTCGAGGTCGGCCAGGACCTCCTCGGAGACGTTCGGGATGTCCCGGGTGATCTCCTCGGGGCCCAGCTTGGTGTCACGGGCGTCGACCTCGTGCTCCTCGATGTGGATCGAGGAGAGCACGTCGTCCTGCACCAGCCGCTG
>NZ_JAPNNL010000358.1 GCF_027620315.1 Nonomuraea corallina | reverse complement strand
CGCACGGTCAACCGAAACGCACGCCGATCCCTTGGAGGAACTGTCATGCCCCGATTCACGGCCTTACGAGCCGGCCTCGCCACCGCGTTCATCGCCGCCATCGGCCTGGCCGCCACGGCGAGCCCCGCCCTGGCGGCGCCGAATCTGCAACTGCCCTTCCTGTGCGGCCAGCAGTGGCGGCTGGACACCTGGGCGCACGCACCCGCGCTGGACATGGTGAAGGAGCCCGACCAGCACGGCACCGACGGCGCGACGCTGGTCGCCCCGGCCGCCGGGACGGTGAACCAGGCCTTCTACCACAGCAACGCCGGCAACGTGATCCAGATCAACCACGGCGGCGGCTACTACACCACGTACCTGCACCTGAAGTCCCGGTCCGTCTCGGTCGGCGCGAAGGTGAAGACGGGCACGACGATCGGCAAGGTCGGGGCGACGGGTCCGACCTCCAACGGGCATCCGCACCTGCACTTCGAGCTCGGCTACGACGCCGACGGCAGCGGCTCGGCCTCCTGGGGGTACGCGGGCTCGGAGCGGGTCAGGCCGACCTTCAACGGGGTCACCTACGGCGGCTCCAACAACCAGACCTGGCGCAACGTCACCAGCCGCAACTGCGGGGCGCCCACCGGACAGG
>NZ_JAPNNL010000357.1 GCF_027620315.1 Nonomuraea corallina | reverse complement strand
CTCAGCGGACGGTGGCGGGCTGGGCCGACAGCAGGGTCTGGACCCAGCCGCTGGTGTCGACAGTGCCCTGGCCGGCCAGGTCGGTGCCGTTGCCGTCGTGGGGGTCGGCGTCGAGGTAGCGGTGGAGGGATCCTTCGGGGCGGTGGCCGTAGTAGACGCCGCCGCCGGGCGACAGCAGGTGGTCGAAGGCCTGCCAGGTGGAGTCCTTCAACTCGAAACGGCTGTAGTTCTCCACGCCGTTGATCCGGTAGGAGATGAGCAGGCCGCTTTCGGTGGTGCCCAGGATCCAGTTGGGGCCGGTGGCGGTGAGGGTCTTGAGGGTGAAGCCGCCGCCGATGAGGCCGCCGGTCAGGATGTTGGAGCGGGCGGGCTTGGTGGCGTTGACGGGGTAGCGGCGCAGGACTCCGGCGGCGATGCCGAACAGGTTGCTGCCGTCGAAGGCGAGCAGGTCGTGGGTGAAGCCGGTGCCGAGCAGGATCGGCGGGTTGAACGACAGGCTGGTGTTGTTGGTGATGACGTCGACGCGGTACAGGCGGCCGTCGGGTCCGTCCTCGGTGATGAGGATGGTGTTGAAGTTCAGGGTGGCCATCGCCTTGGGGGTGAAGCCGAGGGTGGCGGTGGAGGTGACCGCGCCGTGGGTGCGCCGGCCGGTGGCGGCGTCGATCGCGGTGTAGGTCAACCGGCCGTCGGGCAGCACCCCGTACACCGAGG
>NZ_JAPNNL010000356.1 GCF_027620315.1 Nonomuraea corallina | reverse complement strand
AGACGGCCTGGGCGACGCGGTGGTTCTGAAGGACGGCGATGGCCTTGCAGAGATGGCCGGCCTTGCTCGGGCTGCAGCGTAGCTTTCGGAGGATCTTCCAGCTTTTGAGCTGGGCGTTCGCGCGTTCGCCGGGTCCGCGGAGCTTGGCGTGGGCGCGGTTGGCCTTCTTCTGGGAGGCGGGCTTCTTCTTGCCCTTGTATGGGGTACGGACCGGGCCCTCGGCGCCCTGGTACGCCTTGTCGGCCAGGGTGATGATCCCGGCCTGCTCCAGCGCGCGCAGGATGCCCCAGATGCGGGCGGCGCTCAGGTCGTGGGCCTTGCCCGGTAATGCTCCGGAGGTCCACAGGATCGTTCCGTCCGGGGAGGCGATGACCTGGATGTTCATCCCATGCACGCGGTGCTTGCCGGAGAAGTACGGCCGGTCGGCCTTGACCCGGTCGATGCGGATCAGCATGCCGTCCAGCACCAGGTAGTGCAGCCCTTCCCGCTTCGCTTTGCGCAGCGCCTGGCCGAGCTTGGGCGAGCGGGCCGACAGCAGCTTGACCGTCTCCTCCACATACCGCCACGCGGTCGCCGTCGACACGCCGAAACCGGCTCCGAGCTCGGTGAACGTCTCGCCCTTGCGCAAATAGACCAGCACCAGCAGTGCCTGCTGTCCCGGGTTGAGCCGCCGCCAGGGCGACCTCATGGACTTACGGTGGCGCCGGATCACCCCGGCGACGTAGTTCAGGGTCTGATGCGACAAATCGACGGCGGCACGGTAGAAAAGCAC
>NZ_JAPNNL010000355.1 GCF_027620315.1 Nonomuraea corallina | reverse complement strand
CGACGGAACAGCGGAAGGCGCCGAGACCGGACGGCGTACCAGACGGGGCGCGTACACCCGCCCGTCCACCACCCGCACCTGCGCCTCGCCCGAACCCAGCACCACATCCCAACCGGAGAACCCCTCCGGCACCTCCGCCAGCACGAACCGGCCCGGCTGCTCACTCTGCGCCGAGCGCACCAGCCCCCACACCGCCCCCGCCGCCACATCCCCCGCCACCGTCGCGAACACCACCGGCGCCGAACCCGCCCCCGCCACCGCGCCCAACACCCGCGACGTCAACTCACGCACCACCGACGGCACATCCCCCGGCCCACCCACACACCACACCACCACCGGCTCCTCGCCACCCCGGCCGGAAACCGCCACCTCGACCCACTCCACCCCGTACAGCGGCGTCCCCGACGCGGCCGGGGCGAGCGACTCGACCGGCACCGGGCGCGCCCGCAGGGAGTCCAGGGAGAACACCGGACGCCCCGACGGACCGGCCGCCTCGATGGCGCACCCGTCGGCGCCGGTCCTGGCCAGGCGGACCCGCAGCGTGGCCGCTCCCGCCTCGTGCAGGCGCAGGCCGCGCAGTTCGAAGGGCAGGCGCAGCTCGTCGGCGGAGCCGGCGACGAGCAACGGATGGAACACGGCGTCGAACAGAGCGGGGTGGACGCCGAAGCCGGTCACGTCCACACCCTCCGGCGCCGCCACCTCGGCGAACAGCTCCTCACCACGACGCCACAACCGCCGCAACCCCTGGAACGCCGGACCGTACTCATAACCCAGACCCGCCAA
>NZ_JAPNNL010000354.1 GCF_027620315.1 Nonomuraea corallina | reverse complement strand
GGATTCGGGGCCGGATTCGGGGCCGGATCCGGGGCCGGATCCGAGGCCGGCGACCGCGGACGAGCCCGTACCGAGCGCCTGCCCGCCGACCGCGGACGAGCCCCGATCTCCGGACGCCGGACGACGGACCAGGCGAGGCGCGTACACCCGCCCGTCCACCACCCGCACCTGCGACTCACCCGAACCCAGCACCACATCCCAACCGGAGAACCCCTCCGGCACCTCCGCCAGCACGAACCGGCCCGGCTGCTCACTCTGCGCCGACCGCACCAGCCCCCACACCGCCCCCGCCGCCACATCCCCCGCCACCGTCGCGAACACCACCGGCGCGGAACCCGCCCCCGCCACCGCGCCCAACACCCGCGACGTCAGCTCACGCACCACCGACGGCACATCCCCCGGCCCGCCCACACACCACACCACCACCGGCTCCTCGCCACCCCGGCCGGAAGCGGCCACCTCGACCCACTCCACCCCGTACAGGGGCAGACCGGTGCGGGCGGACGGGCTGACGTCGGCGGGCCGGGTGCGGATGGCGCCGATGGACAGGACCGGCGCGCCGGCGGTGTCGGCGATCTCGACGACGGCGTCCTCACCGGTCGTGGTGAGGCGCACGCGCAGCGCGGCGGTCTCGGAGGCGTGCAGGCGGACGTCCCCGAACGCGAACGGCAGGCGGAGCTCGTCATCCCCGGCGGCCAGCACGAGGGGGTGGAAGGACGCGTCCAGCAGGGCGGGGTGGAGGCCGAAGCCGGTCACGTCCACGCCCTCCGGCGCCGCCACCTCGGCGAACAGCTCCTCACCGCGACGCCACAACCGCCGCAACCCCTGGAACGCCGGACCGTACTCATAACCCAGACCCGCCAG
>NZ_JAPNNL010000353.1 GCF_027620315.1 Nonomuraea corallina | reverse complement strand
TCGGTCAGCGTGCCCTGGGTGATGTCGGCGCCGACGCCCAGCTTCTTGTTGATCTTGTAACGGCCGACCTTCGCCAGGTCGTACCGCTTGGGGTTGAAGTACAGATTCTCCAGCAGGGTCTGCGCCGACTCCTTGGTCGGCGGCTCACCCGGCCGCAGCTTGCGGTAGATGTCCAGCAGCGCGTCATCCTGACCCGCGGTGTGGTCCTTCTCCAGCGTGGCCCGCATCGACTCGTACTGGCCGAACCGCTCCAGAATCTGCTCGCTGGTCCACCCCAGCGCCTTCAGCAGCACCGTGACGGCCTGCTTGCGCTTACGGTCGATGCGCACACCGACGCTGTCGCGCTTGTCGATCTCGAACTCCAGCCAGGCGCCCCGCGACGGGATCACCTTGCAGCCGAACAGATCCTTGTCGGAGGTCTTGTCGACACTGCGGTCGAAATACACCCCCGGCGAACGCACCAGCTGCGAGACCACGACCCGCTCGGTGCCGTTGATGATGAACGTGCCCTTCGGCGTCATGAGCGGGAAATCCCCCATGAACACCGTCTGGCTCTTGATCTCACCCGTGGTGTTATTGATGAACTCCGCCGTCACGAACATCGGGGCGGAGAAGGTCATGTCCTTGTCTTTGCACTCATCGACTGAGTACTTGGGCGGCTCGAACCGGTGATCGCGGAACGACAAGGACATGGTCCCCGAGAAGTCCTCGATGGGACTGATCTCTTCGAAGATCTCTTCGAGGCCCGACTGGGTCGGGACGTCCTTGCGCCCGGCCTGGCGAGCCGCCTCGACCCGGGCCTTCCACTTCTCGTTGCCCAGCAACCAGTCGAACGACTCGGTCTGCAGGGCGAGAAGGTCAGGAACTTCGAGCGGCTCCTGGATACGCGAAAAAGAGACGCGACGGGGACCGGCGGGTACGGCGGAGGCGTTGCGCGAGGCTGCCAACAGATGTCCTTCCGA
>NZ_JAPNNL010000352.1 GCF_027620315.1 Nonomuraea corallina | reverse complement strand
CGCCACCGTGTTGACCTCGGCGCACCAGGTGCGGGCGGCGATATTGGCCACCGTCAGGTCCTCGAACGGCGCCTGCGGGACGACCAGGTCCCGCTTGGCGTAGCCGACCAGGTTCTCCACGATCCCCTTCGACTCCGGGTCGTTCGCCTCGCACCAGTCGGGCCGAAAGCCGTAGTGGGTGGCGAAGCGCACGTAGTCGGCGGTGGGGATGACCTTGTTGGCCACCACGCCGCCCTTCAGGCAGCCCATCCGGTCGGCCAGCACCACCTTGGGCACCGCGCCGAGAGCCTCGAAGCACTCGGCCAGGAAGGCCAGCGTGGTCTCGGCGCGCTCGTTGTCGGCGAAGCGGACGAACCGCAAACGTGACCAGGCCAGCACGGCGCAGAACACGTGCAGCCCGCCGCCCGCGTCGCCCCAGTCGATGACCAGCATCTCGCCTGGTGTCCAGATGGCCGGGCGCCGCCCGCGCGGGTTCTGACGCCGCCATGCCTTCTTGGCCTCGGCGACCAGCCGCCGGAAGTTACGCGCCGACCCGCCGTACCCGGCGGCCTGCGCCAAGGGCAGCAGCCGTTTGGCAGAGATCTTCGCATGCGTCGCGCGGACCTTGTCGGCCACCAGCTGGGCGACCGCGTCGTAGTTGTGCTCGCGTTGCCTGCGGGGCGGCGCCTTGTCCCCGGCCAGCGCCCGCTCGATGATGCGTTTGACGGTCTTGTGGGTGGTGCCGCACATCTCAGCGGCCCCACGATAGGTGCCTACCTCGCGGTAGGCGGCGATGATGTCCATGACTTCCCCCGAAGATTTCATGGCCGGGCAGACTCCCTGAGCGGTGATCACGTGACTGGCTCGACACCGTCACGATCACCGTTCAGGGGCACACCCCGCCCCACGACACACGGACAAGCACTCAAGACGTGGGGACTTGAATCTGGCCACCAGCGGTGACCTCAACCCGGCCACCTGCGGCTACTTTTGCACGGCCACGGACA
>NZ_JAPNNL010000351.1 GCF_027620315.1 Nonomuraea corallina | reverse complement strand
CTCGACCGTGACCTTCTTCAGATACGCGCGAAGCTTGTCCTCATTCGCCATGGCCAGGCCCTTCCTGTGGCGACCTCAGCGGAGATGTCATCGTTCGGTTGTCGATCAAGGCGAAGATCTCCTCGTCGGAGGCGGAGACGATCTCCTCGGCGGCGCCGTTGGACCCGGCGGGCACGGCGGTCAGCGGGTCGTCCGAGCCGGCGCCGATCCTGGCGAGGGCGCTCTGCAGGATGGCCACGAGCCGGTCCCGCACGGTGTCCGCCTCGCCGTTGGCGGCCAGCATCATGGATTCGGCCTGGTCCACCGCCGTCCGCAGGGCGTCCTCCGCGGAGGGCGTCTCGGGGGCCAGCGTGCGGAACAGGTACTCGGCGAGCGAGCGGACCGTGGGATGGTCGAAGACCAGCGTGGACGGCAGCCGCAGCCCGGTGGCCGTGGTGAGCCGGTTGCGCAGCTCGACGGCGGTCAGGGAGTCGAAGCCGAGCTCGTTGAAGGCCCGGTCGACGTCGATCGAGTCCGCGCCGGCGTACGCGAGGACGGCGGCGACGTGCGAGCGGACCAGTTCGGTGAGGTGGGTGAGCGCGCCGGCCTGGCCCAGCGCCGCCAGGCGCTCGGTCAGCTCGGCGGGTCCGGCCGCCGCCCGGGCGCTCGCCTGGCCGGTCGTGTCGGCGGCGCGGCGCGGTACCCGTACGAGTCCGCGCAGCACGCTCGGCAGCCCGTCGTCCTCCGCCCTGGCCCGCAGACCCGCCAGGTCCCAGCGGGCCGCCACGACGGCAGGCTCCGCGCCCGCCAACGCGGCGTCGAACAGAGCGAGCCCTTCCTCCACCCCCAACGGGGCGATCCCCGCCCGCGCCAGCCGCGCCCGGTCGGCCGCGTTCATGGCGCCGGTCATCCCGGACTCCACGTCCCACAACCCCCACGCCACCGACACCGCCGGCAGTCCCACGGCGTTCCGCGAGACGGCCAGCCCGTCCAGGAACGCGTTCGCCGCCGCA
>NZ_JAPNNL010000350.1 GCF_027620315.1 Nonomuraea corallina | reverse complement strand
TGAGGTGATCTCAGGGAAATAATTCGGGACGATAAGGGATGTTAGGGACGCCCGTGGTGGCGTTTCGGGCCTTTCGGGAGAAGTCGTCGAAGGCCGGTGATGGACGTGGAGCCTCCGGTAGATGAGTTCTCACCACGAAATCCCGCCACCGAAAGGCTCCACGTGATTGCTCATCGTGCCACGCTCGACGTCTCCCGCGCGCTGATTCACCACGTCGCCCGCTCATTGCGGGACGAACGACGCCGACTCGGCACCCCCAAGGGCAGCCGTGCGCTGACCCCGTTCTGGCAAGCAGTGCTGATCCTGCGCTGGTTCCGGGGCGAGCACGACATCCCCAAACTCGGCCGAGACCATCGCGTCTCCCGCGCCACCGCCTACCGCTACATCGCTGAGGGGATCGACGTCCTAGCAGTTCAAGCCCCCGATCTGCACGAGGCGCTGGACCGTGCCCAGGCAGACGGGCTGGCCTATGTGATCCTGGACGGCACCCTGATCCCCATCGACCGCTGCGCCGAGCAGAGCCTCAGCGTCAAGGGCGAACCCATCGATACCTGGTACTCCGGCAAAGCCCACCAGCACGCCGGCAACCTCCAGGCCCTGTCGGCACCCGGCGGACTGCCGCTGTGGATCGCCGAGGTCGAGCCCGGCTCCGTCCACGATCTGACCGCCGCCCGCACACACGTGCTGGGCGCGCTGTACGCCGCAGCGGCAGCTGGACTGCCCACCCTCGCTGACAGCGGCTATGACGGTGCCGGAATCGGCGTTCACACACCGATCAGGCAACCCGGAGGAAACCAGATCCTCAGCCCGGACAACCGCACCTACAATCGGCTCCTACGCGCCCTGCGATGCCTCGGCGAACGCGGATTCGCCCTGCTCAAAGGCCGCTGGCGGGTCCTCCAGCACATCACCGTCAGCCCCAGCAGAATCGGCGACATCGCCCGCGCAGCACTCGTCCTCACCCATTTCGAGCATGACTACCTACCGGCAATTGGCTGAGATCACGTCA
>NZ_JAPNNL010000035.1 GCF_027620315.1 Nonomuraea corallina | reverse complement strand
GCCGGGACGCCCTGGCGCAGGGCGCCGGGCGGGGCGATCGGCCCGTCCCGGTCGGGCGTGCGGCCGGTGAGCAGTTCGTAGCAGACCACGCCGAGCCCGAACAGGTCGGCAGGCGGCTGCCCCTCGCCGCCGGCGAGCCGCTCGGGCGCCTGGTAGCGGGGGTCGGCGGCCGCCTGGCCCGGCAGGCCGAAGCCGACGACCTTGAGCACGCCGCTGCCGGCCATGCGGAAGCTGTCGGGCTCGACCCTGCCGTGGACGAGTCCGGCGCGGTGGGCGGCGTCCAGGCCGGCCGCGGCCTGACCGATGAGGTCGCACACCTCGACCACGCGGAGCGGCCCGCGCGCGGCCAGTTCCTCGCCGAGGCTGGGCCCGGTGAGGAACTCCGTCACCAGGAACGGCGCGCCCTCGTGCTCGCCGACGTCCAGCACCATGGCCACGTTGGGATGGATCACCCGGGCGACGGCCTGCGCGTGGCGGCGCAGCGCCTCCCTGGTGTCGGCCCCCGCCTGGGCCCCCAGCGTCTTCACGGCCACGGTCCAGTCGGCGCGGGTGTCGTACCCCCGCCACACCTCATCCGCCGGACCGCCGCCGATGCGTTCATCAAGCCGGTACCGCCCGGCGACCAGGGACGGCGTCGCGTCGGACATATCTCCGCCAATACTCAGCAAGCCTCAGTTCCCGATCAACCATAGGCCCCCGGGGAAACGCCCGCCTCCTCCGCGGGGAAAGGCGGGCGTCCCGGCGTGAGTGCGGGGTCAGGAGGCGATGTCCTTGATGGTCTCGATGAGGCGGACCCGCTCCTCGTGGGTGCGGCCGAGCGGGGTGACGTTCAGCGTGGTGACTCCGGACTCCTTCATGGCCTGCAGCCGGTCGCGCACGAAGCCCTCGTCCCCGACCAGCGACATCAGCTCCAGCAGCTCGCGCGGCACCAGCGCGGCCGCCTCGTCCTTCTTTCCGTCGAGGTAGAGCTCCTGGATCTGCTCGGCCTCCTTCTCGTAGCCGTAGCGCCGCGCCAGGTTGTTGTAGAAGTTCTTGCCCTTGGCGCCCATGCCGCCGATGTAGAGGGCGGCCATCGGCCGGCCGAGGTCCAGCAGGCCGTCGGCGTCGTCGCCGATGTACAGCGACGCCTGCGCGACCACGTCCAGCTCGCCCAGCTCGGGGTCGCGCTTGGCCTTGCCCGCGGCGAGCGCGGCGCCCCACACGTCGGCGGCCTTCTCCGGCACGTAGAAGATCGGCTCCCAGCCCTCGGCGACCTCGGCGGCCAGCTCGACGTTCTTGGGGCCGATGGCGGCCAGCACGATCGGGATGCGGGACCGTACCGGGTGGTTGATGATCTTCAGCGGCTTGCCCAGGCCGGTGCCCTGGTCGGGCGGGAGCGGCAGCGTGTAGTGGCGGCCGTCGTACTGCAGGCGCTCGCGCCGCCACACCTGACGGCAGATCTCGATGACCTCCCGGGTACGGCCGATCGGCGCGGTGTAGGGGACCCCGTGGAAGCCCTCGATGACCTGCGGGCCGGAGCTGCCCAGGCCCAGGGTGAAGCGGCCGTCGGAGACGTAGTCCAGGCCGGCGGCCGTCATGGCCAGCAGCGCGGGCGTGCGCGAGTAGATCGGCAGGATGCCGGAGGCGATCTGCAGCCGCTCGGTGACGGCCGCGATGTAGCCCATCTGGCTGACCGCGTCGAAGCTGTAGGCCTCGGCGATGAAGACGATGTCGAGCCCGGCCTTCTCGAAGTCGGCCAGCTCGGTCACCGTTTCCTTGAAGCCTCCGGAGTAGCCCAGTGTCATTCCGATACGCATGCCGACTCCCACCACAGAATGATGTTCCGTTCCGATGCCTCAGGTTAGCGCGTCCCCGTGCGGGGCAGCGAGGGGCTACCTTGTCCAGAGTGCTGAAGCGCGTCGTCGTCGCCCTGTCCGCCGTCGTCGCCATGGTGCTGGCCGGACACCGGTTCGTGCCCGCGCTGGGCGGTTTCACGACGGTCGTGGAGAGCCTGTTGCCGTGGCTGGGCCTGGCCGTGCCGGTTCTGCTGGTGGGCGCGCTGCTGGCCCGCTCCCCCACCGCCGCCGGGGCCGCGCTGGCGCCCGGCCTGGTGTGGGGGGTCATGTTCGGGCCGGCGCTGCTGCGCCCGCCGCCCGGCGGGCCGAGCGACCTGGCGGTCGGCACGGTCAACGTGGGCGTGCGCAACGACGCCTCCGGCGAGGCCGTGCGCGCCGTGGCCGAGGACCTCGACCTGCTGGCCGCGCAGGAGCTGACCCCGGGCGGCCCGGCGGCCCGGCAGCTCAACCGGATGTTCGAGCACCGTTACGCGGTGAGCACCGTCGGCCTGTGGAGCCGCTACCCGATCACCAAGAGGCGCCCGCTGGACGTCGGCATGGGCTGGGTGCGGGCGCTGCGCGCGGAGGTGTCCACCCCGAAGGGCGACGTCACCGTGTACGTGATGCACCTGGCCTCGGCGCGGCCCGGCGAGACCTCCTCCAGGGACGCCTCGCTGGCGCAGGCGCGCAAGCTGATCGACCGCGACGGCAGCAAGCGGATCCTGCTGCTGGGCGACCTCAACACCGCCACCACCGACCGGGGCATGCGCGGGCTGACGCCGCCGCTGGCCGACGCGCAGGTCGTGGCGGGCCGCGGGTTCGGGTTCACCTGGCCGGCCGGCTTCCCGGTGACGCGGCCGGACCACATCCTGTTCCGCGGGATGCTGGCCGTCCGGGCCGGGGTGGCCCCGGCGACCGGCAGCGACCACCGGGCCGCCACCGCCGCGTTCCGTCTCTGACCGGTCCTGCCCCGCCGCCTCACCCCGCGTCCGGGCGGGCCTCCATGCGGGCCTCCATGCGGGCCTCCATGCGGGCCAGGTCGGCGAGGGTGTCGATGTCGGCGGGGTCGCCGGCGCACGGCACCTCGGTCACCAGCTCCGGATGGGCGGCCAGGAACGGCCGGGCCCCGACGTCGCCGCGGGCCAGGCCGGCGACCTCGGCGAAGTGACGGCGGCCGATCAGCACCGGGTTCCTGCGCCGGCCGTCGTAGGTGGCGACCGCCACGCAGGCGCCGGAGTCGATCAGGGCGCGCACCGCCTCGGGCCGCACCAGCGGCTGGTCCACCAGCGCGATCACCACGGCCCGCGTCTCCGGGGGCAGCGCCGCCAGCCCCACCCGCAGCGAGGACCCCATGCCGGAGCGCCAGTCGGGGTTGCGCACGGTCACCGCCCGCCGCACCTGGACGGTCGCGGCCCCCAGCACCACCACGACCGGGTGGCAGCCGCCCTCCTCCAGCAGCCGCACCCCCCGGTCGACCAGCCGCTCCCCCGCCAGCTCCAGCAGCGCCTTGGGCCTGCCCAGCCGGGCGCCCTCGCCCGCGGCGAGCAGCAGCCCCGCCACCCCGCTCCCTTTCACGACCGTCGTCCTTCCCGTCCGTCCTATCCGTCCGTCCTATCCGTCCGTCCTATCGTCGTGGTGGATGCGGCCCCGGGTGGTCGACAGCGGCCGGCCGGACCCGCCCCAGCGGAGCTGGATCAGCTCGGCGGCGATGGACACGGCCGTCTCCTCCGGGGTCCGCGCCCCCAGGTCCAGCCCGATGGGCGAGCGCAGCCGGGCCAGCTCCGCGTCGGTCAGCCCGGCCTCGCGCAGCCGGTCCAGCCGGTCCTCGTGGGTGCGGCGCGAGCCCATGGCCCCCACGTAGCCGGCGGACGTGCGCAGCGCCACCTCCAGCAACGGCACGTCGAACTTGGGATCGTGGGTGAGCACGCAGATCACCGTGCGCTCGTCCACCGTGACGGACGCCAGATAGTCGTGCGGCCACTTGACCACGACCTCGTCGGCGTCCGGGAAGCGCTTGGCGGTGGCGAAGACCGGCCGGGCGTCGCACACGGTGACGTGGTAGCCGAGGAACTTGCCCACCCGGGCGACGGCCGCGGCGAAGTCGATCGCGCCGAACACCAGCATGCGCGGCGGCGGCGCGAACGAGTGGACGAACACCCCCAGGTCGTCCAGCCGCCGCTCGCCCTCGCCACCGTAGTGGCGCAGGCCGGTCAGCCCCTGGGCGAGCATGCCGCGCGCGTCGTCGTCGACGGCGTCGTCGAGGCGGCGCGGGCCGAGCGAGCCGGTGGCGCGGTCGGGCCAGATGATCCGGCGCGCGCCCAGCCGGCCGGGGCCGGAGACGATCGTGGCCACGGCCACCGGCTCACGCGCCTCGATCGAGGCCGCCACGTCGCCCAGTTCGGGGAACGTCTCCCGGGAGACCGGCTCGACGAAGACGTCGATGATGCCGCCGCAGGTGAGCCCGACGGCGAACGCGTCGTCGTCGGTGACCCCGTACCGCTGCAGGACGGGACGGCCGGTCCCGGCGGCCTCGGTGGCGAGCTCGAACACCGCGCCCTCGACGCACCCGCCCGACACGCTGCCCACCACCTCCTCGCCGCGCACGGCCATGGCGGCGCCGGGCGGCCGGGGGGCGCTGCTGAAGGTGCCGACCACCGTCGCGAGCCCGAACCGGGCGCCCGACGTCCACCAGCGCATGATCTCGGGGAGCACGTCACGCATGGGCGAGCCTTTCGGTGAGTTCCTCGTAGGCGGCCAGGCTGTGCCCGGCCACCAGGGCGTCGAGGTACGGCAGCGCGGCCCGCATGCCGCCGGTGAGCGGCTGGTAGTCCTCGTAGCCCTTGTGCGGGTTGACCCAGAGCACCCGGTGCGCCTGCCGGGCCAGCCGGGCCATCTGGGTGCGCAGCAGCTCCGGGTCGCCGCGTTCCCAGCCGTCGGAGGCGATGACCGCGATGGCGCCGCGCGCGCTGTGGCGGGACAGGAACTCCTTCAGCTCCTCCCCCAGCCGGGTGCCGCCGCTCCAGTCGGGGATGGTGCGCGACACCTCGTCCAGCGCGGTGCCGGGGTCGCGGTGGCGCAGCCCGGCGGTCAGGGCGGTGAGCCGGGTGCCGACCGAGAACACGCGGGTGGCGCGCGGCTCGCTGCGCACCAGGGCGTGGGCGAAGCGCAGCAGGGTCTCGGCGTAGGGCGACATGGAGCCGCTGACGTCGACGAAGAGCACGACGCGGCGCGGCCTGGTGGTGTGCCGCCGGCGCCGCAGCAGGGCCACCTCGCCCTTCTTGAGCGCGTCGCGGATGGTGCGGCGCCGGTCGAGCACGCCGCGGTGGGCGCTCTCGTACCGGCGGGAGCGGCGCCGGGCCCGTCCGGCCCGCAGCATGGCGAGCATCCGGTGCACCTCGGCGCGCTCGGCCTCGGTGAGCCGGGCGACGTCCCGGTGGCGCAGGACCTCGGTGCGGCTGGCGGTGGCGGGCGCGGCCTCGCCGTCGCGCTCGCCCTCGGCGCTGTCGGCGACCGAGGCGGTGTAGCGGTGGACGGAGGCGGTGGCGGCCGGGCCGGCGACGGCCCTGGCGCCGCCGAAGTAGGCGTGGAAGCAGCGGTCGTAGCGGGGCAGGTCGTCGGGGCCCGCGCAGAGGGTGAGGCGGCCCGCCCAGTAGACGTCGCCGGGGACGCCGGCGTCGAGGTGTTCGAGCGCGCGCAGGAAGCCCTGCGCGCGCTCGTGGTCGGCCGCGACCCCGGCCGCCCGCAGGGTACGGACGAACCCGGTCATGGTGGCGACCGGCGGCGCCGCGGAACCGGGCGGGGACCCGCCGGGGTCGTCCGGAGCGGGCTCAGTCACGGCGGAGCAGCCCGTTGCCCAGGACGTGTTCGACGTCCTCGCGGTACTTCAGGGCGGCGCCCAGCGTGGCGGCCGCCCGGTCCGGGTCGAGCTCCTGGGCGCCGAGCGTGAGCAGGGCCTCGGTCCAGTCGAGCGTCTCGGCGATGCCCGGCGGCTTGACCAGGTCGGCCCGGCGCAGCCGTTCGGCGGCCTCGGCGACCTGCCGGGCCAGCGCCTCGGTGCAGGCGGGCTGGCGGCGCAGCAGGATCGCCACCTCCCGGTCGAAGCTCGGGTGCTCCAGCCAGTGGTAGAGGCAGCGCCGCTTGAGCGCGTCGTGCACCTCGCGGGTCCGGTTGGAGGTGACCACGACGACCGGCGGCGTCTCGGCCCTGATCGTGCCGAGCTCCGGGATGGAGATGGTGAAGTCGGAGAGCACCTCCAGCAGGAACGCCTCGAACTCGTCGTCGGCCCGGTCGATCTCGTCCACCAGCAGCACGCTGGGCTGCGTCTCCAGCGCCTTCAGCAGCGGGCGGGCGAGCAGGAAGCGCCGCTCGTAGATCTCCCCTTCGAGCCGCCGCGGGTCGGTCACGCCCGCCGCCTCGGCCGCCTTGAGGTGGAGGAGCTGCCGGGCGAAGTCCCAGTCGTACAGGGCCTGCGCGGCGTCGAGCCCCTCGTAGCACTGCAGCCGGATCAGGGGCGCCCCGAGCAGCCCGGCCAGGGTCTTGGCCAGCTCGGTCTTCCCGACGCCGGCCTCGCCTTCCAGGAAGAGCGGCCGCCGCATCCGCAGCGCCAGGAACACGGCCGTGGCCAGTCCGTCGTCGGCCAGATACGCATGCCGGTCGAGGAGCTCGATGAGCTTTTCCGGCGACTCGATGTCCATCGCCCTCATTGTCCGCCGTGTCGGGCTTTCAGGCTACGGGTCAGCGCGCTTTCCTGATGTTCAGTCTTCGCGGGCCTCGCCGCGCTCGTGGATCAGGGCGGTGAGCTCGGCGATGGCGCGGCGCGCGGCGGGCTTCTCGGAGCCCTGGATGCCCATGGCGCCGATGGTCCGCCCGTCGGAGAAGTCGATCCGGGGCCACGGGTCGCCCTGCGTGAAGGTGACGTCGATGACCTCGGGCCAGGTGTAGCGGTGGGTGCGGGCGGCGTTGACCAGGGTGATGCCCTCCTCGTCGGCCTCCACCCTGACCCGGCCGAGCAGGTGGAGCACGTACGCCACCGCGCCGCCGAAGGCCACGATCGCGATGCGGTCGGGCAGCTGGAACGGCGGGGCGATGAGGATCGCCATCACCACCGCGCCGATCACGATCAGCGCGGCGAAGGCGTAGGCGACGATCCTCCCCCGGCGCGGACGCCAGGTCACGGGCAACGGAGGAGGAGTCACGGGCTCGGGCACCAGGTGAATCTATCGCAGGTCAGCCGAGGGTCCGCAGCAGGAGTGCGACCTCCAGCGCGGCCATCGCGGACTCGTACCCCTTGTCCTCCTTGCTGTCCGGCCGGCCCGAGCGGTCCAGCGCCTGGTCGAGGGTGTCGCAGGTGAGCACGCCGTTGCCGACCGGGGTGCGCTCGTCGAGCGAGACCCGGGTCAGCCCGGCGGTGACCGAGTCGCACACGTAGTCGAAGTGGGCCGTCTCCCCGCGGATGACCGCGCCCAGCGCCACCACCGCGTCGCAGCGGCGGGCCAGCGCCTGGGCGACCACCGGCAGCTCCAGCGAGCCGGGCACCCGGACCACGGTGGCGGTGGCGCCCGCGTCCTCGCAAGCGCGCACCGCGCGGTCCACCAGCCGGTCGGTGATGTCGGCGTGCCAGCTCGCGGCCACCACGCCGACGGTCAGCCCGGACGCGTCGGGCACTGCGGTGATCGCGGGACGGCCGTCGCCGCTCATGACGCCTCCTGGATGTCGTCGATGGCGCCCTCGATCTCGTGGCCCAGCCGGTCGCGCTTGGCCTGGAGATAGCGGGCGTTGTACGGGTTCGCCGCGACCGGCATCGCCTCGCGGCCGAGCACCTTGATGCCGTAGCCGTCCATGCCGGTGAGCTTGGCGGGGTTGTTGGTGAGCAGCCGCACGCTCTTGACCCCCAGGTCGGCGAGGATCTGGGCGGCGTTGGAGAACTCGCGGGCGTCGACCGGCAGCCCCAGTTCGAGGTTGGCGTCGACGGTGTCGACGCCGGCGTCCTGGAGGCTGTAGGCGCGCAGCTTGGCCAGCAGCCCGATGCCGCGCCCCTCGTGACCGCGCAGGTAGACGATCACGCCGCGGCCCTCGGCGGCGACGGCCGCCATGGCGTGGTCGAGCTGCACGCCGCAGTCGCAGCGCAGCGAGCCGAACACGTCGCCGGTCAGGCACTCGGAGTGGGCGCGGACCAGCACGTTCTCGCCGTCGGCGAGGTCGCCGAGCACGAGCGCGACGTGCTCGCCGCCGTCGAGCGCGCTGGAGTAGCCGTACGCCCGCCACGTCCCGTGGGCGTTGGGCAGGTTGGTCTCGGCGACCCGGGTGACCATGCTCTCGGTGCGCCGCCGGTAGTCGGCGAGCTGCTCGATGGAGATGAGCGCCAGGCCGTGCTCGTCGGCGAAGACGCGCAGCTCGGGCAGCCGGGCCATGGTGCCGTCGTCGTTGACCACCTCGGCCAGCACCCCGGCGGGGCTGAGCCCGGCGAGCCTGGCCAGGTCGACGGCGGCCTCGGTGTGGCCGCGCCGGGCCAGCACGCCGCCCTCGTGGTAGCGCAGCGGGAAGACGTGGCCCGGCCGCACCAGCTCGTACGGCTCGGTCGCGGAGTCGGCGAGCGCCCGGATGGTCCTGGCTCGGTCGGCCGCCGAGATGCCGGTGGTGACGCCGTCGCGGGCGTCCACGCTGATCGTGTACGCGGTGCGCAGCCGTTCCCTGTTGTGGTGGACCATGAGCGGCAGGCCGAGCCGGTCGAGCTCGCGGCCCTCCATCGGCACGCAGATCACGCCGCTGGTGTGCCGGATGGTGAAGGTGAGCAGCTCGGGCGTGGCCCGGGCGGCGGCGAAGATGATGTCGCCCTCGTTCTCGCGGTTCTCGTCGTCGACGACCACGACGGGCCGGCCGGCGGCGATGTCCTCGACGGCCCGCTCGACCGGGTCGAAGATGCCCCCGGTCATGCCGTCACCGCCAGACCCGCGGTGGCGGCGCGGTACTCGCGCAGCCACTTGACGAACCCGACCAGCACCATCACGAAGAAGATCCCGTACACCGCGCCGGAGACGTACAGCCCTGAGCTGAAGGCGACCGGGACGCCCACCAGGTCGACGGCCACCCAGACGATCCAGAAGTCGACGAGCGCCCGCCCCTGCGCCCAGGTGGCGACCGCGCCGCCGACGAAGATGTAGGCGTCGGCGGCCACCACGGCCAGCGGCGCGTCCGGGTACCACGACAGGTCGAACGTCTTGAACAGGGCCGTCACCACGATCGTGCCGGCCACCGCCGCGGCGATCAGGGTCAGCCGCTCGCGCCCGGTCGCGGGCCGGACGACCAGCTCGTGCTGCTGGGTGCCCTGGCGCCACTTCCACCAGCCGTAGATGGCCAGGAGGCCGAACAGGGCCTGCTTGAGCGCGTTGCCGGTGACGTGCGCGCTGATCGAGGCGGCGAAGAGCAGGACGGCGCCGGTGAACTGCACCGGCCACGTCCAGATGGACTTGCGCATGGCGAGCACCACGGTCGCCAGCGCGCAGATGTTGCCGATCAGGTCGGTCCACCTCACCGGCAGACCGAAGATCTCGATCGATGCGTCCGCCCAGCTCATCGGGCGCCCACCAGCCTCTCCACGTACTTCGCGATCACGTCCACCTCGAGGTTCACCAGGTCGCCCACCCGGCGCTCGCCCAGGGTGGTGAGCTTGAGCGTGGTCGGGATGAGGCTCACGCCGAAGCTTCCTTCGTCAACAGTGGTCACGGTCAGGCTGATTCCGTCGACGGCGATCGAGCCCTTCTCGGCGACGTACCTGCTCAGCGACGCCGGCAGGGTGAAGCGCAGGTCGTCCCAGGTGTCGCCGGGCCGCCTGGACAGCAGCTCGGCGGTGCCGTCGACGTGGCCCTGCACGATGTGGCCGCCGAGCCGCTGGTCGGCCCGGACCGCGCGTTCGAGGTTGACCTCCGCGCCCGGCGTCAGGGCGCCCAGCGAGCTGCGGTCGAGCGACTCCTTCATGACGTCCACGGTGAAGACGTCGCCGAGCACGTCGACGACGGTCAGGCAGACGCCGTTGACCGCGATCGAGTCGCCGTGCCGGGCGTCGGAGGTGACCACCGGGCCGCGCACCGACAGCGTGGCCCCGCCGCCGGCCGGCTCGACGGCGACGACCTCGCCCTTCTCCTCGATGATTCCGGTGAACATTCATCTCTCCCTGGAGGGGTGCGGGGGCGCGGGGCGTGCGACGAGCCGCACGTCCGGCCCGATGGGGGAAACCTCGTCGAAGATCAGACGGTGCGCCTCGCCGATGGTGCGCACCCCCGCCTCGCCCAGCGCGGCGGGGCCGGCGCCGAGGAAGGCGGGCGCCACGTAGGCGACGACCCGGTCGACCAGCCCTTCGGCCAGGAACGCCCCGGCCAGCGTGGGGCCGCCCTCCAGGAACACGCTGACCACCTCGCGGGCGGCGAGCTCCTTGAGCAGGGCGCGCAGGTCCAGGCCGCGCCCCGCGCGGGGCACCCGCAGCAGGTCGGCGCGCAGGGACGTGACGGTGCCGTCGGCGACGGCGACGAGCGTGGGGGCGGCGCCGTCGAGCACCCGCGCGGTGGCCGGGGTCCTGGCGTCCGGGTCGACCACCACGCGCAGCGGGCGGCCCCCGGTCAGGGCGGGCCTGGCGGTGAGCCGGGGGTCGTCGGCCAGCACGGTGCCGATGCCGGCCACGATCGCGTCGCTGCGGGCGCGGAGCCGGTGCACGTCGGCCCTCGCCTCGGGCGAGGTGATCCACTGGCTGGTGCCGTCGGCGGCGGCCGAGCGGCCGTCGAGGGTGGCGGCGAGCTTCCAGGTCACGTGCGGGCGGCCGAGCCTGGCGCAGGTCAGCCACTCGGCGTTGACCCGCTCCGCCTCCTGGGCCAGCACGCCCCCCGTCACCTCGACGCCGGCCGCGCGCAGCCGCCCGGCGCCTCCTGACGCCTTCGGGTTGGGGTCGGCCACCGCGTAGACGACGCGGGCCACGCCCGCCCGCAGCAGGGCGCGGCTGCACGGCCCCGTCCTGCCGGTGTGGTCGCAGGGTTCGAGGGTGACGTAGGCGGTGCCGCCGCGGGCGCGCTCCCCCGCCTCACGCAGCGCCGCGACCTCGGCGTGCGGGCCTCCGGCGTACGGGTGGAACCCCTCTCCCGCGACCGCGCCCGCGGCGTCGAGCACCACGCAGCCGACGACGGGATTGGGGCTGGTATGACCGTGACCGCGCGCGGCCAGCTCGACGGCGCGCGCCATGTGGACGTCGTCCTGCGGGGAACCCGCCACCGGGGCCTCCTACTCGCCAGTAGCTCCAAGCCATGGCGGGCCCCGGGGGGAACACGGTGCGCGAACGCGCCGTGGTGGCGTCCGGCTGGAACGCCGGACACCCGCGTGCTTCCTCCCATCCGGACTTTAACCGTCGGTCCCGGAATTTCACCGGGTCAACCGGCCGATGGCATCGGCCGGGTCGCGGACTGTCACCGCCGGTTCGGACTTTCACCGACCCCGGAGCACGCTAGCTCTGTTCATCTCAGTGTGCCATGTCCGAAATCGTGCGCGCGACCGGGGTTGCCCCGTGACGGGCGGTCAGGCGGCCATGAGCTTGCGGGCGCGGCGCGCGTCGGGGCTGTAGCGGACGTTCGCCGGCACCAGGCCGATGCCGGTGTGCAGGGCGCGCAGCGTGGCGGTGGCCCACAGGTCGCCGACCGGCGTGGCGGGCAGGCCGTACAGCCGCCTGGCCCAGCGCGGCAGCGTGGCGAAGGCGAGCATGGTCAGGGCGGGCACCACCGGCCGCAGCGTGTCGAACAGGCCCGGCAGCGGGGTGCGCAGGGACGCGCGGAGGGGGTGGGCCGCCTCGGGGACCAGGCGCAGCCCCGGTCGGGCCTGTTGGATGTAGGCGCGCAGCTCGGCGACCGAGCCCGGCACGGTGCGCGGGTCGAGGCCGACGACCTCGGCGGCGCGCCGCCACTCGGCCACGAACGCGTCGGCGTCGGCGTCGCCCAGCCGCACGCCCGCCCGGCGGGCCACGCTCAGGTAGGAGTCGACCTCGCCGACGTGGACCCAGCGCAGCGACGCGGGCTCGTCGAGGTGGTAGGTCTCCCCGGTGTCGGGGTCGCACGCGGTCAGGGTGGCGTGGATCTTGCGGACGCGGCGACCGGCCCGCTCGACCTCGGCGCGCGTCCCGTACGTGCGCACGCGGACGAACTCGGTGGTGCGCACGAAACGCGACCAGGCCTCGTCGGGGTCCATGAGGGCGGAGTTCTGCATGACGCCGCGCATCGCGCGGGGGTGGAGGCTCTGCATGAGAAGCGCGCGGAATCCGCCGACCAGCAGGATCGGCTCCCCCATCACCCGCCATGTCACGGACTCCGGCCCGAACAGCCCGTGGTCTTCCATGGGGAAGGACCTACCCGCTGAGGCATGTGCCCATGTCACAGGACTGTCATGGTTGTGCCGCAAGCTCGTCGGCGACCTCGCCACGGACGCCGTCCAGGTCTCCGACGGCGGCAAGACCTGGACCTTCACCCTCAAGGACGGGGTGAAGGGGCAGGACGGCTCGCCGATCACGTCCGAGGACGTGAAGTGGACGATCGAGCGGCTGTTCGCCCCGCACATCACCTTCGGTCCCTCGTACGTCCAGCAGTGGCTGACCGAGGCGGACTACAAGAAGGCGTACGAGGGCCCGTACGACGGCAAGCGGCTCGACACCATCGAGACGCCGGACGACAAGACGATCGTCTTCAAGTTCAACGTGCCGCACGCCGACGCCAACTACGCCTTCGCCATGGGCGGCTACGCGATCGTGCCCAAGGACAAGGACACCAAGGAGAAGTACGACAAGGAGCCCTTCTCCTCCGGCCCGTACGTGATCAAGTCGCACACCGTCGACAAGTCGATGGAGCTGGAGCGCAACCCGCACTGGGACGCCAACACCGACCCGATCCGCGGCGCCTACCCGGACGTCTGGAAGCTGGAGTTCGGCCAGGAGGCCCTGCAGATCACCGACCGCCTCGTCGCGGACAACGGCCCTGACCAGCAGGCGTTCACCTTCTACGCGGCGGTCCCGCCGGAGCGGCTGCAGCAGGTGCTCAACGACCAGAGCCTGGCCGAGCGGCGCATGGTCAACCCGTCCCCGTACGGCAACTACTACTACTTCAACCTCGACCGGGTGAAGGACATCAAGGTCCGCCAGGCGATCAACCACGCGTGGCCGTCGAAGCAGATCCAGCAGACGCTGGGCGGCCCGCAGGCCGCGGCGCTGCCGACGACGATCCTGAACGAGAACACCACGGTCGGCTACAAGCCGTACGACCTGTTCGGCAAGACGGCCAAGCCCGAGGGCGACATCGAGAAGGCCAAGCAGCTGCTGGCCGAGTCGGGCGATCCCAACCCGACCATCGTCTACGCCTACAACCAGACGCCCACCCGGGTGCAGGTCACCGTCGTGATCAAGAACGCCCTGGAGAAGGCCGGCATCAAGGTCGTGACCAAGCCGCTGGACCGCAAGACGTACTACGACTCGATCAGCCAGACCAAGAACGAGTTCGACCTGTACTGGGGCGGCTGGGGCTCCGACTGGCCGTCCGGCTCGACCGTGATGCCGATCATCTTCGGCCCGGTCAGCGACGGCGGCCAGAACATGTCGCACCTGCGCGAGCCCGAGCTCGACGCGAAGATGAAGGAGATCTCCGAGAACCCGGACATCGACGCGGCCAACGCCGCCTGGATGGAGCTGGACAAGGAGATCCAGGAGAAGTACACGCCGCTGGTCGTGGGTGAGAACCGGATCGCCACCACGCTGCACGGCTCCAAGGTGGGCGGCGCGGAGATCGACCCGCAGATGTGGATCGGCACCCTGGCCATGTACTTCTTCGTCTACCAGACGCAGGTCTTCTCCCAGCCCAAGTACGTGCCGATCACCGAGGACCCGCTCGGCTGGTTCAACGGGCTGCCGCTTCCGCACCCGCTGCTGGAAGGCGCTGGACAAGTGCGCGACCGAGGAGCCGCCGCTGCTGCGCCTGGACGGCAACCGCGAAGGTCACCTGACCGCCTGCCACTTCCCCGAGGAGCCGACGACCCAGGGCGAGGACGTCGTCCTGGACCCGGCGCTCCAGGACTGACCAGGGCCATTCAGCGCGGCGGCTCCGGCGGGCCGGACGCCTGCCGGAGCCGCCGCGTCCTCTCGACGGGACCGACCCGGCAGTGGGTCAGGAGGCCCCTTCGGCGAGCGCCCGCAGGGAGTCGACGGCCGCCACCCGGTCGTCGGCGCCGTAGACGGCGCTGCCCGCCACGAACACGTCCGCCCCGGCCTGCGCGCACCGCTCGATGGTGTCGGCCGAGACGCCGCCGTCGACCTGGAGCCACACCTGGCCGCCGTGCCGCTCGATGAGCGCCCGGGCCCGCCGGATCTTCGGCAGCACCACGTCGAGGAACGGCTGCCCGCCGAACCCCGGCTCCACCGTCATCAGCAGCAGCATGTCCAGCTCGCCGATCAGGTCCTCGTACGGCTCCACGGCCGTCGCGGGATTGAGCGCGAGCCCGGCCCTGGCCCCCTGCGACCGGATCTCCCGCAGGGTGCGCACGGGCGCCGAGGACGCCTCGGCGTGGATGGTCACGCTCCCCGCCCCGGCCTCCGCGTACGACGGCGCCCACCGGTCCGGGTCGTCGATCATGAGGTGGCAGTCGAGCGGCAGCGAGGTCGCCTTGCGCAGCGCCTCGACCACGGGCAGGCCCAGGGTCAGGTTGGGCACGAAGTGGTAGTCCATGACATCCACGTGCAGCCAGTCGGCGTTGGGCACCGCGGCGGCCTCGTCGGCGAGACGCGCGAAGTCGGCGGAGAGGATGCTGGGAGAGATCTGTACGGCCATGATGCCCCCGAGTCTAGGGGGTGCCCCTCCCCCGCCCGCTCACCTGGCGGCCGTCCGCCCGCGGACGCCGCCCTCGGACAGCCCCGCCGGGCCACCTGCGGCAGCCTCGCGGCGGCGTCCGAGCCGCGGCCGGTCTCAGGCGCGCTTGCGCAGCAGGGCCAGGAACATCGCGTCGGTGCCGTGCCGGTGCGGCCAGAACTGCGCGTGCGGCCCCTCGCCCAGCCCGCCGACCTCCGGCAGGTAGTCGCGGGCGTCGAGCTGCTCCACGTCGTCCCTGCGGGCCAGCACGTCACCCACCACCACCCGGGTCTCGGCCAGGTGCGGCGAACAGGTGACGTACGCGACGACCCCGCCGGGCCGGACCGCGTCCAGGGCGGTGCCGAGCAGCCGCCGCTGCAGCCGGCTCAGCTCGGCGATGCTGGAAGGGTCGCGCCGCCAGCGCGCCTCCGGCCGGCGCCGCAGCGCCCCGAGCCCGGTGCAGGGCGCGTCGAGCATGACCCGGTCGAACGCCTCCGGCCGCCACGCCGGCTCGGTCCCGTCGGCGGTGATCACGCCCGCGTCCACGGTCGTCTGCCACACCAGCCGCGCCCGATGGTGCTGCACGTCGGCGGCCACCAGCCGCGCCCCACCCGCGAACGGCCGCACAAGACCCGGCCGCACAGCACCGCCTGCCCGGCCACCGGCGCCGCCCGCCGCGGGTGTCGCGGCGAGCCCTTCCAGGTCGCCGTGGGTCGCGATGGCGTCCAGGAGCCCGGCCTTGCCGCCGGGGCCCGCGCACAGGTCGAGCCAGCGCTCGTCACGGCCGTCGAGCGGTACGCGGGTGAGCGCCAGCGCCACGAGCTGGCTGGCCTCGTCCTGCACGGCCGCGCGGGTCTCGGCCACGGCCGCGATCCGGCCGGGGTCGCCTTCCGGCAGGCAGGCCCCGTACGGGGAGTAGCGGGCGGGCTCGGCGCCCGCGTCGCGCAGCTCCTTCACCGAGGAGCGGCCGGGCCGGGCCACGAGCGTCACCTGGGGCCGGTCGTTGTCGGCCGCCAGCACGTCGGCGGTCTCCCCCGCGTCCTTGCCGAGCGCGTCGCGGAAGGCGGTCACCACCCAGCGCGGATGGCTGTGGGCCACGGCCAGGTGACCCGCCGGGTCGCGGTCCGGGTCGGGCGCGACGATCGGCACCCACTCCTCCAGCGACCGGCCGGCGATCTTGCGCAGCACCGCGTTGACGAACTTGGCCGCGCCCTGCCCGACGCGCAGCCGTACCAGGTCGACGCTGGTGCCGACGGCGGCGTGCGGCGGGATGCGCATCTGCAGCAGCTGGTGGGCGCCCAGCCGCAGCGCGTCGCGCACCGCCGGGTCGGGCGCGCGGTCGCTGCACGCCTCGATGACCGCGTCGTAGGTGCCGAGCCCGCGCAGCGTGCCGTAGGTCAGCTCGGTGGCGAGCGCCGCGTCGCGCCCGCTGATGCCGCGCTCGCGCAGGAGCCGCGGAAGCAGCAGGTTGGCGTACGCGTCGCGCTCCGCCACGGCGCGCATGACGTCGAAGGCGGCGTTGCGCGCCTGATCGCGCACCGGCCTGCCCGGCCTGCGCGGCTTCCTCGCGCCACCCCCGCCGGCGGCCCCCCGTGGTCTCACGCGAGCGTCTCCCCGTGGTCCGGGCGCACGCCGCGGGCCCACTCGACCGCGCTCATCAGGCGCTTTCCCTGAGGCTGGACGTCGCTCAGCTCGACGGGGTCGGTGGCCGTGCCGGCCAGCACGCGATGCTTGCCCGCGGACAGCTCGCCGGGGGCCAGGCGCTCCTCGCCGGCGGCGACCCGCACCGGGCCGAGCTTGATCCGCTGACCGCGGAACTCGGCCCACGGCCCCGGGTTGGGGGTGCAGGCGCGGATGAGCCGGTCGACGCGCATGGCGGGCGCGGCCCAGTCGACGCGGGCGTCGGCGACGGTGATCTTGGGAGCGAGGCTCACCCCGTCGGACGGCTGCGGGCGGGCCTCGATCGTGCCGTCCTCGATGCCGTCGAGGGTGGCGGCGAGCAGGCCGGCGCCGGAGACCGACAGCCGCTCCAGCAGCACGCCGCTGGTGTCGTCGGGCTTGACCTCCTCGGTGACCACCCCGAAGACGGGACCGGCGTCGAGCTCCTTGACGATGCGGAACGTGGTCGCGCCGGTGATCTCGTCACCGTGGAGCACGGCGTGCTGCACGGGGGCGGCGCCGCGCCAGGCGGGCAGGATCGAGAAGTGGAGGTTGACCCAGCCGTGGCGGGGGACGTCGAGCGCCGCCTGCGGCAGCAGCGCGCCGTACGCGACGACGGGGCAGCAGTCGGGCTCCAGGGCGCGCAGCCGGTCGAGGAAGTCCGGGTCTCCGGCCTTGGCCGGGCGCAGCACCTCGATGCCGGCCTCCTCCGCCAGCTCGGCCACCGGCGAGGGGTGGACCTTGCGCCCGCGTCCGGACTGGGCGTCGGGCCGGGTGACGACCGCGACGACCTCGTGGCGCGGCGAGTCGATGAGGACCCGCAGCGACGGCAGCGCCGTGTCCGGGGTGCCGGCGAAGACCAGGCGCATCGTCAGAGGGCCTTTCCGCCGGTCGGGTGGGGCGAGAACTTGACCTGGGGCGCCTGCAGCCCGCTCCACTCGGCCTCGCGCACGGCCTTCATGGCCAGCTTGCGCTGCTTGGCGTCCATCCGGTCGATGAACAGGATGCCGTCGAGGTGGTCGGTCTCGTGCTGGAAGCAGCGCGCCATCAGGTCGGTGCCCTCCAGCACGATCGGCTCGCCGTGCATGGTGAAGCCCTTGGCGACCGCCCGGACCGCGCGCGGCGTCGGGAAGGACAGGCCGGGGAAGGACAGGCAGCCCTCCTCGCCCTCCTCGTCGATCTCGCTGGACAGGTCGAGGTCGGGGTTGACGAGGTGGCCGAGCTGGTCGTCGACGTAGTAGGTGAACACGCGCAGCCCGACGCCGATCTGCGGGGCGGCGAGCCCGGCGCCCGGCGCGTCCATCATCGTGTCGGTGAGGTCTTTGACGAGCTTGCGGAGCTCCTTGTCGAAGTCGACCACCGGAGCCGCCGGGCTGCGCAGCACCGGATCGCCGAACAGCCGGATCGCCTGGATCGCCAAGGGTCACTCCGTTCCTTCGAGGGATCTGCTCAGTTTAGTGGGCGAACGAGCGAGCCTTCATCGCCGCTTTGCGCGCGGCCTTGACGACGGTCTCGTCGGCGTGGGCGCGGGCGAGCATGTCGAGCACGGCGACGGTGTCGGGGTGGCCGGCGGACGGCATCTCGGCGATCAGGCGGACGAGGTCCTCGGCGGGTTCGGGCGTGTCGAGCCGCTCGGCCGCGTGACCGGACAGGCGCATGAGGGCGGCCAGCGAGTCGACGGCGATCCAGGTGTGGTCCTCCGGGCTGAGCGGGGGCGCGTCGAGGTCGCGGATGTGCAGCCAGGAGGCGGCGTAGCGGCGCATGAGCGGCAGGTCGAGCGCCTCGCGCAGGGCCGCCTCGGCCTCGGGGCCGAGCTCCTCCAGGACGGCTCCGACGGCGCCGCGGTGGCCGGCGCCGCTCTCGGCGGCGATGGCGATCAGCTCGCGGGCGGCCTCCTCCGGCGGTCGCCGCTCCAGCCAGCCGGCCACGGCGCTCTGCGTGGCCGACCCGCCGACCAGGGCGTCGACCAGCTCGGCGGCGGTCAGGTCGGCGAACACCTCCACCTCGGCGGTGGTGGGCGCGTCGTGGCCCTCGCGCAGCAGGTCGCGCCTGATGGCCCAGACGCCGAGCGGGGTGAGCGCGGCCCGGCCGGCGGCGGTCTGCTCGACCACGCCGCAGTAGGCGAGCAGCGACAGCGCCTCCAGCAGCTCGCCGGGCAGGTCCGCGGCCAGGCGGCGGGTGCCGGGCCGGCCGGGGCCGCAGGCGACCTCGTGGGACTGCAGGATGCCGCGGGCCAGGTTGGCGACCGCCACCCCGGACCGTACGGAGTAGATCGTGGCGAGCATCTCGGCCAGGTGATCGTCGATCACGGTGGAGCCGGTCAGGCCCTCGTCGGCGCGGTCGAGCACGTCCATGACCACGCCGTCCCAGAACTCGAGGGTCGCCTCGACGGTGAGCCGCTGCGGCAGCGGTCCCCGGGAGGCGCGCCCGCCGAGGATCTGGAGCAGGCCGGTGTTGACGGCGACGATCCAGACGAGACGCAGGCGCGCCGGGTCGATCCCGAGCTCGGCGGCCGCGGCTTCGGCGTCGGCCGGGGTGAGCATCCCCTCGGCGGTGACCGGGCGGGTGCCGGTCCAGCCGGCCAGGCGGATCGCGTCGGCCACGAGCGGCACCTGGGGGACGGCCCGGGCCAGCTCCGCGTCGCCGGCGAGGGTCACGGGCGGGAAGGTGAGCGCCTCCCGGTCCACGGGCGTCTCCTCCGGCGGCCGTGGCGGCACGGCGGCCTGCTCATCGATCAGCTTGCGCAGCTCGGCGAGGTCGAAGACGTTGTTTGCCACCCACGAAACTTACTGCACGCCCGTCACACAAGCGTACTCATCTGATGCGCCGCGAGCGTGCCTTGAACGCGGCCTTGCGCGCGGCCTTGGCCGTGGTGGTGTCGGGCAGCGAGCGCCCGAGCAGCTCCAGGACCTCGGCCACGTCGGGGTGGTCGACCCGCCACATCTCCTCGATCAGGTGGGCGGGCGGGCCGGAGGCGGCCATGTTCTCGCCGAAGATCTCCGGCGCCTCCTGGGCGGCGGGCATCGCGAGCGCCAGCATGTCGACGCTGACCCACAGCAGCTCGTCGTGGGTGAGCTGCGGAGTGGGCAGGCCGCGGGCGGTGAGCCAGTGGATGGCGTGCGGCCGCAGCTCCGCCTCGTCGAGGCCGGCGCGTACCGCGTCCTCGGCCTCCGCGCCGAGCCGGTCGACGATGGTGACGGCGATCCCGCGGGCCACGGCGGGCGCCCCCGAGGCGGCGGCGAACAGCTGTGCGGCGGCCTCGCCGGGGCTCCTGGCGGCCAGCCACCGCTCGATGTCGGACTCGGCCAGCTCGGTCGGCACGCCGTCGAGCAGCCCTTCGATGAGCCCGCGCGCGTCGGCCTCGGCCAGGTCGGGCGCCTGCGGCGCGTCGAGGCCGAGCGCGAGGTAGTGCTCGCGCAGCGCCCACACGGCCGCGGGGGTGAGCCCCGCCGCCGCCCGCGCGCCGTCGCCCGTGACGCGCACGAGACCGCACCAGGTCAGGCGGGCGAGCACCGCGGGCACGTCCACCTCGTCGTCGACGAGCTCCTCCAGGTATTCGCCGATCACCTCGGCGGGCACCGGCGCCTGCACCCGGTAGAGCATGTCGAACAGGTCGTACAGCTCCTCGTCCACCCCCGCCGAGCCGGTGACCCCGCCGCCGGTGTCGCCCTCGACCAGGTGGGCCACGACCGTCGACCACCGGCCCAGCGGGTCGGCGGGGACGCTCAGCCCTTCCAGGTACGCCACCGCGCCCCGGTCGAGCTCGGCCAGGAGCGGGATGTCGCGCAGCTCGGCCTCCAGCGCCTCCGGCGCCGCCAGCCGGACGGCGGGCCGCGGCGCGCAGCCGGGGCAGTCGCAGGGCGCCTCCCCCAGGTCGGGCACCTCGCCGGACGGGATGGCGACCGACTGCTCCAGCGCCTCGGGCCCGATGGAGCCGAACAGGCTCTTGGCCATGCCGAAGTTGGCCGGGTCGGCCAGGGCGTCGGGCATGAGGGTCTCGATGTCGTCGAGCCGCTCGCGCATGGCGGTGGCGGCCCCGCCCTCGACCTCGCCCGACTCCTGCAGGTAGCGGACGAAGGTGCGGGCCGCGGCGACGGTCTCCCCGGCGCTCTCCGGCGGCGCGATGACCTTGCGCGGATAAATGGACAGCAGCAGCTCGTCGAAGGTCTCGGGCGTGAAGTCGGCGAGCTTGTTGACGTTCAGGTAGTCGCTGGCGTAGTCGCAGAGCAAGCGGACCTCGTCCGCGTCCACCTCGACGTCCCGGGCACGCCCCCAGGCGCGCAGGTCGTCGACGGCCGAGTTCACCCATTCGATCGACACACAGGCACGCTAACGGCTCACTTACGGATGAGCGAATCGGGGAAACGGCCTAAATCAGGTCGAGGGGGTCCACACACACCTTCACCACCTCTGGTGCCTTTCTGGCCGCGCGCACCCCACTGGCCCCTTTGAGCGCGGTGGCCAGGGCCGCCCCGCCGGTGCGCGGGACCCGTACCATGGCGCGTTCCTGGCCCGCGTCGTCCACCGGCACCGGACCGAGGACCTGGGCGCCATGGGGCAGGCGGGACTCCTCCAGCATCTGCCGCACGGCCGCGGCGGCGCCGGTGAGCGTGGCCATCCGCACCGCGGGCGGGAACCCCAGCTCGGCCCGGTCGGCCAGCTCGCGCTCGGCGTGCGTGACCGGGTCCCAGCGCACCAGCGCCTGCACGGCGGGCAGCGCGGCGTCGGCCAGCACCACGAGCCCGGCGCCGGGACGGAGCAGCGCGGCGGCGTTCAGCCACCGGCGCACCGCCTCCTCCCCCGCCCGCAGGTCGGCCCGGCCCAGCAGCGCCCACCCGTCGAGCAGCACGGCGGCCGCGTACCCGCCCTCCGCGACGGGTTCGGCCCCCGGCGTCGCCACGACCAGCGCGGGGCCGGCGGGCAGCCGGGCCAGCACGCCGTCACGCCCGGACGTCCGCACCGGCACGGACGGGAACGCCCGGCCCAGCTCCTCGGCGGTGCGCCTGGCCCCGACGACCACGGCGCGCAGCCGGTGACCGCCGCAGCCAGGACACTTCCAGGCGGCGTCCACCCGGCCGCACCAGCGGCAGTAGGGCGCCGCGTGCCCGGTGCGCAGGGCCAGGGGCCCGTGACAGGACTCCTCGGAGGCCGGGCTCCGCTCCGCCTCCCCCGCGCCGCCCTCCCGGCCCGCGCCACCCGGCCCGGGCCGCCCCTCCGGGGCCGCGCCAACGTGCGCCTCCTCACCGGGTTCCTCGTACGGGAGCAGTCCCTCACCGGGCGGCCCGTCGCCGCGCACCCACTCCTGGACGCTCGTCCGGGTCGGCGGATGGGCGCACCTGGCGGGAGCGCGGCACTGCGCGCACGCCAGCGCGGGCAGGTACCCCCGCCTGGGCACCTGCACCAGGACAGGCCCGTCCGCCAGCCCCTGGCGCAGCACCCGCCACGCCACGCTCGGCAGTCTGGCCGCCCGCGCCGCCTGGTCCCTGGCGAGCTCGGCGTCCTCGCCGGCGGCCCGCACGCGCGGCGCCCTGCGCCTGATCTCCTGCCGCGCGGCCACGATCGGGCGCGCCCAGCGGGTGGCGACGAGCTGCGTCGCCTCGGCCGTGCGCGCGTACCCGCCGATCAGCATGGCCGCGCCGGTGCGGTGCGCGCGCAGGCCGAGGACCTCGCGGGCGTGCGGGTACGGGGCCAGCCGCTCGGCGTGCAGGTCGTCGCCGTCGTCCCAGATGGCCACCAGCCCGAGCCCGTGGACGGGCGCGAACATCGCCGCCCTGGTGCCCACCACCGCGCGCACCTGCCCGCGCAGCACGCCCAGCCATCGGCGGTAGCGTTCGGCCGGGCCCAGGTCCGAGGTGAGCGCCACGTGCCGTCCGGGCCCGAGGAGCCTGCTCAGCTCCGCGTCGAGCAGCGCCACGTCCTTGCCGTCGGGCACCACCGCCAGCGCGCCCCTGCCGCCTTCCAGCGTCGCCCGTACGGCCTCGGCGAGCCCTGTCGCCCATCCGCCCGCGCCGGGCAGCGCGGTCCACACCGCGCGCGGCGTCCTGCCGTGGCGCAGCGCGTCGATGAACGACGGTCCCATCGGATAGTCCGCCCACGTCCCCGCGTCGGCGACGTCGTCCTGTCCCCGTCCGTCAGACTCCGAGGGCGGGCGGGCCGCCTCGGTCCTCGCGTGCCGGGGCGGGACGGCCAGGCGCAGGACGTCGGCCAGCGTCCCCGCGTAGCGGTCGGCCACCGCCCTGGCCAGCCCCGCGATCTCGGGCGTCAGCACCTGCTCGGGCGAGACGACGCGCTCCAGCGGGGTCAGCTTGCCCGTGTGGTCGCTCTGTCCGGCCCGTTCCAACAGGAACCCGTCCACCAGCTTGCCGGCGAACCGCACCCGCACCCGCACTCCCGGCCGGGCCGTCCCGTGCAGCGTCGCGGGCACCAGGTAGTCGAACGGCCGGTCGAGGTGAGGCAGCGGGTTGTCCACGGCCACCCGCGCGACGGGCAGCTCGGGGGCGGGGACGACGGCTCCCGTGGTGTCCTTCGACGACGCGGCGGGCCGCACGGCGTCGAGCGGCAGGAGCGCGTCGTCGGAGTCGGTCACGCACTACGTCTACCAGACGCACCGGCCGGCGACGCCCCCACCGACAAGCCGGCCCCAGGTCACACAGCGCCCGCCGATCACAGCAGCCGCCGCCCGCCCCGCCACCGAGAGCCGGACCGCCGGGAAACACGCTCGGGAAACACGCTGCTCGCCGCCGAGAGGCGACCGGACTGCTCGGAAGCGCGCCCTCATGACGCCCACCCGTACCGAAAGCAGGCCCCGGCCCCGCCGGGCAGACGGCGGGGCCGCGGGAGCGGCCACGGCCCTCCGGGACGCGACGTATGCGGAACGGCCCCGCGAAGTGCACCGCTCTTCGCGGGGACGCCCCAGGGTCAGAGGCCCGCGGCCGTGCGGAGGGACTCGGCGCGGTCGGTGGACTCCCAGGAGAAGCCCTCGCGGCCGAAGTGACCGTAGGCGGCGGTCTCGGAGTAGATCGGCCGCAGCAGGTCGAGATCGCGGATGATCGCCGCCGGACGCAGGTCGAACTCGTTGAGCACGGCCGCCTGGATCTTCTCCACCGGCAGCTTCTCGGTGCCGAAGCACTCGACGAACAGGCCGACCGGCTGGGCCTTGCCGATCGCGTACGCGACCTGGACCTCGCAGCGGTCGGCGAGCCCGGCGGCCACGACGTTCTTGGCGACCCAGCGCATGGCGTAGGCGGCCGAGCGGTCGACCTTGGACGGGTCCTTGCCGGAGAACGCGCCGCCGCCGTGGCGGGCCATGCCGCCGTAGGTGTCGATGATGATCTTACGGCCGGTGAGGCCGGCGTCGCCCATCGGGCCGCCGATCTCGAAGCGGCCGGTGGGGTTGACCAGCAGGCGGTAGCCGTCGGTGTCGATCTCGACCCCCTTGAGCACGACGTCGACGACGTGCTCCTTGATGTCGGGGGTCAGCATCTCCTTGAGGTCGATCTCGGCGGCGTGCTGCGTGGAGACCACCACGGTGTCGAGCCGGACGGGCCGGTCGCCGTCGTACTCGATCGTGACCTGGGTCTTGCCGTCGGGGCGGAGGTAGGGCACGACGCCGGACTTGCGGACCTCGGACAGCCGCTGGGCCAGACGGTGGGCGAGCGTGATGGGCAGCGGCATCAGCTCGGGGGTCTCCCGGCAGGCGTAGCCGAACATCAGGCCCTGGTCGCCCGCGCCCTGGCGGTCGAGCTCGTCGACGTCGCCCTCGACGCGGTGCTCGTAGGCGTCGTCGACGCCCTGGGCGATGTCGGGCGACTGCGCCCCGATGGACACCGACACGCCGCAGGAGGCGCCGTCGAAGCCCTTGTAGGAGGCGTCGTAACCGATCTCCAGGATCTTCTCCCGGATGACGCCCGGGATGTCGACGTAGGTCTCGGTCGTCACCTCGCCCGCGACGTGGACCTGGCCGGTGGTGATCATCGTCTCGACGGCGACCCGGCTCTTGGGGTCGTCCTTGAGCATGGCGTCCAGGATCGCGTCACTGATCTGGTCGGCGATCTTGTCCGGATGGCCCTCGGTGACCGACTCGGAGGTGAACAGGCGACGTGACAACTCAGTGGCTCCTCATGCAGCGGCTGCTGACGGATGTAGGGCTCCCGGCGAGTTGGCACGCCAGAGCCTCGCCGAAGTCTAGCCCTACCCGGCGCCCCGCCGCGAAACCCGTCCACGATCCGTACGCGTCGTCGTGTCGCTCCCGGAATCGCCCACCGGGCGTCGTTCGCGCGGAACGGCCGATCCGGCGGTCACCGCGCCGGAGCGGCGGCTCACAGGTGGGGCAGCGGATCCGGCGGGAGCGTCTCGGGCGCGAACACCTCGGCGTCGGCGGCGGCGACCACGGCGGCGTACTCGTCGTCGAACTCGAAGGTCAGGTCCCCCAGTTCGATGACCGGGCCGGGAGCCAGCGTGATCGGTCCGAGCCGCGTGTCGCGCGGGTACATCGCGTACACCGAGACCGGACGGTCGCCGCGGAACATCCGGGTGGACAGCACCGCCACGGCCAGGTCGGTCACCACGATCAGGAAGTTGGCCGAGCCGCCCGGCCCGACGGACAATGCGGGAAACACATAGCGGATCGCACCTTTGTGTCCCAGAACCGTCCTGCAGCGGTCTCTGACAGCAGAATTCACCGGCATGCCGCCCCCCTTCGCCCCAGTATCAGCAGGCATTCCGGAAAGCTGCAACAGGTCGTCCGGTAATCAATCTAGTCTTTTCTTCTCGTACGCCCCGAAAAGGCGAACGAGCATCTCCCACAGGGACAGGGGATACGAAAAGCGCCAAATGGCGAAAAACCGGATGAACCCCTCAGAGTAGGCGGGGAGCGACGGCGTCCCAGACCGCGTCGGCGACGTCGTCCTTGGGACCGCGCGGGACCTCGATCGGATCACCGCCGGCGACCAGGATGGTGGCCGCGTTGTCGGAGGTGCCGAAGGCGAGATTCGCGCCCACCTGGTTGACGACGAGCAGGTCGCACCCCTTGCGGGCGAGCTTGGCCTGGCCGTTGGCCAGCACGTCGTGGGTCTCCGCGGCGAACCCGACGAGCACCCCGGGCGAACCGTCGCCCCGCTCCTTGCGGCGGACGCCGAGCTCGGCCAGGATGTCGGGGTTCTTGGCCAGGTGGATGGCCGCGGGCTCGCCGTCCGTCTTCTTGATCTTGGCTTCGTGGCGCTCGGCGGGCCGGAAGTCGGCGACCGCGGCGGCCATCACCACCACGTCCGCGCCGCCCTCCGCGGCGAGCATCGCCTCCCGGAGCTCCGCGGCGGACTCGACCCGCACGACCGCGGCGCCCGCCGGGTCGGGCAGCGCCACGTTGGCGGCCACCAGCGTCACCTCGGCGCCCCGGGCGGCCGCGGTGCGCGCGAGCGCGTAACCCTGCAGGCCGGAGGAGCGGTTGCCGATGTAACGGACCGGGTCGATGGCCTCGCGGGTGCCGCCCGCGGACACGACGACGCGGCGGCCGGCCAGGTCGCGCGGGCGGCCGCGCAGCACGCGCAGGCACACCTGGAAGATCTCGGCCGGGTCGGGCAGGCGGCCGGGGCCGGTGTCGGCGCCGGTGAGCCGGCCCACGGCGGGGTCGATCACGACGGAACCGCGCTCGCGCAGGGTGGCGACGTTGGCGCGGGTGGCCGGGTGCTGCCACATCTCGGTGTGCATCGCGGGCGCGAACACCACCGGGCAGCGCGCGGTCAGCAAAGTGTTGGTGAGCAGGTCTCCGGCCAGCCCGTGAGCCGCCTTGGCCAGCACGTCGGCGGTGGCCGGGGCGACCACGACGAGGTCGGCCGCCTGACCGATGCGCACGTGGGGCACCTCGTGGACCGACTCCCACACGTCGGTGGTCACCGGGTTGCCCGACAGCGCGGCCCAGGTGGGCTCGCCGACGAAGCGCAGCGCGTCACGGGTGGGAACGACCCGCACCTCGTGGCCGGACTCGGTGAACAGGCGCAGCAGCTCGCACGCCTTGTAGGCGGCGATGCCGCCGCTGACGCCCAGGACGACCTTCATCGAACGGTCAGGCCGCGCCTTCGATGGGCTCGGAGCTGAGCAGGCCCTCGGAGACCTCGCGCAGCGCGATGGACAGCGGCTTCTCCTGCGCGTGGGTCTCGACCAGCGGCCCGACGTATTCGAGCAGGCCCTCGCCGAGCTGCGAGTAGTAGGCGTTGATCTGACGGGCCCGCTTGGCGCCCATGATCACCAGGGAGTACTTGCTGTCGACGATGTCGAGCAGCGCGTCGATCGGCGGGTTGGTGATGCCCTCAGCGACCGGGGCAATTCCTGCCACGATTGTCAGACCTCTCGGTTGGTGGTTGCGGTGACCCCCTGAGGGTCAGTCATCAAGGCTATCAGCCGGTGGCACACGTGTTTGACATCCGTGTTCACCAGGGTGAGGTCGAACTCCTTCTCGGCCGCCATCTCGATCCGTCCGGCCTCCAGCCGGCGGGTGATCACGTCCTCGGGTTCGGTGCCCCGGCCGCGCAACCGCTTCTCCAGCTCCGCCCAGGTGGGCGGGGCCAGGAAGACGAGCAGCGCCTCCGGCATGCTGCGCCGCACCTGCCTGGCGCCTTCGAGGTCGATCTCCAGCAGGGTCGGCACGCCGACCGCCAGCTTGTCGAGCACGGCCTGGCGCGGCGTGCCGTAGCGGTTGCCCGCGAACTCCGCCCACTCCAGCAGCTCGCCCCGCTCCACGAGCCGGTCGAACTCCTCGCCGTCGACGAAGTAGTAGTGGACCCCGTTCACCTCGCCGGGCCGGGGCCGCCTGGTGGTCACCGAGACCGACAGCCACACCTCGGGGTGTGCCCGCCGGAGCTCGGCGACGACCGTGGACTTGCCGACGCCCGACGGCCCGGACAGGACCGTCAGCCGCCTCTCGTTCGAGGGGAGGAAGTCGCCGACTCCGTCGTCCGTGCCGGCCTTCTCATGAGCCGTCACACCGCCGGACCAGGACCTGTCGGTCACTTCCTACCCCCCGTCGAACCTGCGCGTCGTATGGAACGAGATTAGCTCTCGTTGCCACCGAACTCGCGCTCGAGGGAGGCCCTCTGGTTCGCGCCGAGACCCCGCACGCGGCGGGACTCGGCGATGGCGAGCCGCTCCATGAGCTGCTTGGCGCGGACCTTGCCCACGCCGGGGAGCGATTCCAACAGTGCCGACACCTTCATCTTGCCGATGACGTCGTCGGTCTGCCCATCCTTGAGCACCTCAGCCAGAGAAACCGCGCCACGCTTGAGCCGGTTCTTGACCTCGGCACGCTCTTTACGGGCCTTTGCAGCCTTCTCCAGGGCTGCGGCGCGCTGCTCAGGGGTCAGGGGAGGAAGAGCCACGCCGGGTCACCTCGAATTTCTGTCGATGTACTCGGACGGGAGAGGAAACTAGCTGGTCATCGCCCCCTAAGCAACGCAAAGAGCGGTTTCTCTCGCCACAAAATCCACTTCATCACTTTGGGTGATCGTAAAATTACCCAGAGCTGATCAAATCGCCCTCACTTCCCTGTTTTCAACCGCGCCCCCGGCGGCGGCGAAGGACGCTACGATGATCACGTACGGGCATGCGGGGCGTGTCCGAAAGCGGGGCTGACCTGTGTCCGAAACCCGGGCGGCGCCGTGCCCGGACGGCGACGGGCGCGGCTCTCCACGGCATGGACGATCAAGGATCGCGGCGCCGCCACGCCATGCCCTCCCACGCCCCTCACCCGCCGTCACGGCGCCCCGTTGTGGAGTCACGTGTCAAGACCCCGCCCCACCGCCGCCAGGCGAGAACGCACCCGCGAACCACTCGGCTTGGGAACGTGGGACCCGCGAGCCACGGGCAAGGCCCGGGTCAGGCGTGGCTGGTGCGGCGGAGGGAGGCGGCGATGGCGGCGGCGGTGGCGCCCGGGTCGGGCGAACCGGTGATGGGCCGGCCGATCACCAGCAGGTCGGCCCCGTCGGCGAGAGCCTGCTCGGGCGTGGCCACCCGGGCCTGGTCCTGGAGGGCGGCGCCGGCGGGCCGGACGCCGGGCGTGATGAGCGTGATGCCGTCCCCCACCTCGGCGCGGACCGCGCCCACCTCGTGCGGCGAGCACACCAGCGCGGTGGCGCCCGCCGCCACGGAGAGCGCGGCCAGGCGCCGGACCGCGTCCGGCGCGGGCCCGATCAGGCCGATGCGGCCCAGGTCGTCCTCGGCGAGTGAGGTGAGCACGGTGACGGCGGCGATCTGGGTGTGCGGGGCCGCCTCCACCGCCGCCCTGATCATGGCGGGGCCGCCCGCGGCGTGCACGGTCAGGATGGACGGCCGCAGCCGGGCGACGGCCTTGGCGGCGCCGGAGACGGTGTTGGGGATGTCGTGCAGCTTGAGGTCGAGGAAGACCTTGACGCCGCTGGCCCCGCGCACGGAGGCGATCACGTCGGGCCCGTAGCGCAGGTAGAGCTCCAGGCCCACCTTGACCGTGCTGACGTGCGGGGTCACCAGGCCGGCCCACCGGGCGGCGGTGTCCAGGTCGGGGGCGTCCAGGGCGACGGCGATCGGTGCGGGAGTCAAGACGTGCTCTCCTCGGTGTCGACGAGCAGGTGCCGGGCGGCGCTGCCCGGCGGGCGGTGGGCCAGGCCGACCGCGTCGGCCAGCCGTTGGAAGCCGCGCGCCTGCAGCAGCTCTTCGAGCTCGCGCTCGATGCGCAGGCACGCGTACGGGTCGTGGAACAGCGCCGTGCCGACCCCGACCGCGCAAGCGCCGGCCAGGATGAGCTGGAAGGCGTCCTTGCCGGTCATGACGCCGCCGACGCCGACGAGCGGCACCCCGGGCAGCGCGGCGTGGACCTGCCAGACGCAGCGGACGGCGAGCGGCAGGATGGCGGGGCCGGACAGCCCGCCGGTGACGGCGGCCAGCGACGGCCGGAGCGTCTCGGTGTCGATGGCCATCCCGAGCGGGTTGTTGATCATGGTCAGGGCGTCGGCGCCCGCGTCGACGCAGGCGCGGGCGACGGCCACGATGTCGGCCACGTCCGGGGCCAGCTTGGCGACGACGGGGACGTCGTAGCGCATGATGGACCGGACCGAGGCGATCACCTCGGCGGCGCTGCCGCCCTCACGGGCGAAGACGCGGCCGCGGTCCTCCATGTTCGGGCAGGACAGGTTGACCTCCAGCGCCGTCACCCCGGGCGCGTCGGCGAGCCTGCGGGCCAGCTCGGAGTACTCGGCGACGGAGCCGCCGCCGATGGACACGATGGTCTTGATGCCGCGCTGGGCCAGCCAGGGCAGCTCACGCTCCAGGAAGACGTCGATGCCCGGCCCTTGCAGGCCGACGGCGTTGAGCATGCCGGAGGGCGTCTCGGCCATGCGGGGCGTGGGCCGGCCGGCGCGCGGCGCCATGGTGACCGAGCGCGTGGTGAGGGCGCCCAGCCGGTGCAGGTCGAAGAACTGGGCCAGCTCGCGCCCCGAGGCGGCGCAGCCGGCCGCCGTGCAGACCGGGTTGGCCAGCTCCACGTGGGCGAGGAAGGTGCGCATGTCGACGGGCATCGCGCTCACCCGCTATCCGGCATGGCGGGCACCGCCTCCCGGGGCGCCGAGCGCGTCGAACGGGATCGTTCCGACGTCCTCGAAGCGCACCCGCTCGCCGCGGAACACCGGCCCCTCGGCGCAGGCGCGGACCATTCTGGTGGCGCCGTCGTCGCCGATCACCGGCAGCACGCACGTCATGCAGACGCCGATGCCGCACGCCATCGACTCCTCGACCGCCACCTGGACGGGGATGTCGAACTCCATCGCCACGGCGGTGACGGCGCGCAGCGACTCCATCGGCCCGCAGGCGTAGACGGCGTCGGCGCGGGTGTCGGCGATCACCGACGGGAGCGCGTCGGTGACCCGGCCGCGCAGCCCCAGCGAGCCGTCCTCGGTGGTGAGCGTGGTGGTCTCGGCCATGCGCCGGGCCCGCATGGCGCCGAACACCCGGTCGGCGCCGGCCGCGCCGAGCACGAAGTCGACCCGGCAGCCGCGTTCGAGCAGCTTGTCGGCCAGCGGGAACAGCACGGCGGAGCCGTACTCGGAGCCGACCAGCACGCAGTGGACCGGGTCGCGCGGCAGCGGGAAGGGCCGCCCGAGCGGCCCGACCAGGTCCAGCGTGTCGCGGGCGCGGCGCTCGGCCAGCCACGCGGTGCCGGGGCCGCGCACGGTGAAGACCAGCTCGACCGTGCCGCCGTAGTCGGCCTTGACGTCGTGGACGGTCAGGGCGCGCCGCGTCACCATGGACGTGTGCGCGCCTCCGACCGCTACGGAGACGAAGTGGCCGGGACGGTGACGCTCGGCGATGCCGGGCGCCACCACGGTCAGCGCATGGTAGGCGTCGACCCGGCGCGTCGTCAGCACCGTGCCTGTCACCTGCACCGGAGTGCCGGCCAGTCTCCTTCACCTCCCGAGGGGTCAGCCCCGTAGTGCCTGAGCGTGCTCCTGGAGGGACCGTACGCCCACATCGCCGCGCACGATGGCCTGGATGCCGGCCGCGGCGGCGGCGAGCCCCGCGACCGTGGTGATGCACGGGATGCCGCGCAGCACCGCGGCGGTGCGGATCTCGTAGCCGTCGAGGCGCGACCCCGCCTGGCCGGGGCTGTCGAACGGGGTGTTGACGATCAGGTCGATCTCCCCGTCGAGGATGGCCTGCACGCTGGTGGGCTCACCTCCTGGACCGCTCCCCTCGCTGTGCTTGCGCACGATCTTGGCATGGACGCCGTTGCGCCGCAGCACCTCGGCGGTGCCCTCGGTGGCGAGGATCTCGAAGCCCAGGTCGGCCAGCGCCTTCACAGGGAAGATCATGGCACGCTTGTCCCTGTTGGCCACGGATACGAACGCGCGTCCCTTGGTCGGAAGTTCGCCGTAGGCGGCGGCCTGGGACTTGGCGAAGGCGATGCCGAAGAACGCGTCGATGCCCATGACCTCGCCGGTGGAGCGCATCTCGGGCCCGAGCACGATGTCGACGCCGCGGAACCGGTTGAACGGCAGCACCGCCTCCTTGACCGCGATCGAGGCGTCCAGCGGGAGGGTGCCGCCGTCGCCCTCGGCCGGGAGCATGCCCTCGGCGCGCAGTTCGCGCAGCGTGGCGCCGAGCATGACACGGGCGGCGGCCTTGGCCAGCGGCACGGCCGTCGCCTTCGACACGAACGGGACGGTCCGGCTGGCGCGCGGGTTGGCCTCCAGCACGTACAGCACCCCGGCGGAGATCGCGTACTGGACGTTGAGCAGGCCCCGCACGCCGACGCCGCGGGCGATGGCCTCGGTCGCGGCGCGGATGCGCTTGATGTCGGCGCCGCCGAGGGTGATCGGCGGCAGCGCGCACGCCGAGTCGCCGGAGTGGATGCCGGCCTCCTCGATGTGCTCCATGACGCCGCCCAGGTAGAGCTCCTCGCCGTCGTAGAGGGCGTCGACGTCGATCTCGACGGCCTCGTCCAGGAACTTGTCGACGAGCACCGGGTGCCCGCCCTCCTGGGCGGACATGTAGCGGGTGAGCGTGTCGTCGTCGTACACGATGGCCATGCCGGCGCCGCCGAGCACGTACGAGGGACGCACGAGCACCGGGTAGCCGATCTCGCCCGCGACGTCGAGGGCCTCGGCGACGGTGGTCGCGGTGCCGTGCCGGGGCGCGGGCAGCCCGGCCTCGGCCAGCACCCGCCCGAACGCGCCGCGCTCCTCCGCCAGGTGGATGGACTCGGGCGAGGTGCCGACGACGGGCACGCCGGCGTCCTTGAGCGCCTGCGCCAGGCCGAGCGGCGTCTGCCCGCCGAGCTGCACGATGACGCCCACGACGGGGCCGGTCTGCTGCTCGGCGTGCACCACCTCCAGGACGTCCTCCAGGGTGAGCGGCTCGAAGTAGAGCCGGTCGGAGGTGTCGTAGTCGGTGGAGACGGTCTCGGGGTTGCAGTTGACCATGACGGTCTCGAAGCCGGCCCTGGCCAGCTCGAAGGAGGCGTGCACGCACGCGTAGTCGAACTCGATGCCCTGGCCGATGCGGTTCGGGCCGGAGCCGAGGATGATCACCTTCTGCCGGGTGCCGGTCGGGACCTCGGTCTCCTCGTCGTAGGTGGAGTAGAGGTAGGGCGTCTTCGCGGCGAACTCGGCGGCGCAGGTGTCGACGGTGTTGTAGACGGGCCGCAGGCCGAGGGCGTGCCGCAGGTCGCGGACCCGGGCCTCGTCGATGCCGCGGATCTCGCCGATCTGCACGTCGCTGAAACCGTGGCGCTTGGCCCTGGCCAGCGCGCCGGCGGTCAGCTCCTCGGCCGCGGCCAGCTCGCGCGCCTCCTCGTCGAGGAGGAAGAGCTGGTCGAGGAACCACGGGTCGACGTTGGTGGCCGCGTAGAGCTCCTCTGCGGTGGCGCCCGCCCGGATGGCCTGCTGCATGGCGCGCAGCCGGCCGTCGTGCGGGGTGCGGCACGCCTCCAGCAGTTCGTCCTTGGGCCGCACCTCCCCCGCCCAGGAGAACGACGCCCCCTTCTTCTCCAGCGACCGCAGCGCCTTCTGCAGCGCCTCGGGGAACGACCGGCCGATCGCCATGGCCTCGCCCACCGACTTCATGTGGGTGGTGAGGGTGCGGTCGGCGCCGCGGAACTTCTCGAACGCGAACCGCGGCACCTTGACCACGATGTAGTCGAGCGTGGGCTCGAAGGAGGCCGGGGTCTCCTTGGTGATGTCGTTGGGGATCTCGTCGAGCGTGTAGCCGATGGCCAGCTTCGCGGCGATCTTCGCGATCGGGAAGCCGGTGGCCTTGGAGGCCAGCGCGGAGGAGCGCGACACCCGCGGGTTCATCTCGATCACGATCATCCGGCCGGTGCGCGGGTCCACCGCGAACTGGATGTTGCAGCCGCCGGTGTCGACGCCGACCTCGCGGATCACCGCGATGGCCACGTCGCGCATGTTCTGGTACTCACGGTCGGTGAGGGTGAGCGCGGGCGCGACGGTGATGCTGTCGCCGGTGTGGACGCCCATCGGGTCGATGTTCTCGATGGAGCACACGATGACGACGTTGTCGTTCTTGTCGCGCATCACCTCCAGCTCGTACTCCTTCCAGCCGAGGATGGACTCCTCCAGGAGCACCTCGGTGGTCGGGGAGGCGTCGAGCCCGGCCCCGGCGATGCGCCGCAGGTCGCTCTCGTCGTAGGCGAACCCGGAGCCGGCGCCGCCCATGGTGAACGAGGGCCGCACGACCAGCGGGTAGCCCAGCTCGGCGGCCCCGGCCAGCACGTCGTCCATGGTGTGGCAGATGACCGAACGGGCCGACTCGGCGTTGAGCCCGTGCTCGGCGGCGACCTTGGCGACGATCTCCTTGAACCGCTCGCGGTTCTCGCCCGCCTGGATGGCGTCGAAGTCGGCGCCGATCAGCTCGACCCCGTACGTCTCCAGCACCCCCGCCTCGTGCAGCGCGACCGCGGTGTTGAGCGCGGTCTGGCCGCCGAGGGTGGGCAGCAGCGCGTCGGGCCGCTCCTTGGCGATGATCTTCTCGACGAACTCGGGGGTGATCGGCTCGACGTAGGTGGCGTCGGCGAACTCGGGGTCCGTCATGATGGTGGCCGGGTTGCTGTTGACCAGGATCACCCGGAAGCCCTCGGCCCGCAGCACCCGGCAGGCCTGGGTGCCGGAGTAGTCGAACTCGCACGCCTGCCCGATCACGATCGGCCCTGAGCCGATCACCAGCACGGACGTGATGTCCTCACGCTTCGGCACGGCTCATAACCTCGCAGAACTCGTCGAACAGGTAAGCGGCGTCGTGGGGCCCGGCCGCGGCCTCAGGGTGGTACTGGACGCTGAAGGCGCGCCCGTCGAGCAGGCGCAGGCCCTCCACGCAGCGGTCGTTGAGGTTCACGTGGCTGACCTCGGCGAGCCCGTACGGGGTCTCGAACGGGCCGTCGAGCGGCGCCTCGACGGCGAACCCGTGGTTGTGCGCGGAGATCTCCACCTTGCCGGTGCGGACGTCCTGGACCGGCTGGTTGACCCCGCGGTGGCCGTAGCGCAGCTTGTAGGTGGACAGGCCGAGCGCGCGGCCGAAGAGCTGGTTGCCGAAGCAGATGCCGAAGAACGGGATCCTCTCCTCCAGCACCCGCCGCAGCGTGGCGACGTCGGCCGTGGCCGGGTCGCCGGGGCCGTTGGAGAAGAACACCCCGTCGGGGCCGACGGCCTTGATCTCGTCGAACGTCGCCGTGGCGGGCAGCACGTGCACCTCGCAGCCGCGCTCGGCCAGCCGGCGCGGGGTCATGCCCTTGATGCCCAGGTCGACCGCCGCCACGGTGAAGCGCTTCGCGCCGACCGCCGGCACCACGTACGGCTCGGCGGTGGCGACCTCGGCGGCCAGGTCGGCGCCGGTCATGACGGGCGTCAGCCGCACCCGCTCGACCAGCTCCTCGACCGGCTGCGCCGGGCCGGAGAAGATGCCGGCCCGCATGGCGCCGCGCTCGCGCAGGTGACGGGTGAGCGCGCGGGTGCCGGGGATGGCGATGCCGACGACGCCCTGCTCCTTGAGATAGTCGTCGAGCGAGCGGGTGGCGCGCCAGTTGGACACCACCCGGGACGGCTCGCGCACCACGTAGCCGGCGACCCAGACGCGGCCCGACTCGGGGTCCTCGTCGTTGACGCCGGTGTTGCCGATGTGCGGAGCGGTCATGGCGACGATCTGGCGGTGGTAGGAGGGGTCGGTGAGCGTCTCCTGATAGCCGGTCATCCCGGTGTTGAACACCATCTCGCCGAAGGTCTCGCCTTCGGCGCCGTACGGGGTTCCGTGGAAGACTCGGCCGTCTTCGAGGACGAGCATCGCCCCCCGGGGGGCTTCGCCCCCCGAGGACCCCCCGAAAGGCGAGGAGCCGCTACGCGGCGCGAAATCTCCAACGCCGGCCAAGCCGGCGTCTCGGATGACTACGCCATCCGAGGACCCCCCGAAAGGCGCCCCCCGGGGGGCTTCGCCCCCCGAGGACCCCCCTGAAGGCGAGGAGCCGCTACGCGGCGCGAAATCTCCAACGCCGGCCAAGCCGGCGTTGGACCCCGCGGAAGGCGAGGGGCCGCTCTGGGGCGTGGGTCCGGCGACGCCGGCGGAGGTGTGGTTCACACCAGCTTCCCTTCGAGGACGGTGGGCTTGCCGCGCAGGAACGTGGCCACTACCCGTCCGGGCAGGGTCATCCCCCGGTAGGGGGTGTTGCGGCTCCTGGAGGCGAAGGAGGACGGGTCCACCGGGGCGCGGTGGGAGGGGTCGTAGAGGGTGAGGTTGGCGGGGGCGCCGGCCTCGATCGGGTTGCCGTGGCCGGCCAGGCGGCCGATGCGGGCGGGAGCGTACGACATGCGCTCGGCGACGCCGGCCCAGTCGAGCAGGCCGGTGTCGACCATGGCCCCCTGCACGACGCCGAGCGCCGTCTCCAGGCCGATCATGCCCATGGCGGCGGCCGACCACTCGCTCTCCTTGTCCTCCACCGGGTGGGGGGCGTGGTCGGTGGCGACGACGTCGATGGTGCCGTCGGCGAGGGCGGCGCGCAGCGCCTCGACGTCGGCGCGGGTGCGCAGCGGCGGATTGACCTTGTAGATGGGGTTGTAGGCGCCGACCGGCGACTCCTCCACCAGGTCGTCGGTGAGCAGCAGGTGGTGGGGGGTCACCTCGGCGGTGACGTTCCAGCCCTTGGACTTGGCCCAGCGCAGGATCTCGACCGACCCGGCGGTGGAGACGTGGCAGACGTGCAGCCGGGAGCCGACGTGGGCGGCGAGCAGGCAGTCGCGGGCGATGATCGCCTCCTCGGCGACCGCGGGCCAGCCGGTGAGGCCGAGCCTGCCGGAGACGACGCCCTCGTTCATCTGCGCGCCCTCGGTGAGCCTGGGCTCCTGGGCGTGCTGGGCGACGACGCCGTCGAACGCCTTGACGTACTCCAGGGCGCGGCGCATGAGCACCGCGTCGGAGACGCACTTGCCGTCGTCGGAGAAGACCCGGACGCGGGCGGCGGAGTCGGCCATGGCGCCCAGCTCGGCGAGCTGGCGGCCCTCCAGGCCGACGGTGACGGCGCCGACGGGCTGCACGTCGCAGTGGCCGAACTCGCGGCCGAGCCGCCAGACCTGCTCGACGACGCCGGCGGTGTCGGCGACCGGGGAGGTGTTGGCCATGGCGTGCACGGCGGTGTAGCCGCCCCGGGCGGCCGACTGGGTGCCGGTCTCGACGGTCTCGGCGTCCTCGCGGCCGGGCTCGCGCAGGTGGGTGTGCAGGTCGACGAGGCCGGGCAGGGCGATCGCGCCGCCGCCGTCGATCTCCTCGCCGGCGCCCTTCAGGCCGGGTCCGACCTCGGCGATGACGCCGTCGTGGAGGCGGAGGTCGACCGGCTCCCCGCCGAGGACCCGTACGTCACGAATGATCATCGTTCCCCCTTCGCCGGCACGATGGCCCTGGCGATGCCGTGCCCGCAGATTCGTTCGCTTCGCTGAGTCACGCCGTGTCTCCCCCGAGCAGCAGATAGAGGACGGCCATGCGGATGGTCACCCCGTTGGCGACCTGCTCGACGATGGTCGAGCGCGGGGAGTCGGCCACCTCGGCGGCGATCTCCATGCCCCGGTTCATCGGGCCGGGGTGCATCACGATGGCGTCGTCCGGCATCTTGGCGAACCGGTCGCGGTCGAGCCCGTAGCGGCGGGAGTATTCGCGCTCGCTCGGGAAGTAGGCGGCGTTCATCCGCTCCTTCTGCACCCGCAGCATCATGACCGCGTCGGACTTCGGCAGCACCGCGTCGAGGTCGTACGACACCGCGCACGGCCAGGTGTCGACCGAGACCGGCAGCAGGGTCGGCGGGGCCACCAGCGTGACCTCGGCGCCGAGGGTGTGCAGCAGCAGCACGTTGGAGCGGGCGACCCTGCTGTGGAGCACGTCGCCGACGATGGTGATCTTCCGCCCGTCGAGGGCGCCGAGGCGGCGGCGCATCGAGAAGGCGTCGAGGAGCGCCTGCGTGGGGTGCTCGTGGGTGCCGTCGCCGGCGTTGACCACGCTGCCGTGGACCCAGGTGGCCAGCCGGTGCGGGGCGCCGGAGGCGCTGTGGCGGATGACGACGGCGTCGGCGCCCATCGCCTCCAGGGTGAGGGCGGTGTCCTTGAGCGATTCGCCCTTGGAGACGCTGGACCCCTTGGCCGAAAAGTTGATCACGTCGGCCGACAGCCGCTTGGCCGCCGCCTCGAAGGAGATGCGGGTGCGGGTCGAGTCCTCGAAGAACAGGTTGACGACCGTGCGGCCGCGCAGCGTGGGCAGCTTCTTGATGGAACGTTCCGAGACTCTCGCCAGCTCCTCGGCGGTGTCCAGGATCAGCAGCGCCTCGTCCCTGGAGAGGTCGGCGGCGGAGATGAGGTGGCGCTTCACCGGGCGTCCTCCTTCATGAGGGTGACGGCGTCGCGCCCGTCGGTCTCGCGCAGGAACACCTTCACCTTCTCGCTCTTGGCGGTGGGGAGGTTCTTCCCGACGTAGTCGGCGCGGATGGGCAGCTCGCGGTGGCCGCGGTCGACCAGGATGGCGAGCTGGACGGCGGCCGGGCGGCCGAACTCGCTCAGCGCGTCGAGCGCGGCGCGGACGGTGCGGCCGGAGTAGAGGACGTCGTCGACCAGCACCACGATCTTGCCGTCGACGCCGTCGGCGGGGAGCTCGGTGCGGCCGAGCGGCCGGGCGGGGCCGCGGCGCAGGTCGTCGCGGTACATCGTGATGTCGATCGACCCCACGGGGATCTTGACCCCTTCGAACTGCTCGATGCGCTCGCCGAGCCGGTGCGCGAGGGTCACGCCGCGGGTGGGGACGCCGATGAGGACGACTTCGTCGGCGCCTTTGGTGCGCTCGAGGATCTCATGGGCGATGCGGGTCAGTGCCCGATGGATGTCCGGGCCTTCGAGGACGGCCCTGGATGCGGACATGCCGGAGTCTCACCACCTTTCCCGCCTCACGGGACGGGTCTTAAAGGGTGTTGGTCGGGACACAGAGTACCAGGCGCTACCAGCCAGAACAGGACGCACCCCGGCCCAGGTGATCCGGGGCGATCGGGGTGATTCAGGGGCGAGCCGGGGATAGAGACATGGTGACATTCCATGCGGACCCCGGCGCAGGCGTGCCCCGGCGGTGCGCCGGCCCGGCCCGCGCCGCGTGAGCCGCACGCCCGAAGGAGAGGGGATCTGATGCGGGTCATCGTCGCGCTGGGCGGCAACGCGGTCCTGCGGCGGGGGCAGCGGCCCGACGCGGCCGCGCAGATCGCCAACGTGAACGCCTCGATCAGGACGCTGGCCGGGCTGGCGGCCGAGCACGAGCTGATCATCACCCACGGGAACGGCCCGCAGGTCGGCATGCTGGCCCTGCAGAGCGCCGCGGACTCCGGCCTGAGCGGGCCCTACCCGTTCGACACCCTCGTCGCGCAGACGCAGGGCATGATCGGCTACTGGCTCCTGCAGGCGCTGCAGAACGCGCTGCCCGGCCGCCAGGTCATGGCCATGGTCACGCAGACCCTGGTGTCGGCCGTCGACCCGGCCTTCGAGGACCCGACGAAGTTCGTCGGGCAGGTGTACGAGCAGGCGGAGGCGGAGAAGCTGGCCGCCGAGCATGGCTGGACGGTCAAGCCCGACGGCGAGCGGTGGCGGCGGGTCGTGCCCTCCCCCGTCCCGCAGCGGGTCGTGGAGACCCGGCTGATCCACAAGATGGTCCGCGAGGGCATGGTGGTGATCTGCGCGGGCGGCGGCGGGGTCCCCGTCATCCGCGACCAGAACGGCCGGCTCACCGGTGTCGAGGCGGTCGTCGACAAGGATCTGACCGCGTCGGTCCTGGCCGAGGCGCTGGAGTGCGACGCGTTCCTGAGCCTCACCGACGTGCCCCGCGTGCTGCGCGACCACGGCACCCCGCGCGAGTCCGAGATCGCGCACACCACCCCGTACGAGCTGCGCACCCTGGACCTGCCCGCCGGGTCGATGGGGCCCAAGGTGGAGGCGGCCTGCCGGTTCGTCGAGCACACCGGCGACATGGCCGCGATCGGCCGGCTCGACCAGGCGGAGCGGATCCTCGCCGGCGAGGCCGGCACCATCGTGACGCCCAGCGCGCGCTGGCCGCTGACCAGCACGCTCTAGGAGATCTGTCATGGCCGGCGCACCACGTCTGTTCAGGACCAAGCCCACCGAGCGGATCGTCGCCGAGGGGGGTCACGGCGAGGGCGGCGAGCTGCGCCGCACGATGGGGCTGTGGCAGCTGACGCTCTTCAGCGTCGGCGCCACCCTCGGCACGGGCATCTTCGTCATCCTGGGCCAGGCCGTGCCCAAGGCGGGACCGGCGGTGGTGCTGTCGTTCGTGCTGGCCGCGATCACGGCGCTGTTCTCCGCGCTCTCGTACGCGGAGCTCGCCGGGACCATCCCGGTGGCCGGGTCGTCCTACTCCTACGCGTACGCGACCCTGGGCGAGCTGGTCGCCTGGGTGTGCGGGTGGTGCCTGATGCTGGAGTACGCCGTGTCGGTGGCGGCCGTGGCGGTCGGCTGGGGCGAGTACGTCAACGCGTTCCTGGAGAGCCTGGCCGGCTGGGCGCTGCCGGACGCGATCACCCGCTCGCCCGGCCAGGACGGCGGCGTGGTCAACCTCACCGCCATCCTCATCGTGCTGCTGGCCACCTGGGTGCTGCTGCGCGGGGCCTCCGAGAGCGCCTCGGCGAACGTGGTGTTCGTGGTCGTCAAGGTGGCGGTGCTGCTGTTCTTCTGCGCGGTGGCGTTCACCGGCTTCACCGCCGGCAACTTCTCGCCGTTCGCGCCGATGGGCGTGGCGGGCATCACCGCGGCGGCCTCGCAGGTGTTCTTCTCCTACATCGGCTTCGACGCGGCCTCCACGGCCGGCGAGGAGGCCAAGAACCCCCGGCGCGACCTGCCGTGGGCGATCGTGCTGTCGCTGGTCATCGTGACGACCATCTACGTGCTGGTGGCCGTGGCCGCGATCGGCGCGATGCCGTGGACCGACTTCGACCCCGAGGGCACCGAGGCGAGCCTGTCGCTCATCGCCGACCTGGCCACCGGCTCCACCTGGGCCGGGCTGATCATCTCGTTCGGCGCGGTCATCGCCATCGCGAGCGTGGTGCTCACGGTCATGTACGGGCAGACGCGCATCCTGTTCGCCATGTCCCGCGACGGGCTCGTGCCGCGCGTCTTCGAACGGGTGAGCCCCCGACGGCAGGTGCCCGCGGCCAACACGCTCATCGTCACCGCGTTCGTCTGCGTGCTCGCCGGGCTCGTCCCGCTCGGCCACCTCGCGGAGGCGACCAGCATCGGCACGCTGTTCGCGTTCGCCATCGTGAACGCGGGCGTGCTGGTGCTCCGCTACCGGCGGCCCGACCTGCCGCGCAGCTTCCGCACGCCGTTCTTCCCGGCCACGCCGGTGCTGGGCGTGGTGTTCTGCTTCCTGGTGATGGCCGGGCTGGCGGGCGTCACCTGGGCGGCGTTCGGGCTGTGGATGCTGGCCGGCCTGCTCTGCTATTTCCTGTACGGCTACCGCCACTCGCGGCTGAACGCCGAGGTGCCCTAGATGAAGATCGAGTCTGTGCTGAGCGGGTTCGTCCCGGAGCCGCGCGGCCGCGACGGGCTGACGCTGGCCGTGCTGCTGGCCCGGCAGACCGGCGCCCGGCTGGAGGTGGCGTTCGTGAAGCCGCCCGCGTGGGACACCCCCGGGCCCGCCCGGGCGGAGGCGGGCGCGTGGGCGGCCTACCTGGAGGAGCAGGCCGGGTCCACGCTCGCGCAGGCGCGCGAGCGGGTGGGCGACGACGCCGAGGTGCTGACCTACACCCACCGGGGCAGCGGGCGCGGGCTGGTGGAGCTGGCGCACAAGCGCGGCGCGGACGTGGTCGTGATCGGCTCGGCGCCGCGCGGCCGGCGCGGGCGCATCTCCGTGGGCAGCACCGCCGACCAGCTCCTGCACTCCTCCCCTGTGCCCGTGCTGCTGGCCCCGCGCGGGTACGCCGAGGACGCGCCCGGCGCGCTGACCCGCCTGACCGTCGCCTACCGCCGCGGGCGGGGCGGCGACGCGGCGGTCACGGGGGCCGCCAGGATCGCGGCCGCGCTGGACCTGCCGCTGCGGCTGGTCACCCTGGTCGTGGCGAGCCACCGGCGTCACCCGCTGGGCCGGGAGATGGTGGCGGGGATGCGCCGGCAGGCCATGGCCGACCTGACCGCCGCCGCCCGCGGGCACCGGCGCCGCCTCCAGGTGGACGTGGAGGTGATCGAGGGCAGGAACGTCGCCACGGCCATGGCGGCGGGCTCCTGGGAGCGGGGCGATCTGATCATCTGCGCCTCCAGCAACACCGCGCCGCTGCGGCGGGTGTTCCTCGGCGACACCAGCATCAAGATCGTACGAGCGGCGACCTGCCCGGTGATGATCCTGACGCGCGAACCATGACGTGATCCCTGGCCCGAAACCATGGTGGTTACTCGGCGATCTCTGACGAAGTACAGTTACTACAGGGACAAGAGGGGCTTATGAGGCGTTCCATACCGGACCGGATTCGGCATCTTTTTTCCAATCAGCTTGACCTTAGCCTTCGACCCCTTTACCGTCACTGTGCGTAACCAGCACCGCGCGGCGTTCTGGGTAATCCCAGGGCCATCGCCACCGATGGGTGCCTCACCGGCATCGGACCCCCGGTGGCGCGGGCATTCGCCGCAAGGGAGCACAATCTACTGAGAGCTATAGATACGAGGAGCCGGGGGGCCACACGATGCCGTCTGAGTACGCAAAGTCGCTGGGTGCACGACTCCGCGCGATCCGCACCCAGCAGGGCCTGTCCCTGCACGGGGTCGAGGAGAAGTCGCGCGGCAGGTGGAAGGCCGTGGTCGTGGGCTCGTACGAGCGTGGCGACCGTGCGGTCACGGTGCAGAAGCTTGCCGAGCTTGCCGACTTCTACGGGGTGCCCGTCTCCGAGCTGCTGCCCGGCGGCGCCGCGCCGAGCCCGCTCGGGCCGACGCCCAAGCTTGTGATCGACCTGGAGCGGCTGGCCGCGCTGCCGAAGGAGAAGGCGGGTGCGCTGGCCCGTTACGCCGCCACCATCCAGAGCCAGCGGGGTGACTACAACGGCAAGGTGCTGTCGATCCGCCAGGAGGACCTCCGCTCGCTGGCCGTGATCTATGACAAGTCGCCGAGTGAGCTCACCGAAGAGCTGATCAGCTGGGGCGTCCTCGACGCCGAGGCCCGCCGGGCCGTCGAGACCTTCTGACCTCGGTTCCCCGCACCGCATCGACGAGGGGCGCGCCCATGGGGGCGCGTCCCTCGCTTGCTTCTGACAGAACCCCGAAACACCCCCACATCAGACATTTCACCGGGGGCCCAAACCGCGCGGGGACTTATACCGGAAAACCGGTATTTGATAATTCAAGCAGCCCCTCACTCACCCCTGACTCGCGGGCGACACCGCCGACCTCCGGGACGGCTCGCGGGCCGGGCCCAAGCACTTATCCCGTGAGCGGCCCTGACGGCTCCGCAGGCCGGCTCCGAGCCTCTGGTCGGCTTCTCACACCTCTGCGCGGACCGGCGAGACAGGCGATCGGCGTCAGATAGGGTGCGCGGCCTGAGGCCGTGCGGGAGCGGCGGTCGGCGGTGAGAGACGCTCAACCGCCTGACGTGAAGAGCGGCGGACATCCCATCGGCGCGGTGACCGCCGCGGCGGCCGGCGCCTGGCCCCGTCACGTCTCCTCCGGTGAGATCGGGGGCGGCGGGGAGACCGGGGCGCTCGTGGGGGATGGATGGGATGTCATCCCGCCAGGGGCACGTCCACGGGCAACTGGGGCTGGGAAGGGACGCCCAGCATGCTCTCGATCGTGCAGACGAAGGTCTCGGCCTCCGCCATGATCTCATCGGCGTCCGCGGCGGTGACGCCACGGACCATGCCGGCCTCGGCGGCGGCGCGCTTGGCCGCACTGGCCGCGAAGTAGGCCGCCCACTCGGCGAGCGAGGGCTCGGCCTCGGGCAGCAGCTCCCACGCGCTGCGCAGGCGGCGCCTGCGGCCCTGCGTGGGCTGCGGACGGACGGCCAGGATCGCCGCCGCGGCGCGCAGGGCGGCCAGGTGGGCCGACACGTAGCGCGACGCCGGACTGCGAGCCGTCGCGGCCTCCGCCAGGCAGGAACGTGAATCCGTCAGGTGTGCCCGAGCCGCAGGCGACAGCCGGGGCCCGGGCGTGTCTCTGGGCCGTGGTGCCATCTTGCTCACCTCCTGAGAGTCGTGGGCGACTCCCGGCGTTTCCACCAGTAGGGCCAACGATCGCAGACCCCACCGACATTTCCGCCGGGCAGGCCGGACGAGGAGCTTCCCCTCTCCCCGTCCGGCCAGGACGCGCCCGCTCGTCTCCGCCGACGACGAGGACGCGTCCTTCGCCCTTCGGAGCCTGACCGCGGGTCGGCGCTTGGGGGAAGCGCGTGGCCCGCGACCAGGTCCTTCGACGTGAGCCGCGAGCCTCACGTCACATGGTCGAACATAATTTCGATCACGTTCGGTGTCAACCTGTTCCACGAACACAGGTTCGATGACCATGTCGCAGGCGGGCCTGGCTGGGCCTTCGCGGCCCCGGCGGTTCCCGCACCGGCGTGTCGCGCGGCGTTCCCATGATCAGCGGCCGTGGCTACGCTGGCGGGCATGGGACCGATCCTGATCAGCGCGATCCTCACCGTCCCGGTACTGCTGCTGCTCCTCATCCCCTTCCATGACGAGTCCGGCAACGTCGACGGCCGCAACGGCCTGGCAGGGTTGCGCACGCGCGAGACGCTCGCCTCTCGCGCGGCCTGGGACGCGGCGCACGCCTGGGCCAGGGCGCCGATGCGGAGGCTGGCCGGCGCCGTCGCGGGGGTGCTGGTGGTCTCGGCCGGGGCGGAGTCGGCGTTCGGGCTGGCGGAAGGCGTCCAGGTGGCGGCGGTCGTGGCACAGGCCGGGCTGCTCGTGGGCGGGCTGACGCTCATCGGGTGGCGGGCCAACCGGGTGGCCGCCCGGGTCAACCGCGAACTCGCCGGCCGGCCCGGATGACCGGCCGGGCGGACACGGCTCCGGCGCCCCCTTGCCGGCAGGCCCCGACCAGCCCCGCGCTCTCCCTTGAACGCGTCACGAACACTCTCGCGCTCTCCCGGGGGCCCCTCATGGACGCTCCCGCCCGCCCCCGCGCACCACTCACGAACACTCTCCCGCTCCCCCGCGAACCTCTCACGGACCTCCTGCACCTGGGCGGGCCGCTCACCCTGCGAGGGTTGCGGCAGAGCCTGGCGCTACTGGTGTACGACCGACGGTACGGGGTCGACACGGCGGAGTTCGCCGACCTGAGCGAGTTCGGACTCGACCACCCCGAACGGGTCTACTACTCCCCCGCCCACAGTGTTCCTTGACAACCCGTTCCGCGGGAGCGTCTTCGCCGCCGCCGTGGACCGGCTGATCGCCTCGGCCGACCGCAGCCCGCGCCCGGTCACCGTGGTCTACTTCAATCCCGTCGAGGAGGCGTACCTGCTCGGCACCGGGCGTTTCCGTCACGTGCGCACGGTGCGGCGCCGGTCGGGTGACGACGTGTTCGGCACGACCCGCGTCTACGTCCTCACGTGACCGTGAGCGCGCCCGAGGGGCACAGCGTGACGGCCCGGCGGGCCTTCTCCTCCAGTCCGGCGGGCGGGACGGGCATCAGGAGCAGGACGGTGCCGTCGTCCTCGCTCTGATCGAACACCTCGGGCAGGGTCAGGGCGCACATCCCCGCGCCGATGCACACCGTCGTGTCGGCCTCGATCCTCATGGCACCCTGCTTACCAGGTGACCGGCAGCCGGTGCACGCCGTAGACGCCCATGTCGGTCCGCAGCGGCACCTCGTCGGCCGGCACCGCCAGTCGCAGGCCGGGGAAGCGGCGCAGCAGCGCGGCGAACGCGATCCGCATCTCCGAGCGGGCGAGCTGCTGGCCCAGGCACTGGTGGATGCCGTGGCCGAAGGCGAGGTGGCCGGTCGCGGACCGGGTGAGGTCGAGCGCGTCGCCGCCGGGGAACTTCGCCGGGTCGCGGTTGATCACCGGCAGGTGCAGGGCGACGGACTCGCCCTTCCTGATCAGGTGACCGTCGACCTCGACGTCCTCCAGGGCCGCCCTGACCGGGCCGACGTGCACGATGGACAGGTGGCGGAGCAGCTCCTCGACGGCGTTGTCGATCAGCGACGGGTCGTCGCGCAGCGCGGCGAGCTGGACGGGGTCGGCGAGCAGCGCGTAGGTGCCGAGGCCGAGCATGTTGGCGGTGGTCTCGTGCCCGGCGACCAGCAGCAGGAACGCGACGCCGGCCAGCTCGTCGTCGGACAGCTCGCCGCCCTCGATGAGGCCGCTGAGCAGGTCGTCACCCGGGTGCTCGCGCTTGCGCGGGATGAGCCCGTTCAGGTAGGCGAAGACGTGGCCGATCGCCGCGAGCGCCTCGTCGGCCTTCGCCTCCAGGGACAGCATCACCTTGGTGTCGTCCTGGAAGGCCGCCCTCTCCTCGTACGGGACGCCGAGCAGCTCGCAGATGACCAGTGACGGGATGGGCAGCGCGAAGGCGTCGACCAGGTCGACCGGCGGCTCCGCGGCCTCCATCGCGTCCAGCCGGGCCTCGGTGATCTCCAGGATCCTGGCCTCCAGCCCTTTCATCCGGCGCACGGTGAACTGCCCGGTGAGCAGCCTGCGGTAGCGGGTGTGCTCGGGCGCGTCGGTGCGCAGGAAGAAGCCCGGCGGCAGCTTGAACTCCTGGCTGCGGATCTCCTCGGTGAGGCCGGCACGGGCCGCGAGGGGCGGGTGGGCCAGCTCGGGACGGTTGCTGAAACGCGAGTCGGCCAGTACCGCGCGGGCGGCCGCGTGGCCGGTGACGAGCCAGCCCTCGTGGCCGTCGGCGAACCGCATGCGGTGCACGGTGCCGCGCTCCCGGAGCCGCGCGTAGGTGTCGGGCGGGTCGAACGGGCGTTCCCGCTCGGTGCTCATCGTCAGACCGGTCATGCTCGTCCCCCTCTCCGTGGCGGCGCCCCGCGAAACCGGCGCGTACCTTCTTCGGTCACTTCGCCGGCGAGGAGGACGTGATCTTCCATGACGGGCCGGAGCGCATGCGTCGGGCCCGCGAGCTGGTCGCCGGGCGGCCCGGGGAGCCGGTGGCCGAGCTGCTGCGGGTGACGCGGGCGAGCCTGGAGGCGGCCCACCGGCGGAGCCGTGACGCTCGCCGCCAGGGGCCGGCCTCAGGAGCGCGGGCGTGATTCGCAGGAGGCGGCGCTCCAGGTGGTCCAGCCGCGGCCCTCGCCGGTGACGGACCAGCCGGCCGGAGGCGGGCCGGCGGTGCCGGGCACGACCGCCGTGCACGCGCCGGGCGGCGGCCCCTGGAGGGCGCCGTCGTAGCGCTCCAGCTCGGTCCACCAGACCTTGTGGGCGAGCGGCAGCACGATCGGCCACGGGACCCGCCGGTCCGCGGCCACCCGCCCGCCGGCCTCCGGCGCGGGCAGCCCGTCCCCTCCCGAGGGGGTCACCGGCGCCAGGTAGGCGACGAAGGCCAGGTGGATCGCCGCCAGCACGGCCGCCACCCCCATGGCTCTGCCGCGCGGCAGGCAGGCGGCGGCGGTCAGACACGCCAGGAACGCCGCGGCGACGGCCGAGGCCCCCGGCATGTCGAGGGCGTCGCGTACCCCGCTGAGGAACGACGTCTCCGGGAAGTCGAAGGCGATGAAGACGTCGCTGCGCAGCCGGTCCCCGGCGTACCAGGCGGCGATCCCGCCCGTCACCGCGGCCAGCCCCGCCGACGCGGCCGCGTACCGCAGGACGGCGGCCCGGCGGGCGCGCACCAGCGCGACCAGCCCCGCCAGCAGCCACACGACGGCCACGCACGCCAGGTAGCGCCCGTAGGCGTGGTTGCCGACCCGGTGTTCGTCCGGCAGCGCCGCCGAGGACGCGTACGCGATGCCGAGCGTGGTGGCCAGCAGCGTCGCCGCCGTCACCCGCAGCGCGAACGGCCCGCCCCGGCGCGCGGCGACCACCGCGGCCGCGGCCAGGCCGACGCCGGCCAGCCCCCACGTGCCGACAATCAGATACCAGAGCTGCCCGGCCGCGCCCGCCAGCGCCCACGCCTGCCCGTCCAGGGTGGTGAACCGCTCGACGGCCAGCCCGCTGAGGTCACGGTGCCCGCGCGGGTAGAGCGCCGCCGCCAGCGC
>NZ_JAPNNL010000349.1 GCF_027620315.1 Nonomuraea corallina | reverse complement strand
GGCTGACACCCCTTCCTACAGGCGGGTCCGGGTGGGAGACGACCTCTCACCCGGGCCTGCGCCCCGGCCTTCGGTTTCTCCCCTGCCCGGCCGGGAGCCGGCGGCACCGGCGCCTCACCCCCTTAGCAAAGGACCCCCCATGTTCGGATCTCTCCTGCTCCGTGCCGGCATCACGGGCACGGCGGTCGTCACCTGTTTGGCCACCCCGGCCTCGGCGAGCCCTACCGACCCCGACCCGACGATCCCGATCACGGTGGCCGCCTACCAGCTCGCCCCGTGCGATTCGCGTGGCACCACCGCGCTCGACGCCAGCCTGGCCACCCAGCTCAACAGCTCGCTCAAGGCCAAGATGCGCGGCTACATGTCCGCCTACCGCGTGTCCTGCGCGCGCATGGTGATCAAAGCCGTCCGCGACCGCGGGCTCGACGTCCGAGCCGCGGCCATCGCGATGGCCACCGTCATCGTCGAGACGAGCATCCAGAACATCAGCGAGGAGGTCGACCACGACAGCCTGGGGCTGTTCCAGCAGCGCGCGTCCTGGGGCAGCGCGTCCCAGCGCCTCAACCCGACCTGGGCCACCAACGCCTTCCTCGACAAGATGATCCGGCTCTACCCGAACAACAGCTGGAAGACCGCGCCGATCGGGGAAGTCTGCCAAGCCGTCCAGGTGTCGGCGTACCCGTCGAGGTATCAGGAGCAGGCCGGCGACGCCCAGATCATCGCCAACACGATCTGGCCCCACACCGGCGAAGAGGTCAAGGCCGAGGGTCCGGCGATGATGCGCGACGACGGCGACGGATCGATGACGATCTACCGGTGGAAGTCCACCAGATCGGAGTTCGACCGCGCCAGCGACTACAACTCCGGCGGCTGGACCATGGCCAACACCGGAGACCGCGTCGCCGCCGGAGACGTCAACGGCGACGGCAAGGACGACGTCGTCGCCACCTACCAGAACACCGACGGCACCTTCAGCTTCCACGTGTGGAAGAACGGCGTCTCCTACGCCGGCAC
>NZ_JAPNNL010000348.1 GCF_027620315.1 Nonomuraea corallina | reverse complement strand
CGAGATGACGATGGCGTCCTCGTAGTTGTGGCCCTCCCACGGCATGAACGCCACCAGCAGGTTCTTGCCCAGCGCCATCTCGCCGTCCTCGGTGCTGGGACCGTCGGCGATGACCTGGCCGGCCTCGATCCGGTCGCCCTCGGCCACGATGGGCTTCTGGTTGAACGAGGTGCCCTGGTTGGAGCGCTTGAACGTGGCCACCCGGTAGGTGGTCCGGGTGCCGTCGTCGTTGGCCACGGTGACGTAGTCGGCGGAGACCTCCTCGACCACCCCGGCCTTGCTCGCCAGGAGCATGTCACCCGGGTCGGTCGCGGCGCGGTACTCCATGCCGGTGCCGACCAGCGGCGCCTCGCTCTTGAGCAGCGGCACCGACTGGCGCATCATGTTCGCGCCCATCAGCGCGCGGTTGGCGTCGTCGTGCTCCAGGAACGGGATCATCGCGGTGGCCACCGACACCATCTGGCGCGGCGACACGTCCATGTAGTCCACGTCCTCGGAGCGTACGTACTCGAACTCGCCGCCCTTGGTGCGGACCAGCACCCGCCGCTCGGCGAACGAGCCGTCCGGCGAGAGCGGGGAGTTGGCCTGGGCGATGACGTACCGGTCCTCGACGTCGGCGGTCAGGTAGTCGATCTGGTCGGTCACCCTGCCGTCGACCACCTTGCGGTAGGGGGTCTCGATGAAGCCGAACGGGTTGAGCCGGGCGAAGCACGCGAGGTAGCCGATGAGGCCGATGTTGGGGCCCTCGGGGGTCTCGATCGGGCACATCCGGCCGTAGTGGGACGGGTGCACGTCACGCACTTCCATACCGGCCCGCTCACGGGACAGGCCGCCGGGGCCGAGCGCGTTCAGCCGCCGCTTGTGCGTCAGGCCGGCCAGCGGGTTGGTCTGGTCCATGAACTGCGACAGCTGCGAGGTGCCGAAGAACTCCTTGATCGACGCCACCACCGGGCGGATGTTGATCAGGGTCTGCGGCGTGATCGCCTCGACGTCCTGCGTGGTCATCCGCTCGCGGACGACGCGCTCCATGCGGGCCAGGCCCAGGCGGACCTGGTTCTGGATGAGCTCGCCGACGTTGCGGATGCGGCGGTTGCCGAAGTGGTCGATGTCGTCGGTCTCCACGACGGCCTCGCCCATCGAGGTCTCGCCGGCGTGCAACCGGACGAGGTACTCGATCATCGCGACGATGTCGTCC
>NZ_JAPNNL010000347.1 GCF_027620315.1 Nonomuraea corallina | reverse complement strand
AGAGGACATCGTCGCCACCATCGAGTACATCGTCCGGTTGCACGCCGGAGAGGAGTCGATGCCGGCCGCCCCCGAGGCGCCGGTCGACACGGTGATCGTCGAGACCGACGACATCGACCACTTCGGCAACCGCCGCCTGCGCAGCGTCGGCGAGCTCATCCAGAACCAGGTCCGCCTGGGCCTGGCCCGCATGGAGCGCGTCGTCCGCGAGCGGATGACCACGCAGGACGTCGAGGCGATCACGCCGCAGACTCTGATCAACATCCGCCCGGTGGTGGCGTCGATCAAGGAGTTCTTCGGCACCTCGCAGCTGTCGCAGTTCATGGACCAGACCAACCCGCTGGCCGGCCTGACGCACAAGCGGCGTCTCTCCGCGCTGGGTCCCGGTGGTCTGTCCCGTGAGCGGGCCGGCTTCGAGGTCCGTGACGTGCACCCGTCCCACTACGGCCGGATGTGCCCGATCGAGACCCCTGAAGGCCCCAACATCGGCCTCATCGGCTCGCTCGCCTCGTACGGCCGGATCAACGCGTTCGGCTTCGTCGAGACTCCTTACCGCAAGGTCGTCGACGGCAAGGTGACCGACCAGATCGACTACCTCACCGCCGACGAGGAAGACCGCTACGTCAAGGCGCAGGCCAACACCGCGCTCAACCCCGACGGCTCGTTCGCCGAGTCCCGGGTGCTCGTCCGCACCAAGGGCGGCGAGACCGAGCTGGCCAGGGCCGAAGAGGTCGACTACATCGACGTGTCGCCGCGCCAGATGGTGTCGGTGGCCACCGCGATGATCCCGTTCCTGGAGCACGACGACGCCAACCGCGCGCTCATGGGCTCCAACATGCAGCGCCAGTCGGTGCCGCTCCTCAAGAGCGAGGCGCCGCTGGTCGGCACCGGCATGGAGTACCGCGCCGCGACCGACGCCGGCGACGTCATCAGCGCCGAGAAGGCCGGGGTGGTCGAGGAGGTCTCCGCCGACTACATCACCGTGGCCAACGACGACGGCACCCGGACCACCTACCGGGTGGCCAAGTTCAAGCGCTCCAACCAGGGCACCTCGTTCAACCAGAAGCCCATCGTGGCCGAGGGCGACCGCGTCGAGGTCAACCAGGTCATCGCCGACGGTCCCTGCACCGAGGACGGCGAGATGGCGCTGGGCAAGAACCTGCTGGTGGCGTTCATGCCGTGGGAGGGTCACAACTACGAGGACGCGATCATCCTGTCC
>NZ_JAPNNL010000346.1 GCF_027620315.1 Nonomuraea corallina | reverse complement strand
CGCGTGAGCCCGGTCCTTTGGTGACCTTGGTGCGGTGCCGGACGGTGGCGAAGGTCGACTCGATGGGGTTGGTCGTGCGTAGGTGCACCCAGTGTTCGGCCGGGTAGTCGTAGAAGGCCAGCAGTTCGTCGAGGTCGTCGGTGACCTTGGCGACGGCCTTGGGATACTTGGCGCCGTAGGTGGCCTTGAAGTCGGTGACCGCGCGTTCGGCGTGGTCCTTGTCCTCGGCGTTCCAGATCTCCGCCAGCGCCTTCTTCGCGCCCGGGTGGGCCGACTTCGGCAGCGCCCCCAGCACATTAGAGATCTTGTGAAACCAGCACCTCTGGGCTCTGGTCTGCGGAAACACCTCACCGAGCGCCGACCAGAAGCCGAGCGCGCCATCGCCGATGGCCAGCACCGGGGCGCGCATGCCGCGCCGCTTGCAGTCACGCAGCAGATCGGCCCACGACTCGGCCGACTCCCGGTAGCCGTCGCTCAGCGCGACGAGCTCCTTTCGGCCGTCGGCGCGAACGCCGATCATCACCAGCAGGCACAGCTTGTGCTCCTCCAGCCGGATGTTGACGTGGATACCGTCGACCCACAGGTAGACGTAGTCCACCATCGACAGGTCCCGCTCGCTGAAGGTGCGCTGCTCGGCCTTCCACTGCTCGGTCAACCGGGTGATCACCGAAGCGGACAGGCCGGCCGAGCTGCCCAGGAACTGGCCCAGCGCCGGCACGAAGTCTCCCGAGGACAGGCCGTGCAGGTACAGCAGCGGCAGCACCTCGGTCAGCTGCGGGGTCTTACGCGCCCAGGCGGGCAGGATCGCCGAGGAGAACCGCTTACGCTCGCCGGTTTCCGCATCGATGCGCCTGTCGTTGACCCGCGGGGCCTTGACCTCGATGGCGCCCACACCGGTGAGCAGGTCTCGAGGCTGGTGATAGCCGTTGCGCACGACCAGGCGGCGGCCGTTGTCGTCGCGCTCGTCGGCGAACGCGGCGATGTAGGCGTTCACCTCGGCCTGCAAGGCAGCAGCGAGCATCTTGCGGGCGCCCTCGCGGACGATCTGGTCGATCAACGACGACGAGCCTGCCGGGGTGTGGTCGTCAGCGGGCATCTCGGGCACTACGGTGAGCACGGGTGTGCCTTCCCGACCGACGTTGGCGCGTCGGCCTTATCTCGAAACCTTGATCAGATGATTCGGGAAGGTACACCCCTTCCCGTCAGATCCACAGGTTTCGATCAT
>NZ_JAPNNL010000345.1 GCF_027620315.1 Nonomuraea corallina | reverse complement strand
TGAGGTGCCCCGGCCCTCCCGGACTCGGACCCAAGTAGGGTCAGAGACAGTCCGGGAAGGAAGCACGTGGCGAAGAAGCCGAGAATATATCCGCCCGAGTTGCGGGCCGAGGTCGTGCGGGCCGTCATCGACGACGGGAAGACCCCTGCACAGGTTGCCCGCGATTTCGGCTTGGTCGCAGAGACCGTTCGCAATTGGGTGAAGGCAGAGAAGTCGAAGAACTCTGGCACCACCGACGAGGCCCGCGCCGCCATCGACCGCGCCAAGCTCCAGGAGATGGAACGACGCGTTCAAGAACTTGAGCAGGAGAACGCTTTCCTGAAAAAAGCCGCGGCCTTCTTTGCGAAAGAGCTCCCGTAAGCGAGAAGTACGGACTCATTCTCGCCGAGAAGGCTAATTTTGAGATCATCATGATGTGCCGTCTGCTCGGCGTGTCGAAATCCGGATACTACGACTGGGAGAAGCGTCCGATGTCGGCGACCGAACAACGGCGCGAAGCCCTCAAGCCCTTGATTGACTTCGTGTTCGCCGAATCCGGCCGGACCTACGGGTACCGCCGTATCCACGCGGAGCTCAGGCGTGCCGGCGTCGAGGTGGACGATGAACTCGTTCGCAAGCTCATGCGCCAGATGCGCCTGGTCCCGGTGCAGGTCAAGCGACGCCGTGGCCTGACGATCGCGGACAAGAACGCGGCCCCGGTCCCTGACCTGGTGCGACGCGACTTCAGCGCGGAGATGCCCGGCCAGAAGATGATCGGTGATATCACGCAGATCGATACGGGTGAGGGTGCACTTTTCCTGGCAACGGTTATCGACTGTTTCAGCAAGAGCGTGATCGGCTGGGCGCTGGACGTACGATATCCGGCGAGCTTGGTGTGCGCGGCCATCGATATGGCCGCGGCCCGCATCGAGATGCCCGACGGGGCGATCTTTCACTCCGATCGAGGGAGTCAATACACGTCGATCGAGTTCGGCGAGATACTCGGCAAGTACAGCATCCGGCAATCCGTCGGACGCACCGGGAGTTGTTTCGATAACGCGATGGCGGAATCGTTCTTCGGTAAGCTGAAGACGGAGATGGTACATCACCGGACGTTCGCCACGCGTGCCGAGGCGCGACGCGAAGTGATCAAATTTATCGAGGGATTCTATAACCGGCGAAGACTTCACTCTGGGTTGGGATATCGCCCACCATCGGAAGTGCTAGAGGAATGGTTCGATAACCGGATCGCGGCGTGATATAGTTTCATTTGAGTCGAGTCCGGGAAATTCGGAGCCCCT
>NZ_JAPNNL010000344.1 GCF_027620315.1 Nonomuraea corallina | reverse complement strand
CGGTTCCCCGGATCGAGGCCGCCCCGACGGGAGCGCTGTAGCCGACGATGTCGGCGTTGGAGCGCGCGTAGGACTTGGTTCTGATCCGGTCGTCGCTGTTGCCCTCGATCGTGTAGACCGTGCTGGAGTTCGCCGAGCTCACGATGCCGACGTGGTCGATGTCGCCGCTCTGGTCCCAGTCGAAGACGACGGCGTCGCCGGGCTGCGGCTGGTAACCGCTGGCGCGGGTCCGCCAGGTGCCGTGCTTGACGCCGTAGTCCTTGAACGACGACGCCCAGCCGGTGAGGATGCCGCCGCTGCCCTCGGGCACGTCGGCGTAGGGCACGCCGGCGTTCTTCCAGACGTACTTGGCGAAGTCGGCGCACCAGTCGCTGTCGCGCCACTGGACGCCGTCGCTGGACGGGCAGCCCGCGGAGGGTTTCCAGCTGCGGAACAAGCCCGTGTAGTAGTTGCAGCCGCTGCCCAGCGGCGACTCCCGGTTGCGCGTGGCATTGCCGAGCTGGTCCTGCGCCACGGCGACGATCGCCGGGCGGGAGACCGCCGAGGCGGGCGCGGGGGAGAGCATGACCGCGCCCATGGCGGCGACGGTCACGGCCAGAGCGGGGCGGAGCCGGCGGTAGGAGCTGGCGGCGTTTCGCACGGGAGGCTTCATGGGCGGAAGTGTCCGCCGCCCTTCTGCAAAACCGCTGTAAAGCCGCTCCAACCGTTCTTCCGGACACGCCGGGCGTACGGCGTCCTCCAGGCTTCCGGCGGACCGGCGCGGCTTTCACCCCGGGTTCTTTTGGATGCGGATTGCAGGGGATCTACAGCGGCGGGTGTCAGCTTTTTGGCGACCGGAAAGGCACCGGCGCCCCACCTCGCCAGCTGAAGGGCTGACCATCCATGTTCGGATTCTCCAGGACCGCCGCCCTCGCGGCCGTGACCGCCGCCACCGCTCTCGTCTTATCGGCGGCCGTGGCGCAGCCCGCGACGGCCGACCCGCAGCCGGAGCCCACGGTGGCGTCGGACGTCACCGCCGCCTACCAGCTCGCCGCCTGTGACCCCCGCGGCACCACCTCGACCGACACCGCCCTGGCCAACCAGCTCAACAGCTCGCTCAAGGCCAAGATGCGCGGCTACATGTCCGCCTACCGGGTGTCCTGCGCCCGCATGGTGATCAAAGCCGTCCACGACCGCGGGCTGGACCCCAGAGCCGCCGTGATCGCCATGGCCACGGTCATCGTGGAGACCAGCGTCCAGAACATCAGCGAGGAGGTCGACCACGACAGCCTGGGGCTGTTCCAGCAGCGCGCCTCCTGGGGCAGCGCGTCCCAGCGCCTCAACCCGACGTGGGCCACCAACGCCTTCCTCGACAAGATGATCCGGCTCTACCCGAACAACAGCTGGAAGACCGCCTCGGTCGGCGCGGTGGCACAGGCTGTCCAGGTGTCCGCCTATCCGGACCGCTATCAGGTGCAGGCCGGCGACGCGCAGATCATGGTCAACACCATCCTGCCGTACGTGAGCGGGCCGAAGGGCCAGA
>NZ_JAPNNL010000343.1 GCF_027620315.1 Nonomuraea corallina | reverse complement strand
TGTCAACGGCCGAGTGCGTGTCGCCGCTGGTGGCCGGATAGATGTCCCCACGCCTTCGTAGTTGACTACTTCTTGGTGAGGCGTCCACCTGTCCGGGTTCGTGCCTGTTTCATGCGGAAGGACTCGCCCTCGGTGACCACGACGACGCTGTGGTGCAGGAGCCGGTCCAGCAGGCTGACAGCGGTGGTGTGCTCGGGCAGGAAGCGGCCCCACTGGTCGAAGGGCCAGTGCGAGCCGATGCCGAGTGCACGGCGTTCATAGGCGGCGGCCACGAACCGGAACAGCAGTTGCGCGCCGGTGTCGTCCAGCGGGGCGAAGCCCACCTCGTCGATGATCACCAGGTCGTTGCGCAGGAGGTTCTCGATCACGCGGCCGACGGAGTTGTCGGCCAGGCCCCGATAGAGCGTTTCGACCAACTCGGCCGCGGTGAAGTAGCGCACCTTGTAACCGGCGTGGACGGCGGCGACACCGAAGGCGACCAGGCTGTGGGACTTGCCCGTGCCGGCTGGACCGACCGCGCAGTAGTTCTCTTGGGCGCGGATCCACTCCAAGCCGGCGAGGTAATCGAAGGTCGCGCGGGGGATGGAGGAGGCTCCGACGTCGAACTCCTCGATCGTTTTGATCACCGGGAAGGAGGCGGCCTTCATCCGGGTGCGGATGTTGGACTCATCCCGCGCGGCTAGTTCGGCCTCCAGCAGGGTGCGGAGGAACTCTTCGGGGTTCCAGCGCTGCGTGCGGGCGGTGATGAGCAGTTCGGGTGCCAGGCGGCGCATGGTGGCCAGCTTCAGGCGGCGTAGCCCGGCATCCAGGTCGGTGGGCAGTGCGGGCGTGCTGGGCGCGGTCATCCGGCCTGTCCGATCTCGTCGATCCGGTCGAGGGCGTAGTCGTCCAGTGACCGGGTGGGGACGGTGGGCAGGGCCATCACCAGCGCGTCCCCGGCGGGTGTCGGCTGTGGCGTGCCGGATCCGGCCGCGAGGATGGAGCGGATGTCATCGGCTCGCCAGCGGCGGAACCGCGCCGCGCGCTCCAGCGCGGCCACCAGCGTGGCATCGCCGTGGGCCGCTTGCAGGGCGGCCAACTCGACCAGATCGGCGGCCAGGCGGGTGTTGCCGGAGGCGGCCGAGCCGGTAAGCCAGGCCTCGGCGACCGGGCCGAGCGCCAGGAACGCCTTCTCCGCCGACGTGCGCGGCCGGGCGGCGCGACGCGGTGCGGGCCTGGGGCCGCCGTAGTGCTCATCGCAGATCGCGGCCTCGCCTGGCGCGACCGGGGCATGGTCGGCGACGATCTCCCCGGTGGCCAGGTCGGTGATCAGGAGCCGGCCGTCGGCCTCGACGACGGCGACGCGGACCCCGATCAGGCGGTTGGGCACCGAGTAGCGGGCCGAGCCGAACCGCACGCACGACAGCTTGTCCACCTTGCGCGTGATGGGCGGCTTGCCGATCGCGGGACGCAGTGACGGCAACGTACTCATCACCTCCCGCTCGGCGGCCAGCCGTTCGGCCGGGATCGCGCAGATCTCCGAGTG
>NZ_JAPNNL010000342.1 GCF_027620315.1 Nonomuraea corallina | reverse complement strand
GGTAGGCATTCACGCCCAGCGCGTTCTGGTGCTGGATGATCGCGGAGTGTGATCGTCTTCGGGTGTGGGGCGCTGCGGATTGTGACGGCGAATCAGGCCGGCGTCGGGTCGGGTGGCATCCAGGCGCGGCCGAGAAGGGCGTTACGGATGGCGGTCATGACGTCTGCGCCGTGCTTGGCTGCGGTGGACAGGTAACCACGGATGGCGTAGCGGTGTTCGGTGGTGGTCTCCGAGCGGAGCCGTCCGGAGATCTTCTGCTGGGTCTTGGCCGGTCGGATGTCGCGTTCGGCTTGGTTGTTGGTGGGTGGGATCCGCAGGTCGTGGGCGAAGCGCAGCACGTCGGCCTCACGATCGCGCAGAACCTCCAGCAGGACGCGGCCGATCGGCTGGGTGACGGTCTTGGCCGCTCCGGGGATACGGCGCACCTCGGACAAGCCGATACGGACGCCGTGCCTGAAGCTGTTGATCCACATCGCCTTCGTGCCCGCGTCCATTCCGTCCTTGCCCTGCTCGCGGGCGAGGTTGGCAGCGTGGATCAGGCCGCGCAGCGCGGTCTGGATCTGCCGCGGCCAGGCGGCCTCGGGGTAGGTTTCGGCGCAGTCCTCCAGGTCCCGAAGGAGATGGGCCGCGCACAGCTGGTGATCACGCTCGCCAAGCTCGGGCGAGTCGTAGTTCTGGTAGCGGTCATGCACCACGATGCCGCTCAGATCGGCGATGACGAACTTCTTGAAGCTCTCCAGGGTGCGATCGCCGAGCATGTACCCGGTGTAGAGGTTGGTGCAGGCGACCAGCAGGTACCGCTTGGCCTTCGCCGCGCCCACCCGGATCGGCGTTTCATCGCAGCACACCACGTAGGCCAAGGTGAGCAGCGCACGGATGCGCACATTGGCCTGCTCCACCGCCCTGGCCGCGCGGGCGATCATGCCGTGCACGAACCCCGCCGACGGTGCGGCTCCGGTGAGTGAGGCGATCAGCTCTACGCAGCGGTGCACCGGGATCGCGTGGGCCACCATCAGATAGACACACCACGCCTGCAGGTTGATGCCCAGGCTGACCGGCGCAGCCGACACCCCCTCCGGTCGGGCGGCGGCATGGACCTTGCCGCACCCGCATGCCACGGTGTGCAGATCGTGCTGGACCCTCGCGGCGGTCATCAACGGCACCTCGATCTGCTGATGGCGTGCCGTGACGCCCAGATCGACGGCTGAGGCCAAATCCGCGCCACAGCCACACGTCCCGGCAGGGAAATGATCGACATGGTCATCAGGATCGTCCGACCAGGCCAGATAGGTGCCCGGCGCACCGGACTGCTTGCCCGGGCGACGCTTCGCGCCACCCTTGGCCGGCTTGGCCTTCGGCTGGGGCTTGCCCGGCAGATCGTCGCCGGACGACGGCATTCCCGAGTTTCCGCTGTTACGCGAGATCAGCCGCTCCAGCCGCGCGACCCGTTCACGCAGCTCGCCGTTCTCCTTCTCCAACGCGGTCACCCGCCCGGCCAGAGCCCGCGCAAGAGCGATCAGCTCTTCAC
>NZ_JAPNNL010000340.1 GCF_027620315.1 Nonomuraea corallina | reverse complement strand
CGCCCGCGAGGCAGTCTCCGCCGAACGCGCCCGCATCGCGCGCGAGCTGCACGACATCGTGGTCCACGGCGTGAGCGTGATGACCATGCGCACCGGCGGGGTGCGGCTCATGCTGGGGCAGGAGCGGCAGGCCGAGCGGGAGATCCTGGCCACCGTGGAGGCGACCGGCAGGGAGGCGGTGGAGGAACTGCGGCTCATGCTCAACCTGCTGCGCGGGCCGGAGACCGACGGGACCGTTCCCTTGGCGGGGCTCGACCGCCTGGACGAACTGGCCGGCCAGATGAGCGCCGCGGGTCTGACGGTGAAGACGGAGATCCGCGGCGAGCCGGTGCCGCTGCCCCCCGGTCTGGACCTGTCGGCCTACCGGATCGTGCAGGAGGCCCTGACGAACACGCTCAAGCACGCCGGGCCCACCGAGGTGACGGTGACGGTCGGCTACCGGCCGGGCGAGCTGACGCTGGAGGTCGTGGACCGGGGCCCCACCGGGCCGCCGCCCCGGGCGGGCGAGAGCGGTTACGGACTGGTGGGGATGCGGGAGCGGGTGGCGCTGTTCGGCGGGACGCTCTCCACCGGCCCGGTCCCGGAGGGCGGGTTCCGCGTGCGGGCGGTGCTGCCGCTGTGACCGTCGGCATCGTCGTCGCCGACGACCAGGCGATGATCCGGGCCGGGCTGCGGCTGGTCATCGGCACCCAGCCGGACCTGATCGTGCTCGGCGAGGCCGCCGACGGGCGGGCCGCGATCGACCTGGTCGCCCGGCTGCGGCCGGACGTGGCGCTGCTCGACATCGACATGCCCGGCGTCGACGGCCTGGCGGCGGCGGCCGAGATCCTCGCCGCGCCGCGGCCGCCCGGCGTCATCATGCTCACCACGTACGACACCGACGAGAACCTCGACCGGGCGCTGCGCGCCGGAGTGAGCGGCTTCCTGCTCAAGGTGTCGCCACCGGAGCGGCTGTTCGCCGCCATCCGCGCCGCCGCCGGCGGGGAGGCGTTGCTCGACCCCGCGGTGACGGGCCGCGTCATCGCCGGGTACGGCCGCGTACCGAAACCGCCTGCCCCGGCCGCGGAGGGGCTGACGCCGCGCGAGCGCGAGGTGCTGCGGCTCATCGCCGGCGGTCTGTCGAACGGCGAGATCGCCGCCGCCCTCGTCATCACCGAGGCCACGGTGAGCACCCACATCAACCGCCTGCTCGCCAAGCTCGGCCTGCGCGACCGCGCCCAGGCCGTCAGGTACGCCTACGAGCGGGGCCTGGTCCGTCCCGGCGACAGCTGACGAAAGATTTCCGGCCGGCCGTGTCGATCCGGCGCCGGGGCGTTCGACGCGTCAGCGACGACGGAAAACGGAAAGCGAAAGGACGCCGTCATGCAGAAGATCACTACTTTCCTCTGGTTCGACCACCAGGCGGAGGAGGCGGCCGCCTTCTACACCTCGATCCTGCCCGGCTCACGGGTGGTGGAGGTCCACCCCGGGCCGGACGGGAAGCCGATGATGGTCGCCTTCGAGCTGGGCGGGCAGCGCTACCTGGCGCTCAACGGCAGGCCGGCGGGGTTCGGGTTCACCGACGCGATCTCCCTGTTCGTGGACTGTGAGACGCAGGAGGAGGTCGACACGTACTGGGCCGGGCTCACCGACGGAGGCGAGGAGGGGCAGTGCGGATGGCTGAAGGACCGTTACGGGCTGTCCTGGCAGATCGTCCCGAGAGAGCTGCCCCAGTTGCTGAGCCACCCCGACCCCGCGGTCGCCGGGAAGGTGGCGCAGGCCATGCAGGCCATGAAGAAGATCG
>NZ_JAPNNL010000034.1 GCF_027620315.1 Nonomuraea corallina | reverse complement strand
GCACGGCTGTCGATCTTGTCTCGCTACTGCTGTTAGACCAGGTCAGCCATGCTGCCGATCATCGCGTCGGCCCCGGCCTGGGTGAGTCTGTCGGCCTTTCCCGGCTCGTTGGCGTAGGCGATGCTGCGGGTTCCGGCGTTGCGCGCGGCCTGCATGTCGAAGTCCGAGTCCCCGATCAGCACGGCCTTGGCTGGCTCGACTCCCAGCGCCTTGCATGCCCACAGCACTGACTGGGGGTGTGGCTTCATCTGCTCCGGTACGCCGATGGGGCGTCCGGAAACCGCGGTGACCCACTCCTCCAACTGGGCCACGGCAAGGAAGGTCTCGATGGCGGGTGCGGAGTTGTTGCTGACGATGCCGACCGGCTTGCCGGCCTCTGCGCACGCTTCGAAGAACTCTCGAACCCCTGGTGTGATCTCGGCGCTGGTTGCGGCCTCGACCTCGTTACCCATGAGCGCGGTCTCCACCTTGTCGACCAACTCCGGCGCGATCTCGGCGGTACGGCGCAGCACCTTGAGCGGGTCCTCTAGCGCCTCGACGTCCTCCGGCAGTTGCACGCCTTCCTTGACGAGCACCTGCTTGAGCCGGGCGGCGACCACGGGTGCGGGTAGTCCGGCGAAGATGCTGCATACGGGGCCGTCGAAGTCGAGCAGGACGGCGTCGGCCTGGCGGATGAGGTCGGCGGCGGTGGTCATAGCTCAATCTCGCGGCTGATGGTGGTCCACATGCTGTCGAACCAGCGGCGGGTTTCGGTGACGTACTGGGAGGCCATCGAGGTGGGGTCTTCGGTGATCTCGTAGTGGAAGAGCAGGGCGTCCTTGCCCATGACGTCGTACAGCTCGTGGGGTTCGCCCTTGATGCGGACGGTGTGCTTGACGACGGGGTAGAAGCCGAAGAACACCCGTTCGCGGTTGATCACGTAGAACTTGAACGCGGGTGCGGTCTGGTGGACGCGTACCTGGACGGTGGCGGTTTTGACCAGTCCGAGGTCTGCCAGCTCGTGTACGGCGTCGGCGATGGCCTGGACACTGCGCTGCTGGATACGCAAGGCACGGGTCCTGATCACCGGGTCGTCGGTGAGGTCCTCGGCCCGGCATGGCAGGGACATGGGGTGTTCCATGTCGGGGACCAGGATGCGGATGGCGATGGACTCGGGGGTGAGCCGTCCGAGCCGGATCTTGTCCAGGGGCTCTTGAAGCATCCCGTTGAGGGTCTCGCCGGAGAAGCCGGCGAAGTCGATGGAGACGTTGGGCTCCTCGAAGGCCCGTTCGATGTGGGGGCGCAGCTCGACCGGCCGTTCGGTGCGTTCGCGGACGAAGACGCCGCTGCCTTGGCGTGAGACGACCAGGCCCTCGTCGCGTAGCAGGCGGATGGCCTGCTGGATGGTCATGCGCGCCACGCCGTACTTCTTCGCGAGGTCGTGGCCTGAGGGGAGTTTCTCCCCCGGCTCGAACTTCTTGGTCAGGATCGCGGCGCGCAAGGCGTTGGCGACCTGCTGGTACGGCGGGCGGGGGTCGTCGGGATCGAGACTCATCACGCAAACCAGCGTAGTTCTCCTAGGTTGCCTAGTCCAGTTTCTCGATGATGCTTGACATGGCTAGCCATGCTGGGCAACATGATTCCTGTCAGCAAGATGCCTAGCCAAGTTAGGCAACCTTCAGAGGAGTTCACCATGCGTAACATCCCCGTCGACATCACCGGCCTGGCCTTCATCGTCGCCGGTGAGCCCGAGCCGAAGATCGTCGACCGCGCCACCGGCGAAGTCAAACGCGACGCCGAGGGGCGCGAGCTCTACACCATCCCGCTGCTGCCCAAGCCGAACGACGACCGGCGCAACCCGGTGCTCGTGGTGACGTTCCCGAGCGAGACGTTCCCGCAGATCCCCGAGGGCGTGCAGGTCCGCCCGGTCGGCCTGGCGGCCTTCTTCTGGCAGATGAACGGCCGGTCCGGGCTCGGCTTTCGCGCCGAGACCATCACTCTCGTCACGAAGGCGGCCTGACCCGAAAGTACCCCGGGAGCGGGCGCATCGCCTGGCAGCTACCCGCCCGCTCCCGGGTCCCGTCCCTTTTCGAAGCTTCGAAAGGAACGCTCCAAGTATGTCCGACTGGCTGATCCCGCTGGCCATCACCGTGGCCTTGGTCTGCACGGTCCTGCTGGTGTGGCGCGTGCTGCACCCCGCCTCGTTCTGGCTGGTCGTGGGCTACCCGGTCAAGACCGCTCACGTCTACTTCACCTGGGGCAACGTCGCCCTCGGCTGCTCACTCACCCGTAAACGGCGCCGCTGGCGCTACACCCTCGACGGCCTCCCGGTCGTCGGCAACGCCACCATCTCTCTGTCCCAGAAGCGGAAGGTCCGCAGGGTGCAGATCGACAAGCCGCCCCGCCTCGGCCTTGTCCGGCCCTGCCGTCTCGGCTTCCGCGTCAACATCACGCTCATGGACGGGCAGACGCCGGACGACTACACGGCCCGGCTGTCCAACCTCGCGCACGCCTGGCGGGTCCACTCGGTACGCCTCATCGCCTCCCGGCCGGGCCGGGTCACGCTGCTGGCCACCCGAGGTGATCCGCTGTCCGAGATCCGTATCCCGCTGCTGTCGGAAGGACTGCTGCGGGTGCGGGTCGGGCTACTGGAGACCGGCGCACCCTGGGTGATCGACTTCCGTACGGTGCCGCACTGGCTCAACACCGGAGCCACCCAATCCGGCAAGTCCACCCTGCTCAACGCACTGATCACCGGCCTGTCACCGCAACCGGTCGCCCTGGTCGGCTTCGACCTCAAGGGCGGCGTCGAACTCACCGCCTACGGCCGACGCCTGTCGGCCATCGCCACCGAGCGCGCCGAATGCGTCGGCCTGCTCAACGACCTGATCTGCCTGGTCAAGACCCGCATGGCGCTGTGCCGCGCGAACAAGGCCCGCAACGTCTGGAAGCTGCCCGAACACCTGCGGCCGACGCCGGTCGTGGTCCTGGTGGACGAGGTGGCCGAGCTGTTCCTGATGGCCCACAAGGGCGAGAAAGACGAGATCGCCACCACCGCCACCGCACTCCTGCGGCTCGCCCAGCTCGGCCGGGCGTTCGGCGTGTACCTGGTGGTCTGCGGGCAACGGGTCGGCTCCGACCTCGGCCCCGGCGTCACCGCCCTGCGCTCCCAACTATCCGGCCGGATCTGCCACCGGGTCAACGACCCGGAGACCGCCACCATGACCCTCGGCGACACCGACCCGGCCGCCCTCGACGCGGCCCGCCAGATCCCGGCCAGCATGCCCGGCACCGCCATCGTGGTCGGCGATGACGGCCGGTGGTACCGCGCTCGCTCCGTCTACGTCAGCGAAGAAGCGGCCGAAGCCGCCGCCACCCAGCATGCCCAGCTCGCGCCCGCCTGGGCCGACCTTCTTACCGGTGCCGAATCCGTGACCGTCACGGACGCCGAGCTGGAAGCCCTGGCCCGCGAAGGCGAACCCACCTAACCCATCTCCACCTCGGCCCGGCGCGGGCCTCATCGCGCCAGGTCCCTACCCGCCCCATGCCCGAAACCGAAAGGAGGTGCCACCCATGGGACGCATCCGCGCCCGGCTGCTCGACTCCGGCCCCGTCGTCGTCCTGGCGGTCATCGCTGCTGTCGGCTCGTTCACTCACATTAGCGACCTGGCCAACCGGCACGGGCAGCACGGCTGGCAGGCGTGGGCGGTCGCCGTGTGCATCGACCTGATGTGCGTGATGGCCGCCCGCGAACTCCAGCGCGACAAGCGCACCGGCCGCCACCGCCACGGGCTCATCTCGTGGCCGGCGCTTGTGCTGACCGGCGGCATCGTCCTCACCCTGGCCGCCAACCTCGCCACCGCACACCCGAGCGTGTGGGGCTGGATCACTGCCGCCACACCCGCCGTCGCCTTCCTCGTCGCGGTTTCCATGCTGGAGCGCCGCGCCTCCCACCGCTCTACCGCCCACGCGGCCGAGCTGGTGGCGGACGACGCCGACGAACAGCCCGGCCCCGCCGAGACGGTAACGGCTACCGAGGCACCGCAGCTCGACCCGGCTCCGCCACCCGGCTCCGGCCCGGCCGAGCCAGGTCACGCCGAGTCCGGTCCGTCGCCCGCCCTGCTGGCCTACGCCCGCCGCCTGGCCGACGACCACCACACCAGCCACCAGCGGCCCATCACCGGCGACCAGCTCGCCACCCGCATGCACGTCTCGCCCGACCTGGCCGCCGACCTGCTCACCCACCTCCGGAAGGAACCCGCCGCATGACCAGCAAGCCCACCCTCCACCACCTGATCGACGCCGCCCGCGCCTGGGCACGCGGCTCCTGCGCCCTGGAAGCCGCCGTCGAGTTGCTCGTCCAGCACGACGTGTGGCTGCACCGGCCGGAGTTCCGCCGCTACGCCGTCGACTACCTCACCGCCACCTACACCCGCACTCCGTACGCGGTCATCGACTGGCAGGCCGCCCACGCCGCACTCACCTACGGCCGCATGCCCTGCTCCGGCAGCGAGGCCGCCGTCCTGCGCATCGCCCTGTCGATCGCCGACGGGGTGCCGGTCGAACTCGGCCCCGCCATCACCTGCCTAGACGCCACCAACCTCGCCCGCGTCCTGGCCGCCATCAACCACGCCCACGGCAACCGCGCCGCCTGGCTCGCCACGAGAGGAGACGCCACGTCATGAACCGGCCCTACTGCCGCCGCTGCCTCGGCTTCGGCACCATCACCGCCTACCGCAGTCAGCCGCAGCACACCGGCCCGACGCTCGTGATCGAGGTCTCGGAGACCTGCCCCACCTGTCGAGGGGCGGGCACCCGATGACCACCAAGCGGCCCCGTACCCGAAAGCCCGTCTGCCGGACCTGCAACGGCGAAGGCCAGGTCGAGACCTTCCAGATCATCGGCCGGGGCAAGAACGTCACCCGCGTCGACACCTGGGCCTTGTGCCTGGACTGCTGCGGCACCTGATCATGACCCGTTTACCGTGCCCGTTCTGCGCCTGCTGCGCCCGCTACGGCTGCGACTTCGACGGCGACCCGCCCGACTGCGACACCACCACACCCGACCAGCCCTGCCCCTGCACAACCCAAGGAGGTGAACCCGAATGATCCACTTCTACGCCTGCGCCACCTGCAACGGCACCGGCCTGCACGACGACGACACCTGCCGCGACTGCTCCGGCACCGGCATCGACATCGACAGCCGCGACTAGCTCCGGCGACGCCACCACGGGACGGCTCAAGCCTGGCAGCCACGCCGTCCCCGTGGGGCGTCACCCTCCACTCTCACGAAGGAAGTCAAGTATGCGCCACCGGCCCTGTCCGGAATGCGGCGGCTACGGCTCCGTCCGCATCCGCCCGACCCACAACCTGATCGTCATCAACTGCCCGTGCTGCAAAGGCAGCGGAGAGGAGGCTCAGTGACCGAAGCACCCGCCCAGCTCGGCGACCTCATCGGCCCCGTCATCCGGGACCTGGCCCGCCGCTCCAACCACGACGTCACCCGCTGGCTTCACCAGGTCGACCGACTCCGCGGCTGCACCGACCCGATCCGCCTCACCGGCGAATCCACCACCCTGCACAGCACCAGCGGCGAACTCCTGCACACCTTCACCACCCGCGACGAACCACACGGCCAACTCCTGATCCGCTGCGGCAACCGCCGCGCCTCACGCTGCCCGGCCTGCGCCGAGACCTACCGCCAAGACACCTTCCACCTCATCCGCGCGGGCCTGCTCGGCGGAGACAAGGGAGTCCCCGACATCGTCCGCACCCACCCGCGAGTCCTCGCCACACTCACCGCCCCGTCCTTCGGCCCCGTCCACCGAGGCCCCGACAAGGACGGCACGCTCAACCTCTGCCACCCACGCCGAACCGGCCCGTCCTGCTTCACCCGCCACCAGAAAGGAGACCCCGCCATCGGCCAACCGCTCGACCCCGACACCTACGACCACACCGGCCACATCCTGTGGAACGCCCACGCAGCCGCCCTGTGGCACCGCTTCACCATCTACCTGCGCCAGCACCTGGCCGCCGCCACCGGCCTGACCCGCAAGGAGTTCGCCCGTACCACCCGCCTGTCCTTCGCCAAGGTCGCCGAGTACCAGGCCCGTGGCGTCGTTCACTTCCACGCCGTCATCCGCCTCGACGGCCGCGACGACGACACCCTCGCCAACCCGCCCGCCTGGGCCACCCTCGACCTGCTCACCGCCACCATCACCTCGGCCGCGAAGGCCGTCCGCCTGACCGCCCCGGAAACCGGACAACAGCTCACCTGGGGCACCATCGACGTCCGCCCGATCCAATCCGCCGGCCTCGACGCCGATGCCCTGTCCGAGGCCGCCGTCGCGGGCTACATCGCCAAATACGCCACCAAAGCCGCCGAGACCTCCGGCACCCTGGACCGCCGCGTCACCCGGCAAGACCTGGCCCGCCTGCACACCCACGGCGTCACCGAGCACGCCGCCCGCCTGATCCGCACCGCCTGGGACCTCGGCAACACCGACGTCCATCCTGACCTGGCGCCGCTCCGGCTGCGCCAGTGGGCTCACATGCTCGGCTTCCGAGGCCACTTCTCCACCAAGAGCCGCGCCTACTCCACCACCCTGACCGCCCTGCGGCGCGTCCGCCTGGAGTACCGCGAGGCCCAAGAGCTGCAACGCCTGCGCCACGACCCGACCAGCACCCTCGTCCTGGCCCACTGGAAGTACGCCGGACAAGGCTTCACACCCGGCGAATCCGCCCTGGCCGCCACGGTCAACGGAGGGGGCAAGGATGACCACTGACCTCCTCACCGTCCCGGAAGCCATGGCCGCGCTCAAGGTCAGCCGGTGGACCCTCTACAACCTGATCCGCTCCGGCGAGATCACATCCATCCTCGTCGGCGCCCGCTGCCGCCGCATCCCGTCGTCCGCCTTGGACGCCTACATCACCCGTCTATGCGAGGAGGCCGCCTGATGGGCAAGCGCTCCAACGGTGAAGGCTCGATCTTCCCGTACAAGGGCGGCTGGGCAGGCTACGTCTGGGTCACCACCCCAGAGGGCAAGCGCACCCGCAAATGGGCGTACGGCAAGACCCGCGAGGAAACCCACGAGAAGTGGCTCAACCTCCACGACCAGGCCCGCAAGGGACCCGTGGCCACCAAACACGAGACCGTGGCCGCGTTCCTCAAGCGCTGGCTCGCCGAAGTCGTCGAACCCAATCGGGAGCCAACCACGTACGTCGCCTACGAACCGCTCGTGCGGCTGTACATCATCCCTGGCCTGGGCAAGAAGCGGCTCGACAAGCTGACCGTCCGCGACGTTCAGGCCTGGCTCAACACCCTCCCAACGCTCTGCACCTGCTGTGACCAGAAGAAGGACCACAAGCGTCCTGAGGCAAAGCGTCGATGCTGTGCCATCGGAAAGTGCTGCGAGGGGTACCCGGCCCGGTACACCATCATCGGCATCCGTCGCACGCTCCGAGCTGCCCTCAGCCACGCCATCCGTGAGGAACTGATCTCGAAGAACGTCGCCGCCCTGACCACACTGCCCAGCACGAGCAAGACCAAGAAGAAGCGGCAACAGGTCGTCTGGAGCGTGGACGAGGCTCGTCGGTTCCTGGAGCACGTCCAAGACGATCCGCTGTACGCCGCGTACGTGCTCATCCTCGTCCTCGGCCTGCGCCGTGGTGAAGTCCTCGGCCTGGCCTGGGACTGCGTAGACCTCGACGGCGAGGAACTCCACATCGCCCGCCAGCTCACCAGAGTCGGTGGGCAGCTCCTGCACCGTGAGAAGACCAAGACCGATGACTCGGCGGCTTCGCTCCCGCTCCTGGGCTTGTGTGTCTCGGCCCTCAAGCAGCGCCGCGAGTCACAGGACGAGGCACGCGCAAAGGCCGGCGACAAGTGGAAGGACTCGGACCTGGTCTTCACCACCAGAAACGGCACGCCCATCGAACCGCGGAACTTCAACCGGGCCTTCGAAGTGCACTGCAAGAACGCTGGTGTCCCACGCATCCGCGTCCATGACACCCGGCACACTTGCGCCTCACTCCTGGCCGCCCTCGACGTCCATCCGCGCGTGGCTATGCGCGTCCTCAGGCACTCGCAGATCAGTGTGACCATGAACGTCTACACCCAGATCCCGAGCCCGGAGACCCGCAAGGCCCTAGATCGACTCGCGCAAACACTCCACCAACCTGAGACCTAGATCAATTCAGGCCTGCCCCGCTGCTCTCGGCGGTGCATTTTTCTTGATCGGCCCTGAGGCCAACGGTTGTGCTGGCACCGTGGGGGGATTAGCCCTCGATCAGAGAAGGATGATATGTGGCAGGTCATTCTCGGAGCAGTGAGCGCGCTCGGCGGAGTCGCGCTGACGCAGTTCTGGCAGGACCGTAGGGAGACCATCGCTCGCTCCTACGAGCACCGCCGAGAGGCTCACGTCCAATTCCTGAAGACCTTCAACGGGTACTGGAACGCGACGGCATTCCACACGATGTACAGCGAGGGACCGGCCCCATCCGACCTCGATCCAGACCAGTTCGAGGCCCTGTTCAACGCACTACTGACGGTCCAGGTCTTCGCTTCGGCAGAAAGCTACCGGGCGGCTGAGAAGGCGAGGGATCAACTCATGGCCTACATGCAGACGAATGGAATGAAGCATCTCGATGATCTCCAAGCTGCCTTCGACAACTACGTCCGTGCAGTGCGTAAGGAGCTCGGCGTGAAGTAGCACGTTGGATCGGTGCGAGGCCGTTGCTGTACAACGCTGCTGTACGGAGATCCCAAAGGCCCTCCGTGATCTCCCCGGAGGGCCTTTGAGCTGCGAGCCGACGTGGGGAATCGAACCCCAAACCTTCTGTTTACAAGACAGATGCTCTGCCGATTGAGCTACGTCGGCACGGCCTAACAGTGTAGACGCTCACCGCCGTCGGTGACGAGCGACTTCGTACAAGGTCACTCCCGCCGCGACCCCGGCGTTGAGTGACTCCGCCGCCGCGCGCATCGGGATGCGGGCGACCGCGTCGCACTGCTCGCGTACCAGCCTCGACAGGCCCTTGCCCTCGGACCCGATGACCACGACCAGCGGCTCCGTCAGCAGGTCGACGTCGCCGATCTCCACGTCGCCGGCGCCGTCGAGACCGATGACGAAGAGCCCGTCCTCGCGGTATTCGCGCAGGGCGGCGGTGAGGTTGGCGGCGCGGGCCACGCGCAGGTTGGCGAGGGTGCCGGCGGAGGTCTTCCAGGCGCCGCCGGTCACGCCGGCCGAGCGGCGGGACGGGACGAGCAGGCCGTGGGCGCCGAAGGCGGTGGCGGAACGGGCGATGGCGCCCAGGTTACGGGGGTCGGTGACGCCGTCGAGGGCGACGATGAGCGGGATCTCCGCCGCGTCGCGGGCCAGGTCGACGAGCTCCTCCGGGTGGGCGTAGTCGTAGGCCGGGATCTGAAGGGCCACACCCTGGTGGACGGCGCCTTCGGTCAGTCTGTCGAGCTTGTCGCGGGTGACCTCCATGAGGGCGATCCCGCGGTCGGCGGCGACCTTGATGCTGTCCCGTACGCGGTCGTCGTTGTCGACGCGGTGGGCGACGTAGAGGGCGCTGGCCGGGACGCCCGCCTGGAGGGCCTCCAGGACGGGGTTGCGGCCGCCGATGTACTCGGGCGCGTCGTCGGAGCGCTTGGCGCGCACCGGGGCCCGCCGGGCGCCGCCTCGGTCCTCGCGGGCTACACGCTCGGCCCTGGCCTTGTCCTTGTACCAGTGGCGCATCTCGGCAGGCGGGGTCGCGCCCTTGCCTTCGAGCCCGCGGCGACGCTGACCGCCGGCGCCCTTGCTCGGGCCCTTCTTCTTGGCGGGCCTGCCCGCCTTACCCCCTGCTGCCATGGAATCAAGGGTACTTGCGTCGCCAAGTCCCCACGCCCGCCTGGACAGGCGGGCGTGGGCCTGAACTCAGGCCGCGGTCAGCGGCTCAGCTCCCAGCGGGCGCCGTTGGGGGTGTCCTCGACGGTGATGCCCGCCGCGGCGAGCTGGTTCCGGATGTCGTCGGCCGCCGCGTAGTCCTTGCGGGCCCTGGCCGCCTTGCGCTGCTCCAGCGCCACCGCCACCAGCGCGTCGACCACCGGCTTGAGGTCGGAGCCGGCCGACCGCCACTGGGGCGAGCGCGGGTCGAGGCCCAGCACGTCGAGCATGTTCTGGGTCTCGGCCAGGAGCCGGGCCACCGCCTCCTTGTCGCCCTTGGACAGCGCGACGTTGCCCTCGCGGACCACCTCGTGCACGACCGCGAGGGCCTGCGGGGTGCCGAGGTCGTCGTCGAGCGCGTCGGAGAACGCCTGCGGGAGCGGCGCGTCGGCGTCGACGTCGTGGATCACCTCGGCGGCGCGGGTCACGAACCCCTCGATCCGCTGGTAGGCGGCCGCGGCTTCCTGCAGCGCCTCCTCCGAGTAGTCGATGGAGGACCGGTAGTGGGGCGCGGCCAGGTAGTACCGCAGCTCGACCGGGCGGACCTTCTGCACCATCTCCGGGATGAGCAGCGAGTTGCCCAGCGACTTGCTCATCTTCTCGGTGCCGATCTTGAGCAGGCCGTTGTGCATCCAGTAGCGGGCGAAGCCGTCGCCCGCCGCCTGCGACTGCGCGATCTCGTTCTCGTGGTGCGGGAAGATCAGGTCGAGACCGCCGCCGTGGATGTCGAACGTCGGACCGAGGTATTTGGTCGCCATCGCCGAGCATTCGAGGTGCCAGCCGGGGCGGCCGGGGCCCCACGGCGTCGGCCAGGTGGGCTCGCCGGGCTTCTCGCCCTTCCACAGCGCGAAGTCGCGCGAGTCGCGCTTGCACGACTCGTCGTCGGTGTCGGCCGCCGCCCGCATGTTGGCGAGCTTCTGGTTGGAGAGCTTGCCGTACTCGTCCTCCCAGGAGCGCACGTCGAAGTAGACGTCGCCGCCGGAGGCGTAGGCGTGGCCGCGGTCGATGAGGCGCCGCATGAGCACGATCATCTCCGGCACGTGGCCGGTGGCGCGCGGCTCGACGGTCGGCGGCAGGCAGCCGAGCGTGTCGTAGGCCCAGGTGAAGGCGCGCTGGTTGCGCTCGGCGACGACGAACCAGGGCACCTGCTCCTCGGCCGACACCCTGATGATCTTGTCGTCGATGTCGGTCACGTTGCGGCAGAACGTCACGTCGTAGCCGGAGCGCATGAGCCAGCGCCGCAGCACGTCGAAGTTGACGCCCGAGCGGATGTGGCCGATGTGCGGAGGGGCCTGCACGGTCGCGCCACACAGGTAGATCGACGCACGGCCGGCCTCGAGCGGGACGAATTCGCGAATGCCGCGGGTGGCGGTGTCGTAAAGGTGCAGGCTCACGAAAGAAAGGCTAACGCCTCAGGCCGCGTCGCGGACCTGATACCGCGCCACCTCGTTGCTCGCCGGTTGGCGAGATCGGCCGGGCAACGCATTGTTCTGTAGGCTCGGACCGCCATGGACGTGACTCCCCCCTTCACTCTCCGGCACGTGGGCATCGCCCTGGCCGGACTCGCCGTCGCCGCCCTGACGGGCGCCGCGTGCGTGCTCTCGTTCGACGACCTGCGGGCGCTGGCCGTGCACGGCGGCGCCCGTCCCGACCTCGCCTACCTCTACCCGGCGGGGTTCGACGCGCTGCTCGTGATCACGCTGCTCGGCGTGCTGCTGCTGCGTCCCGCCCGGGTCCTGGTGCGCCTCCAGGCCGCCCTGGCGCTGGTGCTGCTCATCCTGGCGGCCGCCGCGGTGAACGTCGCCACGGCCCTGGACTACCCGTTCCCCGCCTCTCCCTCGGCCGTGGGCGTGGCCGTCGCGCCGTGGGTGATGCTGGCGCTGGGGCTCTGGCTCTGGCTGCTGCTGATCAAGCACGTGCGGGCCGGGCGGAGATCCGCGCACGAGGACGACGGTACGGAGGAGCGCGACCTCGTGCCGTTCCGCCGGGGCGTCGAGGCCGACAGGACGGCCGAGCCGCCCCGTCCGGCCGCAGGACCGCGTCCCGGGGAGGAGCCGCCGCCCCTGGAGAGCGTCGCGCCGGTCACCCCCGCCCTGCTGGAAACGCCGATCGCGGGCCCCACGCCGGCGCCCGAGACCCCTCCGGTGTCGGAGCCGCTCACCCGCCCCGAGCCGGCCGCGTCGTCCTCCGCACCGGAGCGCGCGCCCACCCCGGAGCCGGAGCTCGAACGCCCTGTGTCCTCCCCCGTACCGGAGCCGGAGCCGGCACGACCGGTCTCCTCAGCCGAACCGGAGCCGGAGCCGCAACCGGAGCCGGAGCCGGGGTCCGGACGACCCGCGTCCCCTCCCGTACCGGAAGCCGAACCACAGCCCGAGCGGCCCGTGCGGTGGGGTGACCGGGTCAAGCCGAGGGACGTGCTGGTCCACCCGCGCACGGCCCCGGACGGCGAGCAGAGCGCCGACACGCAGCCCGTCCCCGCGGTGCGGGGCGACGAGCCCGCCCCGCGTCACGGCGGAGAGGCCGCCGACGCGGACGAGGGCCGGAGCGGACGAAGCGAGCGGGAGGGCGGCCACGACGGGCCTCTGGACGACCGCCGCCCCCTTCCCGGTGAGGCCCCGTCGGGCCGGCTGCGCAGCACGCCCCTGCCGCCCGAGGACTGAGAGCATGACGAAGCCCGCCCGGCGATGCTGCCGGGCGGGCTTTGCGCACGTTGTTCCGTGCTCTCGGGATCAGGCACGGGTGCGGGCGTCACAGGCCCCGGTTAGATCCGGGTGGAGCCGCGGGGGCCACGGCGTAGACCGGCGACGATGCCGACACCCACGACGGCCAGGACGACCTGGAGCACCAGCTCTATCCAATCGATGCCGGGAGTCGTCTCCACGCCGATGACCTGCGCGATCAGCGTACCGATGAGCGCGGCGACGATGCCGACGACGATGGTGAGGATCCACCCGATGGCCTGCCGGCCCGGAAGCAGCAGACGCCCGATCGCGCCGATGACGGCGCCGATCACGATGGCGCCCAGGATGGACTGGATTGTCATGACAAACCTCCCCATGAGGCTGAGCCGTTCAGCCTCACGGGGAGTGGATACCCGATCTCCAGCCTTTATGCCGGACTTTTGCAAAATTCCAGATCAGGTGGTGGTTCGACCTCTCGGACCACCACTCCCCTTGGCCGATCCCGCCACGATGGCCACACCGATCACGGCCAGGACGAGCTGGAGGATGTGCTCGATCCAGTCGATGCCCTTGGTGTCGGCCCAGCCGAACATCTGGGCGATCAACGTGCCGAGCAGAGCCGCGACGATGCCGACGATCAGCGTGAGCCCGATGGACATGTTCTGCTTGCCCGGCAGGATGAGCCGGGCCAGTGCGCCGACGATGGCGCCGATGATTATCGCGGAAACGATCGCGCCGATCATGTAAAGCTCCCCCCGAAGCGTCTTTCGAGGTGAGCTACCCGGCAATATGGCTCGTTATCCCTGGTAGACGGCGATCCGCACCGCGCCAGCGCAGACCGCCGCCGACCATGGAACGGCGGGCGGCAGGTTGCCCGCCGTTTACTCGACGCCTGATCCCGGCGCGAGGTTGACGACGAGCGCGGTCGCGATCGCCGCGACGCCCTCGCCACGGCCGGTCAGGCCGAGTCCGTCGGTGGTGGTGGCGCTGAGGCTCACAGACGCCCCCAGAGCGGCGCCGAGCGCGAGTTCGGCCTCCAGGCGCCGGGGGGCCAGTTTCGGGCGGTTACCGATCACCTGGACGGCCACGTTGCCGATCTCGAAGCCGGCGGCCCTGACCGTGCGCGCGGTCTCCCGCAGCAGAGTGGCGCCGGACGCGCCCGCCCAACGGGGGTCGCCGGTGCCGAACAGGCCGCCCAGATCGCCCAGGCCCGCGGCCGAGAGCAGCGCGTCGCAGGCCGCGTGCGCGGCGACGTCGCCGTCGGAGTGGCCGGACAGGCCGGTCTCGCCCGGCCAGTGGAGGCCGGCGAGATGCAGCTCACGGCCCGATGCGAACGGGTGGACGTCGACTCCGACGCCCACCCGTGGAACGATCGTGTTCAGGAGTTGAGAACCTCGTCGAGAAGGGCTTCCGCCTTGTCCTCATTGGTCTTCTCGGCGAGTGCCAGCTCGCTGACGAGGATCTGGCGGGCCTTGGCGAGCATGCGCTTCTCACCGGCGGACAGACCGCGCTCGCGGTCCCGCCGCCACAGGTCGCGGACGACCTCGGCGACCTTGTTCACGTCGCCGGACGCGAGCTTCTCCAGATTGGCCTTGTAGCGCCGCGACCAGTTGGTCGGCTCCTCCGTGTGCGGCATGCGCAGGACGTCGAAAACGCGCTCGAGGCCCTCCTGGCCGACAACATCGCGCACACCGACGAGTTCCGCGTTTTCCGCTGGCACCTGGACGGTAAGGTCGCCCTTGTCGACCTTGAGCACCAGGTAGGTCTTTTCCTCACCCTTGATGGATCGCTTCGTGATTGCTTCGATCCGAGCAGCCCCATGGTGGGGGTAGACGACAGTGTCGCCGACCTGGAAAGTCATGTGACAAGTACCCCTTCCGCTGTACTCCAGAGTACCACGCATCCACAGGCTCCCGGAACAGTGAAATCATCATAACTGCAGGTCAAAGCCGCATATTGGGGATTGACAAGAGGTCAACTCTGTGAATCGCATATCCGGACATACCTAATGACCTGCAGGGGCGCGGATATGACCATGGAAACGGGTGGATATGGTAGGCGCTGCCCATCCCCATGCGCAGACCAAGGAGTACCCGCCCGTGACCAGCCGTCGCTGGATTGCCGCCGCAGCCGCGTTCCTGGCAGCCCCCGTACTCGCCGGGTGTTCTGCAGGTTTCGACGCCAACACCAACCAGCCGTACGCGCCGGTGGAGGCGGCGGCCCTGATCGACCAGGGCGCCTACGGCAAGCAGAACATCCACATCCCCCAGGCGTTCATCCTCGGGCCCGAGTCCGGCGGCCAGATCCCCTGGCGCGGCTCCGTGCCCGTCTACCTGACGCTGCTCAACGACGGCTCCTCCGCCGACACGCTGCAGGGCGTCAGCGCCGGCGACGCCGGGACCGCGAAGCTGACCGCGCCCGTGCAGCTGCCGCCGGGGCAGCTCGTCCAGGCCGAGCCCACCAAGCCGCAGATCACGCTGGAAGGACTCGGAAAGGCCCTCAGGGGCGGCGAGACCATCCGCCTGGACCTCCAGTTCGCCGGCGCCGGCACGATCACCCTGAACGTCCCCGTGGTGCCCCGCAACCGCGAGTACGCGTCCTTCCCGGCGGTCGAGGGCGCCGTGCCGCCGCCCACCCCGACGCCCACGCCGACCGGCGCGGCCGACGAAGAGGCCCACTGACCCGCGAACGCGTCGGGTCCCGTACGAGATCGGCGACAGGATCTCGTACGGGACCCGTACGGACGCAGGAACCCTCAGGCGTCCACGGCGTCGAACTTGTAGCCGAGGCCGCGCACGGTGAGGATGCAGCGCGGGCTTGACGGATCGACCTCGATCTTCGCGCGCAGCCGCTTGACGTGCACGTCCAGGGTCTTGGTGTCGCCCACGTAGTCGGCGCCCCACACGCGGTCGATGAGCTGACTGCGGGTGAGCACCCGGCCGGCGTTGCGCAGCAGCACCTCCAGCAGCTCGAACTCCTTCAGCGGGAACTGCACCGGTTCGCCGCGCACCGCGACCACGTGGCGGTCGACGTCCATGCGCACCGGGCCGACGGTGAGCACCGCGGTCTCCGGCTCCTCTCCCACGTCGCCCCGGCGGCGCAGCACCGCGCGGATGCGCGCCACCAGCTCGCGCGAGGAGAACGGCTTGGTCACATAGTCGTCGGCGCCCAGTTCCAGGCCCACGACCTTGTCGATCTCGCTGTCCTTCGCGGTCAGCATGATCACCGGGACCTTGGAGCGCTGCCGCAGCGAGCGGCACACCTCGGTGCCGGGCAGGCCGGGCAGCATCAGGTCGAGCAGCACCAGGTCGGCGCCGTGGCGGTCGAAGGCGTCGAGCGCGTCGGGCCCGGTCGCCGCGACGGAGACCTCGAAGCCCTCCTTGCGGAGCATGTAGGACAGGGCGTCGGAGAAGGACTCCTCGTCTTCCACGACGAGCACACGGGTCACTGAGCGGCCTCCAGGGAGATGTCGGGGTGTGCCGGGATGGCCGTCCCGCCGAAGGCGGGCAGGCGCAGGGTGAAGGTGGAGCCGGAGCCTTCCTTGCTCCAGACCGACACCTCTCCCGCGTGCGAGGCGGCCACGTGCTTGACGATGGCCAGGCCCAGGCCGGTGCCGCCGGTGGCGCGCGAGCGGGCGGTGTCGACCCGGAAGAAGCGTTCGAAGATGCGCTCCTGCAGGTCCTCGGGGATGCCGATGCCCTGGTCGCTGACGCTGATCTCGACGCTCTCCCCGGCGGGGCGGGTGCTGACCACCACGCGGGTGTGCTCCGGGCTGTAGGCGATGGCGTTGTCGATGAGGTTGCGCAGCGCGGTCACCAGCAGTTCCTCGTCGCCCCAGGCGCGCAGCCCTTCCGCGCCGCCGGTGACGAGCGTGATGTCCTTGGCGCCGGCCCGGGTGTTGCAGTGGTCGACGGCGTCGCCGATGACCTCGTCGATGGAGACCTGGGTGGGCGCGGGGACCGGCTCGGCGCCCTGGATCCGGCTCAGCGTGATGATGTCCTTCACCAGGTAGGTGAGCCGGGCCGCCTCGTGCTGCATGCGGGCGGCGAACCGGGTGACGGCCTCGGGGTCGTCGGCCGCGTCCTGGATCGTCTCGGCCAGCAGGCTCAGCGCCCCGACGGGGGTCTTCAGTTCGTGGCTCACGTTCGCCACGAAGTCGCGGCGCACGGCCTCGACCCTGCGCCGCTCGGTCTGGTCCTCCGCCAGCACCAGCACCTGGCCGACCGAGCCGAGAGGGGCCACCCGGACCGCGAAGCTGGTGATCTCCTGGCCGAACTTGGTGCCGGCCACGTCGATCCCGGTCTCCCTGATCTCGCCGTCGCGCCGTACCTTCCGCGCCAGCGCGAGCAGTTCGGCGACCATCAGCCGGTCGCCCTTGACGAGCCCGAACGCGCGGGCGGCCGAGCTGGCGCGGAGCACGCGGTCGTGCGCGTCCAGCACCACCGCCGAGGAGGGCAGCACCGCCAGCACCGAGGCGATCCCCTGCGGCAGTGCCGTCACCCCCGGGTCGGAGACGTCGTCCCGTCTGCGGGGCGCCTCGATCTGGTCACGGTAGACGATCACTGCCAGAGCCCCCACGACGAAGCCGGCCAGGGCGGTGAAGCTCATGGCCATCTCACTCATGCTCCCGATGGTAGGCGGCGCCCCGGTGAAAACCCGCCCGTCACCTGGGGACGGGCCTCGCCTTCGCGGAAAGTTCATCTTCGCGTCGGAGTTCGTTCACGGCCGCCCTCGTACGGTGACGGCATGCGCGACGCGTACCACGAAGAACTAGACGCCCTCACCGGCAGGCTGGTCGAGATGACCAGGCTCGTCCGCTCCGCCATCTCCCGCGCCACCACGGCGCTGCTGGACGCCGACCTCCAGCTCGCCGAGCAGGTCATCTCGCGCGACGAGGAGGTGAACGCGCTCTTCGCGGGCGTCGAGGGGTCCATCTTCGACCTGATGGCCAGGCAGCAGCCCGTCGCCGTCGACCTGCGCCTGGTCATCACCGCGCTGCGGATGGGCGGCGACCTGGAACGCATGGGCGACCTCGCGGTGCACGTCGCCAAGGTGGCCCGGCTGCGTCACCCCGACTCCGCCATCCCCGCCGAGGTCCGCTCCACGATCGTCGAGATGGGGCAGATCGCCGAGAACCTGGTCACCAAGGCGGGCGGCTGCATCGCCTCCCGCGACGTGGCGTCCGCCCTGGAGCTGGAGCAGGACGACGACGCGATGGACCGGCTGCACCGGCGGTTGTTCCGCACCATCCTCGGCGAGGACTGGCAGCACGGCGTGGAGCCGGCGATCGACATCACGCTGATCGGGCGCTACTACGAGCGGTACGCGGACCACGCGGTGAGCGTGGCTCGGGATGTCGTCTACCTGGTGACGGGGACGCGCCCGGACTGAGACGCGCTCCGCGTGCACCTGGCCGCCGCCAGGGCGAGCGCGGCGTATCCGCAGGCCACGGCCAGCCCCGCCCAGGGCGGCAGGGGGTAGTGGCCCACGATCGGCGACCGGTCCACGTCCACGTGCGCGAAGGTGGGCACGCCCTGGGTGATCGCGAACCCGGCGGCGGGAGTGATCGTCAGCAGCCACGGCGCCAGCCCCGCGGTGGCCAGCAGGTAGGGCACGACGATGAGCGCGACGGCCGGCACGACGGCGACGACGGCCCGCTTGACCAGTACGGCGAGGCCCGCGGTCAGCACGGCGGCGACCGCGGTGAACACCGCCCAGCCGACGACCACCCGGAGCCCGGTGGCCAAGGTGATCGGCTGGATCGGGTTCTGGTTGGCGCGCAGCAGGGCCAGGCCGACGGGGATCACCGATCCCGAGGCCATCAGTCCCGCCGCGAACGCGGCACCGCCGACCACCACGCCCGTGGCCGCCGGGGTGCGCCCGCCTCCGGCCGTGACGAACGCGGCGGCCGCCACGAGCACCGGGACCAGCCCCAGGGCCCCGCCGGTCAGCAGGAGGTCGGCGCGCAGACCGCCACTCGTCGTGGCGGGCCGTCGCCTGGAGCTGAGCCCGAGGGAGTTCGGGCTGCTCGAATGCCTGCTCGCCGTGCCCGGCCGGGTCATCCCCGCCGAGGAACTGCTCGAACGCGTGTGGGACGAGGCCGCCGACCCTTTCAGCAGCGCCGTCAAGCATGCCGTGCACCGGCTGCGGGCCAAGCTCGGCGACCCGCCCGCGATCGAGACCGTCCGCGAGGCCGGCTACCGTCTCCGGCCGTCATGACGACCCGGCGGCTCGCCAGGAGGTCCCTGCAGAAGCGGCTCGCCCTCGCCTACGCGGCGGGCATCTACGCCGCCGGGGCCTTCGTGCTCGTTTTCGTCGGCGTCCCGCTCGTCAGCATCGACGCGGGCACGCCCGACGGCGCCACCTCGGGGCCGGTCGTGGAGACCGGGATCAGCCTGCCCCAGTTCCTCGTCGGATCCGCCGTGGCCCTGGTCCTTCTGGTGCCGGTCGCGCTGGCTCTCGGCTGGTACGTGGCCGGACGGTTCCTGCAGCCGCTGCGCGCCATCACGGGCACGGCCAAGAGCATCTCCGCCGGGGACCTGCACCGGCGTCTCGACCTCGGTGAGCCGACGGACGAGCTGACCGAGCTCGGCCGCACCCTCGACGACCTGTTCGCCCGTCTGCAGGCCGCCTTCGACGCCCAGCGCCACTTCGTCGCCAACGCCTCGCACGAGCTGCGCACCCCTCTCGCGGGCCTGCGCACCCTTCTCGAAGTGGCCCTCGCCGACCCGGACGCCGACGCCGACACGCTGCGCTCGGCCTGCACGGAGGCGCTCGCGCTGGGCGAGCACCAGGAGCGGCTCGTCCAGGCCCTGCTCGAACTGGCCGTCAGCGAGCGTGGCGCGGCCCGCTGGGACGACCTCGACCTCGCCCGGGTGGCGGAACGCGTGCTCGCGGCACGCCGTGACCAGGTCGCGGAGCGGGACCTCGACCTCGCCGAACACCTCGCGCCCGCGCTGACGGCCGGAGACGTTGGACTGGTGGAGAGCCTCGTCTCCAACCTCGTCGACAACGCCATCCGGCACAGCCGTCAAGGTGGGGACATCCGGGTCACCACCGGGACCTCCGGCACGCAGGCGACGCTCACGGTCGTCAACAACGGGCCGGTCATCCCCGGCGACCAGATCCCGCGCCTCTTCCAGCCCTTCCAGAGACTCGCGAAGGATCGCCACGGCCGGCACGGCTACGGACTCGGCCTCGCCATCGTCCACGCCGTCGCCCAGGCCCACCACGCCGACCTGACGGCCGCGGCCCGCCCGGAAGGCGGCGCCTGGTGGTCACCGTGCGGTTCACGGCCTCTACGGCGGGCTGAGCGGGCCGCAGGCACGCATCACGGCGCCCAGCCCGAGGGGGTTCCCAAAAGATCTTCAGGTTTTCCGGAAGCGGCGGTCCGGTCAGCGGCCCTGGTTGGCGACGGCCTCGGCGGCTGCCTTGGCGGCCTCCGGGTCGAGGTACTCGCCGCCGCGCCGCAGCGGCCGGAAGTGCTCGTCCAGGTCGTAGCGGAGCGGGATGCCGGTGGGGATGTTGAGCCCGGCGATGTCCTCGTCGCTGATGCCGTCGAGGTGCTTGACCAGGGCGCGCAGGGAGTTGCCGTGCGCGGCCACGAGGACGGTCCGGCCCGCCGACAGGTCCGGCACGATCGCGTCGTACCAGTAGGGCAGCATCCGGTCGACCACGTCCTTGAGGCACTCGGTACGCGGCATCAGCTCGGGCGGGAGGAGGGCGTAGCGGCGGTCGCCGGTCTGGGAGTATTCGTCGTCGTCGGCGATGGGCGGCGGCGGCGTGTCGTAGGAGCGCCGCCAGAGCATGAACTGCTCCTCGCCGAACTCCTCCCGGGTCTGGGCCTTGTTCTTGCCCTGGAGGGCGCCGTAGTGGCGCTCGTTGAGCCGCCAGGAGCGCTGGACCGGGAGCCAGAGGAGGTCGGCCTCGCCGAGCGCGAGCTGGGCGGTCTGGATGGCCCGGGTCAGGAGGCTGGTGTGGACGACGTCGGGGTAGAGGCCGGCGTCGATGAGGAGCTTGCCGCCCCTGCGGGCCTCGTCCTCGCCCTTGGCCGACAGGCTCACGTCCACCCAGCCGGTGAACAGACCCTTCGCGTTCCAGTCGCTCTCGCCATGCCGCAGCAGCACCAAAGTCGCCATACGGTCATCCTAGAGCGGCGGGGCTCAGGACCGATCCGGGTCCGCGAAGCGGGCGAAGGCCTGCAGGTTGGCGAGGGACTCGCCGCGCTTCTTGCGCCACTCCCACTCGCGTCTGATGGACGAGGCGAAGCCGATCTCCAGGGCGCGGTCGAAGGACTCGTCGGAGTAGGTGAGCACGCAGCCGAGCACGCGGTCGATCTCGTCCTCGGTGATGGCGGTGAGGGGCAGGCGGCCGACCAGGTAGACGTCGCCGACGGGGTCGACGGAGAAGTGGACCCCGTACATCGCGCCGTTCTTGGCGAGCAGCCACCGGTAGAACTCGGCGTGGTTCTCGTCGGGCTGGCGGCAGAAGAACGCCTCGATGTGCAGGACCCGCTCGCCGACGATCAGCCAGGTCATCGTGGCGAGCTTGTGCCGGCCCGGCAGCTTGGCGAGGAACGCTCCCGGCCGCGGTTCGTCGTGCTCGACGTCCGCGGCCTTGAGCGCGGCTTCGATGACGTCGCGCATGCCTACAGCCTACTGACGGGCAGCCTGCTGACGGGCAGCCTGCTGACAGGCCCGGTACGGGGTCCGTCGCGCCGGTCAGTAGTTGACCGCCACGGGCTGCCGGTGCAGGTGGGCGACGGCTTGCGCGTACACCTCCATGAGGCGGGCGGCGGTGGCCTGCCAGCCGAAGGCGGCGGCGTGCTCGCGCGCGCCCTCGGCGAGGAGGGCGAGGCGGGCCGGGGCGGCGAGGAGTCCGGCGATGACCCGCGCCCAGTCGTGCGGGTCGTGCCCGTCGACGAGGAGCCCGGACGCGCCGTCGCGGACGGCGGTGCGCAGCCCGCCGACGGCGGCGGCGACGACGGGGGTGCCGCACGCCTGGGACTCCAGCGCGACGAGGCCGAACGACTCGCTGTGGGAGGGGACGATGGTGAGGTCGGCGGCGCGGTACCAGTCGGCGAGCAGGTGCTGCGGCGCGGGCGGCACGAGGCGGACGGTGTCCTGGATGCCGAGTTCGGTGGCGAGTTCGGTGAGGATGGAGGGCCTGGCCAGGCCGTTGCCCGAGGGCCCGCCGACGCAGGCGACGACGAGGCGGCCGCGCAGCGACGGGTCGTCGATGAGCATCCGGGAGGCGGCGCGCAGCAGCACGTCGGGGGCCTTGAGCGGCTGGATGCGGCCGACGAAGAGCAGGACGCGGGCGCTCTGCGGCAGGCCGAGCCGGTGCCGGGCGGCGCCCTGGGAGGCGGGCTGGAAGACGGTGAGGTTTACGCCGGGGTTGACGACGGCGACGCGCTGCTCGGCGGCCCCGTACAGGTCGATGAGCTCGTGCGCCTCGTCGGCGGTGTTGGCCACGAGGCGGTCGGCGATCTGCACGACCTGTTCCTCGCCGACCACGCGGGCCTGCGGCTCGGGGCGGTCTCCTGCGGCCAGGAGCCGGTTCTTGACCTTGGCCATGGTGTGCATGGTGTGCACCAGGGGGACGCCCCAGCGTTCCTTGGCGAGCCAGCCGACCTGGCCGGACAGCCAGTAGTGGGAGTGGATGGCGTCGTAGTGGCCCGGCTCGTGCATGGCCTCGGTGCGCAGCACCTCCGACAGGAACGCGCACATCTGGCCGGGCAGGTCGGCCCGGTCCATCTCCTCGTACGGTCCGGCGGTCAGGTGGCGGACCAGGACGCCGGGAGCGAGCTCGGTGACCGGTGGCAGGTCGCGGGCGGTGGCGCGGGTGAAGATGTCCACCTCCACGCCGAGCTGGGCGAGTCGTTTGGCCGATTCGACGATGTACACGTTCATGCCGCCGGCGTCGCCCGTGCCGGGCTGGTCGAGCGGTGAGGTGTGCATGCTGATCGTCGCGACCCGGTTGACCCGTCGTCGCCTCACCCGACATCACCTCCAAAAGAGCTATAACTGTCACGATTTTTCCGACATTCCCGACAGCAGGTCACAGCGGGGGGTGCCCAACCGGCAACCTGGCAGGATGAGGCGCATGAAGAGAACGGCCATGGTGACCGGCGCGAGCAGCGGCATCGGCGAGGCGACAGCGCGGCGGCTGGCCGCCGAGGGCTACCACGTGGTCGCCGGGGCCCGGCGGCGCGACCGGCTGGAGAAGCTCGCCGCCGAGGTGCCGGGCCTCACCCCCGTGACGCTGGACGTCACCTCCCAGGAGTCCGTCGACGCGCTGGCCGCCTCCCTGGAGCGCTGCGACGTCCTGGTCAACAACGCGGGCGGCGCACTCGGCCTGGAGCCGGTGTCCGAGGGCCGGGTCGACGACTGGCAGCGGATGTACGACACGAACGTGCTCGGCTCCCTGCGCGTCACCCAGGCGCTGCTGCCCAAGCTGGTCGGGTCGGGCGACGGCGTGCTGGTGATGCTGACCTCGACGGCCGGCCTGGTCTCGTACGAGGGAGGCGGCGGCTACTGCGCGGCCAAGCACGCCCAGACGTCGATGACCGAGACGCTCAGGCTGGAGCTGGTGGGGCAGCCGGTGCGGATCGTGGAGATCGCGCCCGGCATGGTGCGGACGGAGGGGTTCGCGCTGACCCGGTTCCGCGGCGACGCCGAACGGGCGGACCAGGTGTACGAGGGCGTGCCCGGCCCGCTCACCGCCGACGACGTCGCCGACGCCATCGCCTGGTGCGTGACCCGGCCCGCGCACGTGAACGTCGACCGCCTGGTCATCCGCCCCCGCGCCCAGGCCGCCCAGCACAAGGTGCACCGCGTCGGTGGCTAGACCGGTCGGCTCCATCACCCGGGGCACGACCGCGCACAACCGTCTGCGCCGCGCCGACCGGTGGATCGCCGCCGTCCACGGCCGCCTGCTGCGCGCCGCCGCCCGGCCGCTCGTGGTGGACCTGGGGTACGGGGCTTCGCACGTGACCACGCTGGAGCTGTTCACCCGGCTGCGGCGGGTGGCGCCGGACGTCGAGGTGGTGGGCGTCGAGATCGACCCGGCCAGGGTGGCGGCGGCCAGGCCGTACGAGCGCGCGGGGCTGAGCTTCGTGCTCGGCGGTTTCGAGCTGCCCGTCGCGCGGCCTCCGGTGCTGGTGCGCGCCTTCAACGTGCTGCGCCAGTACGGGGAGGCGGAGGCGTGGCACTACTGGGAGGTGCTGCGGACGGGGCTGGCGCCAGGAGGCGTGCTGGTCGAGGGGACCTGCTCGGAGGTCGGGCACCGGGCCGTCTGGGTGGGACTGGACACGGAGGGGCCGCGGACGCTGACGTTCTCGGCCCGGTTCGACGCCTTCGAACGCCCCTCCGACCTGGCCGACCGGCTGCCGAAGACGCTCATCCACCGCAACGTGCCCGGGGAGCGGATCCACGCGTTCCTGCGCGACTGGGACCACGCCTGGGCGGTCAGCGCCCCGTACGGCTCTCATGGGGCCCGCCAGCGCTGGCTCGCCGCCGCGGAGACGCTCGCGGCCTCCTGGCCGGTCGCGCGCCGCCCGCCGCTCGGCGGGCGGGCCCGCTGGCGGCTCGGCGAGCTGACCGTCCCCTGGCAGGCGGTCGCCCCGCCGCACCCCGCGGGCAGTCCCGCCCGGTAGCGGGTCTCACAGCGCCGCTTCGAAGACGCCGTACGCGCCCGCGTCGAACAGCACGAACCGCACCTCCACCAGCGACGGGGAAGCCTCGGCCGCCCACCCGCGGACCGCCTCGACGGCGACGCGGGCGCCCTCGGGCAGCGGCCAGCCGAAGATGCCCGTGCCGATCGCCGGGAACGCCACCGTCTCGGCGCCCAGCGACTCCGCCACCCGCAGTGACTCCCGGTAGCACGAGGCCAGCAGCTCCGACCGGTCCTCGAACGGCGAGTGGACCGGGCCGACGGTGTGGATGACCCAGCGGGCGGGAAGCCGGCCGGCGGTGGTGGCGACGGCCTGGCCGGTCGGCAGGCCGGACCCGTAGCGTGAGGCGCGCAGCTTGCGGCACTCCTCGATGATCTCCGGTCCGCCGTGGCGGTGGATCGCCCCGTCCACCCCGCCGCCGCCCATGAGCGAGGAGTTCGCGGCGTTCACGATCGCGTCAACTCGCTGCCGGGTGATATCTCCCCGCACCAGCGTGATATCCATCTCACCAACCTCCTGGATAGCTGCTCGACGATGTGTAGTACTACGCTGAAGAGTGTGAAGGGTCTTGGCGAGCTCGAACGCAGCATCATGGACATCCTGTGGGCGGAGAAGGCCGCGCTGACCGCCCGCGAGGTCGGCCGCCTCATCGCCGACCGCGACCTGGCGCCGACCACGGTCATGACCGTTCTCGACCGTCTCACCCGCAAAGGCTTCCTGAGGCGGACCCGTGACGGGCGCGCCTGGCGCTACGAACCCGCGGAAAGCCGTGACAGCTACATCGCCGAGCTTATGCTTGGTGCTCTCGACATGACGGGCGACCGTTCCGCCGCCCTGACCCGCTTCGCCAAGGCCGTGTCCGGAGACGAGGCGGAGATCCTGCGCAGAGCCCTCACGGAGCTGGAGGATTAGTGATCACGGCAGCGGTGCTGGCCGCGCTCGCCGCAGCGTGCGCGATCGGCTCCTGGCGTCTCACCACCGCTCGCTGGACCTCCCGCGCACCCCGGCCGGCCATCATCCTGTGGCAGTCGCTCGGCGTGGCGTGGGGGCTGGCCACCACCGGGGCCATGCTCGCCTTCGGCGTGCAGCCCTACGGGATCGGCGTGCTGCCCGGTCTGGTCGCCTTCGCCCGGGGCGAGGCGCCGCTGCAGGCGTGGGACCCGCTGCACGTGCTGGCCATGATCGCCGGGCTCACCGCGCTGACCGTGCTGGTCGTGGTCCTGATCGCGGCAGGGGTGCACGCGCTGCGCGCCCGCAGGCGCCACCGCACGCTCCTGGCGCTGATCTCCCGTGACGATCCCGGCGTGCCGGGGGTGCGGGTGCTCGACCATCCGGGCGCGGCGGCGTACTGCGTGCCGGGGCTGCGCTCGCAGGTGGTGGTGAGCGAGGGCGCGCTGCGGCTGTGGTCGCGCGACGAGCTGGCCGCGGTGCTCGCGCACGAGGCGGCCCACGTACGTGAGCGGCACGATCTGGTGCTGCTGCCGTTCGCCGCGCTGCGCCGGGCGCTGCCCTGGTCCAAGGTCGTGTGCGAGGCGCAGGAGCAGGTGGAGCTGCTCATCGAGATGGCCGCCGACGACCGGGCGCGCCGCTACTGCTCGCCCCGGCGGCTGGCCACGGCCCTGCTGCGGTTCGGCACCGCGGGCGCCATGCCGGCCCCGAGCGGGATGCTGGGCCTGCACGCCAGCAACGTCATGGCCAGGGTCGACCGGCTGATCAAGCCCGCGCCGGAGCTGCCGCGCAGGACCAGGGCGGGCATCATCGCGCTGTCCGTGAGCTTGGTCACATCCACGCCGTTCCTGTGGATTATCCAGCTCTGATGCTTGCAGGTGTTAACCGCCGCGTTTGCAATTGCAAGCAGCGGGCCGCATAATCGAGGTATGGCACTTCCGAAAGTCGGCTCGATCGGCGAATACATCCGCGAGCAGCGGCAGCAGGCGAAGATCTCGCTGCGCCAGCTGGCTGCCGCGGCGGGGGTGTCCAATCCCTACCTGAGTCAGATCGAGCGCGGCCTGCGCAAACCGAGCGCGGAGATCCTCAACCAGATAGCCAAGGGTCTGCGCATCTCCTCGCAGGTGCTCTACGTCCAGGCCGGCCTCATCGAGGATCACGAGCCTCCCAGCGACGTCATCACGGCCATCAGAGAAGACCCGAACATCACCGAGCGGCAACGCCAGGTGCTGATCGATATCTACGAGTCGTTCCGCAAGGAAGGACCGGCCGAGGGCGGGCAGACCTCCCAGAACGCCCACCCCCGGACGGCCTCCGCACCGGACGACGAACAGCCGCTGCCGCCTGAGCTCCTCGCCGCACTTGAGCCCTACGCGGCGAGAAACGGCGGCGGCCCCGCCAGCCAGGAAACGAAGGAAGGTTAACCCATCATGACGCTCGCCACCGAAGTCAGGAAACTCACCGACACCAAGCCGTTCTACGCGGTCGCGGGGGCCGGCGACTACGCCGTCGAGAAGCTGCGCGAGCTGCCCGAGCAGCTGCAGAAGCTGCAGTCGCGCCGCGCCGAGCTGAGCAAGGAGCTGCCGGAGTGGGCCCGCGAGTACGCGGGCAAGGCCGAGGGCATCGCCAAGGAGCTGCCCGAGAAGGCCCGCGAGTACGCCGACCAGCTCGGCCACCGGGCCGTCGAGCTCTACGAGGAGTTCACGGTCCGCGGCCGCAAGGTCGTCAGCAAGACCAGCGGCGAGGCCGCCCTGGAGCTGGAGGAGATGTCGGAGGCCGCCGAGCCGGCCGCCGCCGCCACCACCGCGCCCGCCAAGACCGCCAAGAAGCCCCGCGCCGCCAAGGCCAAGGCCTGACCTTCCGCGCGAGCCCGCCTCCGCATGGAGGCGGGCTTCCGCGTTCCCGGCATCGGTACCCGACCGTAGCGACGTTTCCGGTGCCCGGGGAGCGCGGGCGGCCATTAGGCTGAAGCCGACTCATCGCGGCATTGGGCGGGAGCCAACACATGCAATTCGTCAACCTGGTCTTCAACCTCCTCTTCTCGGTGCTGTCCCTGATCGTTCTGGGCATGGCGGGATACGCCCTGGTGCACGCGCTCCGGGTGCCCGCCGCCGCGTTCGTCTCGGCGGGCAAGCTGCAGAAGAACATCTGGCTGATCATCCTGATCCTGGCCACGCTGTTCTCCGCGGCGGGCGCCTGGGCCTACGTGACCACCTTCATGCTGGTCGGCGGCGCTCAGTTCATGGGGATCGGCCTGGGGCTGTTCTCCATCGCCGCGGTGATCGCCGCCACGATCTACATCGTGGACGTCAAGCCCGCGGTGAAGGGCATGGGCCGGGGCGGCGGCCCGTACGGCCCCTGGTGACGTGCCGCCTGATCTAGGCTCCGGGTCATGACCACCGATCTGCACGGGCGCACCGAGCGCCTCGAACTCTCCGACCAGAGCCTGCGTGACTTCGAGGCCGTGGTGCTCGACGCGACGCCCGACGGCATCGTGGTGAACAGGTCGGCCTTCTACCCCGGCGGCGGCGGCCAGCCCGCCGACCACGGCGTGCTCATATGGCAGGGGGTCGAGACCCGTGTCGTCGGCGTGCGCAAGGGCGACGACCTCTACCTGATCCCGGCCGAGGGCGACCCGGTCCCGCCGGTGGGCACGGTCGTGCGCGCCGCCGTCGAGGACGAGCGCCGCTCCGCGCTGATGCGCACCCACTCCGGTCTGCACGTGCTGTGCGGGGTGGTGTTCCGCGACTTCCGCTGCCCGGTCACCGGCGGCAACATGGAGCCGCTGACGGCGCGGATGGACTTCAACCTGCCCGAGGTGCCGCCCGGTTTCAAGGAGGCCGTGGAGGACGCCTGCAACGCCGAGGTCCTCGCCGACCGCCGCATCGACGTGCGGGTGCTGCCGCGGGAGGAGGCGTTCGCGATCCCCGACATCATCCGCACCGCGACCAACCTGGTGCCGCCGGAGGTGCGGGACGTGCGCGTCGTCGACATCGTCGGCCTCGACACCCAGGCCGACGGCGGCACCCACGTCGCCTCCACCAAGCAGATCGGCCGCATCAAGGTGACCAAGGTGGAGAGCAAGGGCCGCGGCTTCCGGCGACTGCGCATCGCGATCTCCGACTGATCGTTGCCCGGCAAACCCGACATTTGCGGATGCGTCGGACGGACCCGATACGATGACCGGCCATGACCGGTATCAGGCTCGTGCTCGCCGCACTGGTGACGACCGCCCTGGCGCTGACCGCCGCGCCGGCCCTGGCGGCGAACGCCGGGATCACCGCCGAGGTGACCATGACCCTGGGCAAGGACGGCACGCTCCACGTGGCCGAGAAGATCACCGGCGGCTCGGGTGAGCTGAAGCGGACGCTGGTGACCCGTACCCGTCACGACGACACCCACGACCGCCTGTACGAGATCACGAACGTCAAGGGCGGCGCCTACGCCGACGGCGTGCTGACCGTCACCACGCCGGCGACCGTCGAGTACGACGTGAAGGGCGCCGTCACCCCCACCGGCAAGGTGGAGGAGCTGCGCTGGTTCGCGGTGGGCGGCTGGAACGTCTCCGTCGACCGGGCCGCCGTCGTGGTCACCGGTCCCGGCCAGGTGCAGAACCTGTCGTGCTTCGCCGGTGAGCTCACCTCCGCGATCGGCTGCACCACGGCCGCGATGGACCACACCGGGACCCGGGCCGAGTTCGAACAGCAGGGCCTGGCGCCCGGCCAGGCGCTCACCGTCGTGGTGGGCTTCCCCGAGGGCGCGAGCGGCGGGCGGCCGATCCTCGACGAGCGCTTCTCGCTGGCCAACGCCTTCGCGCTGAACCCGGTGACCGGCGGCGCGCTGGCGGCCCTGCTGCTGCTGCTCCTCGGCGGCGTCGGGCTGCTCTACTGGACGCGGGGCCGCGACGCCCGGGTCATCGGCCACGAGCAGGGTGCGGTCAACCCCGTGCAGAACGGTCACTTCTCCCCGCCCGACGGCGTCCGTCCCGGCCAGATCGGCACGCTCGTCGACGAGCAGGCCGACGTGATCGACGTGACCGCCACCATCGTCGACCTGGCCGTGCGCGGCTACCTGCGGATCGACGAGCAGCCGAGGCAGACCTACGACGCGCCCGACTGGCTGCTGGTGCGGCTGCCGCACGCGCCCGCCAACACGCTGCTGCCGTACGAGCAGGCGCTCCACGACGCCATCTTCGACGGCCGGGACGCGGTGCTGCTGTCGCAGCTGTCCGGCTCGTTCGCCGCCCATCTGGGCGAGGTCCGCGACGCCCTCTACGCCGACGTGGTCCGGCAGGGCTGGTTCGCCCGCCGCCCCGACGCCGAGCGGACCCGGTGGACCACGATCGGGATCGCGCTCATGGTCGCCGGCGTGCTGGCCACGGCCGCGCTCGCCTGGTTCACCTCCTACGGCCTGCTCGGGCTGGCCGTCATCATCGCGGGTGGCGCGCTGGCCGTCGGCGGCCAGTACATGCCGGCCAAGACCGCCAAGGGGGCCGCGGCGCTGGCGCACACGCTGGGCTTCCGCGAGTTCCTCTTCTCCGCCGACCTGGGCAACGTGCCGGAGAAGGACCGGGTCGAACTGTTCTCCCGCTATCTCCCGTACGCGGTGATCTTCGACGGGGTGGAGCACTGGTCGCGGCTGGTCGCCTCGGTGACCGGCAACGGCCACCAGGCCGACAACCTCTACTGGTATCACGGCCCGGCGGAGTGGGACCTGTCCAAGTTCGCCGGCTCGATGCGCACGTTCACCACGACCACCTCGGGCGCCATCTCCGCCACCCGGCAGTTCCGCACGTTCTGACCCGGGTCAGCGCTGGACGGTGCGCACCCGCAGCTCGCCCACCGGTTCGCCGCCGCCCGTCACGTGGTGGACGGCGAGCGCGTCCAGCGCCGGCGAGGTGAGGCCGAGCGAGCGCAGCGCGGCCACGGTGAGCGGGGTGCGGGCCCGGCCGGAGCCGTCCTCGACCTTGATGACGCCGACCCGGCCGTCCTCGAACGCGAACGCCTGGAAGCCCTCCGCGCCCGCCTTCACCATCAGGCCCGGCAGCGCCCGCATGAGCGCGGCCTCGTGCCGGTCGGTGCCGGACGTCCACTCGGGGTGGGCGCGCATGGTGTCGAACACCGCGCGCTCCAGGCTGTCGCCCGCGCCCAGCGCAAGCGACCGGAACGCCCTGGCCACGCCCAGCATCGAGACGAAGAACAGCGGCGCCCCGCACCCGTCGACCCCGGAGGCGGCGATCCGCTCCCCGGTCAGCTCCTCCACGGCGGCGCGGACCGCGCGCTGCAACGGGTGGGTCACCTCCAGGTAGGAGGCGGTGGGCCAGCCGTTCGCTACGCAGGTGGCGAGCATGGCGGCGTGCTTGCCGGAGCAGTTCATGTGGACGCGGCCGCGCTCGGTCACCCGCCGGTCCTCCGGGTAGTCCTCGGGGCAGCGCAGCGCCGCCTCGTCGAGCCCCGCCCCGGCCAGGATCTTCCTGACCCCTTCGACGTGGTAGGGCTCGCCCGAGTGGGAGGCGCAGGCCAGCGCCAGCGGCTCACCGGTCAGGTCGAGACCGTTGCGGAGCATGGCCAGCACCTGCAGCGGCTTCATCGCCGAACGGGGCGAGGCCGGCACGTGGACCGCGCCGTGCACCTCGACCGGGCTGCCCACGGCGTCGAGGGCGAGCATGCGCGCCTCGTGCCTGGACTCCACGAACCCGGACCGGACGACCTCCACGACCAGCGCCATCAGCACTCCTTTCGCCCCGAGTCTACGGAGGTCCTGCGGCTGGGCCAGAATGGGATCCCATGCGAGCAGTCGTCCAGCGGGTGAGTTCCGCTTCCGTGGCCGTCGACGGCCGGACGGTCGGCGCGATCGACGAGCCCGGCCTCCTCGTCCTGGTGGGCGTCACCCACACCGACACCCGGTCCCAGGCGGTCAAGCTGGCCGCCAAGCTGTGGGGCCTGCGCGTCCTGCACGGCGAGAAGTCCTGCTCCGACGTGTCGGCGCCGCTCCTGGTGATCAGCCAGTTCACCCTCTACGGCGACGCCCGCAAGGGCCGTCGCCCCACCTGGCAGGCCGCCGCGCCGGGCCCCGTCGCCGAGCCGCTGGTCGACGCGGTGGTCGAGGAGCTGCGCGGGCTGGGCGCGCACGTCGAGACGGGCAGCTTCGGCGCCGACATGAAGGTGTCGCTGGTCAACGACGGCCCGATCACGCTGATCCTGGACGTCTAGCTCACACCCCCGGCCGCTCCCCCGCCACTCCCGGCCGTTCCCGGCAGCCCGCTCCGCCGGCTTCGCGTCCGGCGGCCGGGCTCGGCCGGGTTGAGGGCCGGCGGCAGGCGCCGGGACTACCGGACGCGCCGCCGCAGCGCGGGGTCGATGCTGACGTTGCGCCCCGCGTCGGGCGGGACCACGACCTCCTGAGCGGCCGCCACGCCGCCGGCCAGCAGTTGGGCGTCGACCGGGACCGTCCGCTTGATCAGGGCCAGCGCGATCGGCCCCAGCTCGTAGTGGCGGGCCGCCGAGCCGACGAAGCCCACCTCCTGGCTCTCGAAGATGACCGGAGCGCCGTGCGGGGGAAGCGTGTCGACGCTCCCGTCGAGGTGCAGGAAGACCAGCCGGCGCGGCGGGTGGCCTAGGTTGTGGACGCGGGCGACCGTCTCCTGCCCGCGGTAGCAGCCCTTGGCGAGGTGGACGGCCGGGCCGATCCAGCCCACTTCGTGCGGGATCGTCTTGTGGTCGGTCTCCAGCCCCAGCCGGGGCCGGTGCGCCGCGATGCGCAGCGCCTCGTACGCCCACAGGCCCGCGAGCGGCCTGCCCAGATGCTCGCTGAGCTCGGCGCGCGGCACGAACACGTCGCCGTCGGCCGTGGACAGCACCGCGAGGTCGTCGGCCCGCGTCACCTCGACCCTGAGCATGAACCGCATCCGGTCGAGATAGCCGATCAGGGCGTCGGCGGCGCCGGGCTCGACGTGGGCCAGCACGGTCTCGCCGTCGTCGACCAGTGTCAGGTGGTGCTCCACGCGGCCCTGCGGGTCGAGGACGAGCGTCTGCGTCCACTCGCCCGGCCGGAGGGTGTCGAGCTTCTGCGAGGTCAGGTCGTTGAGCCAGGTCAGCCGGTCGGCTCCGGTGACGCGGACCACCTCGCGGTTGCCGCGGTCGACGACCGCCTCACCCTTGACCAGCGCGCGCTGCTCGGCGAACAGGTCGCCGTAATGAGCCGCGACGTCGGCGTCGGGAGCGTCGGCGGCGACGGCTCCCCGCAGATCCAGCAGTGGGCTACGCATGCCTCACAGGCTATCTGCACTCCCGGCAGCGGCCGAAGACGGTCAGGTGGTGGATGTCGGCGGCGAACCCCAGCTCGTCGTCGAGCCCCCGCACCAGCCCGTCGGCCAGCTCGGGCCGGACCTCGATGACCTGGCCGCAGCCCCGGCACACCAGGTGGACGTGGTCGGCCTCGGCCGCCAGATGGTAGGTGGGCGCGCCGTGACCCAGGTGGGTGTGGGTCACCATGCCGAGCTCTTCGAGGAGTTCGAGCGTCCGGTAGACGGTGGAGATGTTGACCCCGCGAGCCGTCTCGCGGACCTTGCCGCAGATCTCCTCGGGCGTGGCGTGCTCCAGCTCCTTGACCGCCTCCAGGACGAGCTGGCGCTGCGGAGTGACCCGGTAACCCTTGGCGCGAAGCTCCTCATGCCACTGCGTCTCCGTCATGTCAACGAGTCTAAGGCCCGCTTTAATCGCTTGCCCTGTTCGCGGCCGAGCGCATAGCTTCATGAGTACGCGGAAAGGAGGTGGTCCACACAATGGGTAGTCATAGTCGGACCAGCGAGGTGGTTGTCCGCTGAGACGCGGGCTGTTGTCTCGCAGTCGTACGCGAATACGAGGCAACCACCGGGGCCCCTGGCAGCCGGAGGGCGCGACCGCAGGTCGCCGCCTTTGGTCCATCCGGCCCGCTCCTGGCGAGCGGAGCGCCGCCCGGGGCCCTTTCTCATGTTCAGCCGACCTTCTTGAGCTCCGCCGACATGTGCGACGTGAGCGGCTGCCCGACCGCGGCCATGTCGTAGGCCCACATCAGGTTGCCGTTGACCAGCCCGTAGAGCCGGCGGCCCGCGCTGTAGTCCTTGGCTGAGACCGTGCGCGCCACCACGTCGGTCCGCAGGTCGATCTTGTGGAAGACGACCTCGCCCACGTAGATCTCCACGATGCCGGTCGGATGCGCCAGCACCACCTCCAGCTGCCGCTCGGGCAGCGCCCGCCAGTAGCCCGACTCGGTGGCCAGCGGCCTGACCGGGTTGCCGTCCTGGTCGAGCAGCCAGGTGCGGCTCACGTACGTCAGGAAGGGCTTGCCGTTGTGGCCGAACTCGATCTCCTGACCGAAGTTGAAGCTCTCGATCGTCGGATAGCCGCCGACGCCCGCGCCCTCCCACCGTCCGAGCAGGAAGGCGATCGGCTCCAGGTCGGGATGCACCTGTGGTTCTTCCATAGGCGCCACCCTAGTGGCGCGGGACGGGCCGGTGACGTTCTAGGGTGGCGGGCATGGCACGATCACTGGTGATCAAGGTGACGGCGGGGGCCGACGACCCCGAACGGTGCAACCAGGCGTTCACGGTCGCGGCCGCGGCGCTCGCGAGCGGGGTTCCGGTCTCGCTCTGGCTGACCGGGGAGTCCTCGTGGTTCGCGCTCCCCGGCCGGGCCAAGGACTTCGCGCTGCCGCACGCGGTGCCGCTCGCCGACCTGCTCGAAGCGGTGCTGGCCGGCGGCCGGCTGACGCTCTGCACGCAGTGCGCGGCCCGGCGCGAGATCACGGTCGACGACGTGATCGAGGGCGTGCGCATCGCCGGGGCGCCCACGTTCGTCGAGGAGGTGACGGCCGAGGGCGCGCAGGCGCTCGTCTACTGAGACACGGCTACTGAGCCCATCACGGCTACTGAGCCATCACGGCTATTGAGCCATCACGGCGCTGAACCGCTCCTGCCGGAGCTGCTCGTAGCGGGTGTCGTCGAGCGGGCCCAGCTCGCCCACCCGCCACGACAGCAGCAGGTCGGCCAGCGCCGGGTTGCGGGCCAGGGCGGGGCCGTGGAGGTAGGTGCCGACGACGTGACCGGCGTAGCAGCCCTCGAAGCCGTCGCCGTTGCCGACGCCCTTGACCACCTTGGACAGCGGCTTGACGCCGGGGCCGAGGCGGGTGACGCCCATGTGGTTCTCGAACCCGGTCAGCGTCGGCAGGCCGAGCGCGGCGTCCACCTCGGCGACCAGCTCGCCCACGGCCCGCGCGGGGCCCCGGGCGCTGGACAGGTCGAGCAGGCCGATGCCGTCGACCGGCTGGCCCTCCTCGCCGCCGAACGTGCTGCCCATGATCTGGTAGCCGGCGCAGACGGCGAGCAGCGAGGCGCCCCGGGCGACCGCCCGCTGCAGTCCGCCGTCGCGGCGCAGCCGCTCGGCCGCGAGGATCTGCGGCCGGTCCTCGCCGCCGCCGATGAGGTAGACGTCGCCGGTCTCCGGCACCGGGTCGGAGGAGCGGACGTGGACGGTCTCGGTCCGGATGCCGCGACGCTGGGCGCGATGCTCCAGGACGAGGGCGTTGCCCTGGTCGCCGTAGGTGCTCAGCAGGTCGGGGTAGATCCAGACGATGCTCAGGGCGCTGTCAGACGGCACGGCCGAACTCCGATCGGATCTGCTGGAAGGCGGTGTAGTTGGCGATCACGTCGACGCGGCCGGGTGGCTGCATGGCCAGCGCCTCCGCGAACGACGCGCACAGCGCGAACGGCACGTCGGCCACCTCCAGCCGGAGCGCCAGGTCGAGGCGGCGCTCGCCGGTCACGAAGACGGGCCGGCCGCGCAGGATGCGGTAGTCGACGTCCCACAGCCAGGAGGTGTCGCGGCCGTCGGGACCCTGCGCGTTGACCGACAGGATGATCGGCAGGTGCGGGTCGGAGACGTCGAACGCCTCCAGCCAGCCCGCGGGGTTCTTGGCCAGCAGCAGCCGGGCGTGGCGGCCGTCACGCTCGACCGTCGTGTAGCGGCCGGCGACCGACGTCACCTCGCGCAGCCGGGGCAGCGCCCGCTCCACCGGCAGCCCGAACGCGTCGGCGACGGCCAGCGCCATCGCCGCGTTGGACCGGTTGGCCAGGCCGGGGAGCTGGATGTCGATCAGCCAGCGCTGGCCGCGCGGGTCGATCACCGCGTCGTCGTCGAGCACCCACTGCGGCTCGGGCCGGTGGAAGGTGCACTCGCGGCACGCCCAGTGGACGCCCTTGCGCTCCAGCGGCCCGCCGCACTCGGGGCAGCTCCAGGAGTCCTCCTTCCAGCGCTGCCCGCCGGCGACCCAGGTGACCTTGGCCGCCGTGGAGGCGCCCCAGGTGACCAGTGGGTCGTCGCAGTTGGCGATGACGTGGGTGGGCTTGCCGGACAGCGCCTTGCGCCACTTCTGCGCCAGCAGCCAGATCTCGGCGGCGCGGTCCATCTGGTCGCGGCTGAGGTTCATCAGGCACACGACGCCGGCGCCGGTGGTGTCGAGCACCTCGGGCAGGTACTTCTCGTCGACCTCCAGCACCCCGTAGGGGGCGTGCTTGTGCTCGGAGAGGGCGGAGACGTGGCCGGCGGGCATATTGGCGCCGAACGCGTTGGTGGCCACCTCCCCCAGGTCCAGCAGGGCGGAGGTGATCAGCCGCGTGGTGGTGGTCTTGCCGTTGGTCGCGCTGACCAGGGCCAGCTTGCGGTCACGGGCAAGCTGGCGGAGCAGGTCGGGCTCGAGCATCAGGCCGACCCGCCCGCCGATCACCGAGCCGTCGCCGCGCCCGGTCATCCTGGACAGCGTGGCGGCACTGCGGCCCAGGGCGCTCGCGAGCTGAGCCCGCAGTGGAAGCTGGGTCATGCTGACAAATCCTAGTCGTGATCGGCCGTGCCACACCGCTTACCGGAGATCACCGCGCCTGTTCGGCCAGGTGAGGCTCGGCGAACGAGATCGCCGGCGCGTCGTCGTGGCCGAACGGCAGCACGAACCGGTGCGGCCACGCCAGCACCCCCTCCAGCCAGCCGGCGCCCATGGTCTGGCCGACGTGCCGGAGCCTGGCCTGCGGCTCGACGCCGAGTGCCACCGCGTCGACGTCGCGCCGGACGCTCTCCAGCTCGTCGTCGCCGAGGATGACCCGCCAGGCCAGCTCCCTGTTGTGGTCCATCTCCATCGACAGCGGGTGGCGGCGCAGCGCCTTGGCCCGGTGGCCGAGCAGCTCGCCCTGCGGCGCGGGGTGGTCGCCGTTCTGCTGGAAGATCGCGTACTCCAGCGGCGGGGCCGGGGTGCGCAGGTCCGGCGCGGGCCGCCCGTACGGGAAGAGCCTGTCGACCTCGTGCAGCCAGCGCACCTGCGGGAGCACCCACGACGCGTCGGGGCGCTCGCCGCCTCCCTGGCCGCCGAGCAGGCGGGTGGCGGCCGCGGCGGCCTTCTCGGTGAGCAGCGCCGGGTCGAACCAGCTGCGCAGCGCCCAGGCGCGCCGCCGCACCGAACGCTCGACCAGCGTGGCGAGCAGGCACTCGGCGCGCCGGGCCGGCAGCTCGCCCCAGGCGGCGGCCAGGGCGCGCGGCACGCCGGGCAGCGACCGGCCGGTCACGAAGGCGAGCACGACCGTGTCGCACCAGATGCGCAGCCAGGCCCAGTCGGGGGCGTCGGCGAGCACGTCGGCCTCGCGCAGCTCCACCAGCGTGCACGCCTGGCCGGTGCGGCACGGCGCGCCGCAGGCGGCGGAGCGGCGGCCCCTGATCGGCGGCGGCGGGCCGGCCAGCGGCTTCTCCCGCGACTCGCCGAGCGGCACGCGGACCCGCAGCGGCCGGTCCATCCCGTCGGCGAACACGGCCGCGTCGCCGGGCGGCAGCGAGACGACCTGGCGGGACTGCTCCTCGCTCAGGTTCATGGCCGCGCCGACGAGCTGCCGGTCGTCCTCGGCGGGCAGCCGGTGCACGACCTTGAGCGCGGTGTTCTTGACCACGTCGGCGACGAGCTTGGTGGGGATCTGCTCGGCCACCACGATGCCCTCGCCGTACGCCCTGATCTCGGCGAGCATGCCGGCCAGCAGCTCCACCGCGTGCGTGGCGGCCCGGCCGGTGCCGCGGTCGCGCAGCAGCCGGTGCGCCTCCTCGATGACGATGACGTGCCGCAGGCCGGTGCTCTTCTCCTGGCGGGCGCGCATCCGCAGGTGCTCCACGATCCGGATGATCAGCGTGCCCATGAGGAACGCCTTGTCCTCGTCGTTGGCCACGTCCTCGATCGCCAGCACCACGTTGCGGCGCAGCAGCCCGCCGATGTCGGCCGGGTGCCCGCCCTCGAAGAACCGGCCCGCCGAGCCGACCCGCAGCGAGCGCAGCCGCAGCGAGATGAACCCCTCCACGTCGGCCTGCACCTCGCGGCCGTAGCCGATCTCCTGGATGACGTCCATCGCGTGCTGCTGGAGCTGCTCCAGGGTCGGCACGCTGGGCGGCACCTTCGACCCGGGCACCGCGCCTCCGGTGACCACGTCCCAGCCTGTGGCCTCGTACACGCGCTGCAACGCCAGCGACATGATCTGCGGGAACGGCTCCTCGGCGTCGAACGCCGCCATGAACAGCGCCCTGATCATGTCGATGTGCGCCTGCACCGGGTAGCCGGGCTCGGGCTCCAGCGGGTTCACGCTGAACGGCACGCCCTCCGGCGCCGACGGGTTGATCACCGTGACCTGCGCCGGCTCGATCCGGCCGGCCATGGCGGCGTACTCGGACTTGGCCGCCTCGATGGCCAGCCACGGGATGCGGGCCTGGCTGAGCTGCTCCAGCAGGTGCCTGACGGTCTGCGACTTGCCGGAGCCGGTGGCGCCGGTGACGAACGCGTGCCGGTTGAGCGTGGCCAGCGGCACCCGGAACGAGCCGACCGGCCGGTCCTGGCCGTCGAGGATCTCGCCCAGCTCCAGCTCGCCCTCGCCGGCCTCGGAGGTCACGTCGAAGAACCCGGCGTCGAGCACCCGCACACCCGGCACCTCGCGCCTGGGCAGGCCGGCCAGCGCCGCCAGCGTGCCCGCCGTGGCCGCGAACGGGGCCGCCGCGCCGTCGCCCGGGTCCTGCATGGTCAGCTCCAGCGCCTCCGGCAGCGGGTGCACCACGCCGTGCGCGCTGCGCAGCCGGTACGGATGATGGCTCATCTCCACCGACCCGACCAGGACGGGCGCGATCTGCCGCAGTTCGTCGGGGTTGGCGGCGCCGGCCAGCACGCGCACGTTCCAGAGCCCGGCCTCGCGGAAGGCGTCGAGCTCCTGCATGCGCCGTTCGGCCCGCTCGGCGTCGAACCTGGACCGCTCGGACGCGTCGCCGTACTGCCGCAGCACGTTGAGCTGGGTGCGCAGGTGCGCCACCTCCGCGTCCAGCAGGTCGGTCGGCTCGGCCACGACCAGCCACGCGAACGGCCGCGACATGAGCGTGACGAGCGTCGCCTCGAACAGCGTCGGCCGCTTCAGCTCGTCGGCGTCGGGCTCCCTGCGCCCGCCGAGCGGGGGCGCCTGGCGGCCGGGGCACGGCGTCCAGACGAGGTCCGCCAGGTCGGCCAGGTAGCCGTCGTCGAGCTCGACACCGCGCGCGCCGCCGGGGAAGAGCAGCGGCTGCGGTCCGGCGGGCCGGTCGGGCGTCTCGGGCGCGCGGCGCGGCTGCCGGGGCGGGGAGAGCGGCCCGGCGTTCGTGATGAGCTCCAGCGGCGCGCCGGAGCCGCGTGAGAGCCAGCCGATGACGAACGGCCTGCCGCGCGCCGCCGCCGACAGCGCGGCGGGCAGCACGGTGACGAAGTCCCATTCGGCCGACGAGCTGCGTGAGGGCGCCGCGATCGACTGGATCCGGTACCACGGCCCGCTGAGCGACACACTGGGCTGCATCTCATCCCCCCACAGACGGTTGTCAGTAAACTCCCGCCGAAAGCCAGCGCACCACGTGGGCTTTGACCATTTCCTTGCCTGTCATTGCCTGTCCTTGCGCCAGTCGAGGCGCGGGGGCGGTGGTCCGAGGTTCGGCGGGGGGTCGGGCCTGCCGTTCTCGTGGGGCTGCGCGAGCGGGGTTTCGGGGACGTCCTCCAGCTCGGCCAGCGTCGTCTTGGGGAAGGTCAGGATGGCCGGGTTGGCGTCGGCCAGCCGGACCCGCCGTCCGTGCGCGGTGGCGTCGGTGACGATCACCGACGTGGTGGGGAGCTGCTGGAGCTGGTGCGGCTCGACGAGGAACTCGCGCGAGCGCTGCAGCACCCGCTCCTTCTCCGAGATCTTGTCGGCGGTGCGGCCCCACTCGGTCGACTCGGTGATGTCCTCGGCCAGGTCCGCGCCGCTCTCGTCGGGCCGCTCGGCGGTGTCGTCGAGCTGCTCGATGGTGGAGGTGTAGCCGCCGTCCAGCCGCGGCAGCGAGTCGCTGATCGTCTCGGTGAGCTGAGCCAGCTCCAGCCGGTGCTCGGTGCCGACGTGCTCGCTGGCCACCCGGGCGTCCTCGGCGTTGCCCAGCCGCATGAACGCGACCGCCGCGTGTCCCCGGCCGAGCCGCTCGCGGACGGTCGGGGTGAGCGAGCGGTAGGTCAGCACCAGCCCGGTACGGGACGTCTCGCAGGCGTCCATGAGCCGGTCGAGCACGTCGCCGCGGAGCTTGTCGGCGCCCGCCACGATGATCGTGTGGTACCACGGCCGGTCGGCGGCGGGCGACTGGCGCAGGATGTGGGTGAGCGCGGTCGCCACGTACGTGCCGAGCACCCGGTTGCCGAACACCCCGGCCTGCCGGTCCATGCTGACCACCCGCAGCCGCGCGGGCGGCAGCCGGACGGCCTGCGTGCCGAGCGTCTCCAGCTTGCGCAGCTGCGACTCCAGCGCCCAGGCCCGCTCGATCACCACCCGGTCGCTCACCCCGCGCCCGAACAGGGTGCCGATGCGCTCCAGCTGGGTTGCGGTGATGAGGCCGAACCGCAGGTCCTCGCGTGGGTCGCCGACCTGCGCCAGGGCCCGCAGCGCGGCCGTCACCTGACTGATCGTGGCGTTCTCGCCGAGCACCTCCAGCACCCGCTCCAGGATCGCGTTGTCGAAGCTGAGGTCGCGGGTGGTGCGGTGCTCCTCGCTCACGCTCACCACGTGCGCGAGTACGTCGGCGAACGCCTCCGGCTTGAGCGTCGCCCCCAGGTCGAGCCGGGGCAGGTCGACCGGCAGCACCCACACCAGCGGGTCGTCGCCGCCCTTGCGGGCCAGCTCGATCAGGTCCTTGGCGATCGCCCCCTCCGACAGGTCGAGCACGGTCAGGTGGCCGCCGCTGTAGAGGCGGGTCGCGCCGACCAGCGTGATCAGCGCCGACCAGCCGGGCAGCGTGCCGCCCGCCACGTCGATCCGGTCGATCTCGTCGGGCACCGCGACCGCGTACCAGGTGAGCTGGCGGTCGAAGCGCTCCTTCTCCTCCTGCCACTCGCGGTAGCGCTGGGCGTGCTCCTCCTGCGCCTGGAACAGCTCCCTGTCCCGTTCCTGGCGCTGGCGGTCGTTCCTCGCCTGCTGCTCCGACACGCGGTAGCGGACCGCCCGGTCGCCCTGGACGAGCGCGTACGCGCAGATGCCGGCGACGCCGCCGGCGGCGAGCACGCCGAGCAGCGCGAACTGCCAGGCGAGATAGCCGGCCACGGCCGACACGACGATCAGCCCGGCCAGCACGAGCATGAACATGCGCACCAGCCGCACCGGCCGGTTGAGCATGTCCTCCTGGAGCCGCTCGCGGCGCAGGAGCGCGGCCCGCTCCTGCTCGTCCCGCTCGGCGACCTGCGACTCCTCGGCGGGGGACGGCCGTTTCGGCGGCGGGCCGGGATCGGGGTGCGGCAGGATGTACTGCCAGCCCAGGTAGATGCGATCGGCCTGGAGCTGCGCGTGATCGGGATGCACGTCCGCCACGTGACCCCCTCCGGCTGCGCTATGTCGTTAGCAGGGCCCTGTTCCCCTTCACTCCGTGACAGCGTATGAGCTACAACCCCTGCTGCGGCAGGGTTCTCGGCAATTCCGCCAGCCCGATGGGCGTATTGGGGTGGGTGGGACAAGGCTCACCTATTACCATCACTAGCCATGACGGAACCCCACGACGGCCGCGGCACCCCCCGGCGTCCGGTCGCGGTGCCCGTCGCCAGTCTGCTGATCGTGACCGTCGTCGGGATCATCACGCTGCTCGGCGGGCTGGAGGAGGCCGAGGCCCGGCCCGAGCCGCTCGGCCAGGGCGCGGTGCTCGATCAGGGCCTCTACTCCACCGCCTTCGTCGAGGCGCGGGTGAACGTCGAGAAGGCCGAGCTGTCCTTCGAGGAGGACAAGCGGTTCGTGGAGATGGTCTTCGACGTCACCAACCTCGGCGAGGAGACCGTGAGCGTCGGCCTGCCGCCCGCCAAGCCCGAGGAGGCCGGGTTCGGTCACTCCTTCGCCAACTCCCTCGTCAGGATCTCGCCGGCGATCAAGAAGGACAAGGGGCCGTTCGCCTTCGCCCTGGCCGGTGACGAGCAGACGAACCAGCTCCACCCCGGCCTCAAGACCAAGGTCATCGTCCGCTACCGGCTCGACCCCGGCGAGCAGCCACCCGACAAGATCACGCTGGACGTGGCGTCCTTCGAGTACGCCCCCGGCTTCCAGGACGAGACCGTCAGATGGCAGCTGATCAGCGAAGCCGCCGGAGAGAGCTACGTGCCGACCGTCCAGGCCCAGGTGACGCTCCCCGTCAAGGCCGGAGACCCGCCATGACCGCCACCGCGCGACGCCCCGACGCCCCCGGCCGCCGCGCCCGGCCGCCGCGCAGGGCCGGCGAGTCGCGGCTGCTCAACGCCGCCGTCGGACTCGTCCTCGTGGGCGCCGCTATCGGCCTGCAGGCCATGGACCTCAGCCACAACGAGTACACCGCCCCGCTGACCTACACCGGCGACCTGGGCAAGGACATCGACGCCACCCGCTTCGTCGTCCGGGTCAACTCGGTGACCGCCGCCAAGGCCGTCCAGCACCGCTCCGACACCGTCAAGACCGACCACCTGTTCCTCATCGTCGACGTCTCCGCCAAGTCCAAGCTTCAGCCGTACAAACTCGGGCCGGCCGTGCTGCTGACCGCCGACGGCAGGAAGTTCTCCGCCACCGACCGGGTCGACAGCTCCCTATCCATCACCAGCAAGTGGGTGCAGCCCGACATCTGGGCCCGCGGCCCCTACTTCTTCGAGGTGCCCGCCTCCGCGCTCCCCGGCGCCCGCGTGGTCGTCGGCCTGCCGCCGACGGCGCTGGTCGAGCCCTACCAGCCGGAAGCCGAGATCGACCTCGCGGTGGACGCCGCGGCGGCGCGCAAACTCGCCGACTCGGCCCCGGACGTCCACTCCACCGACGCGAAGTGACCCGACGGTGACCTCCTCCCCACGCCGGCAGGCGGCACCCCGCGGATCGGGCCCCCCGTCGCCTCCGCCCGCTTCCCGTCCCGCGGCAGGTTCGCTTTCCCCCAGGGTGACGACCGGGGTCCCAGCGAAGGAAATCCGATGAGCAGCAACGACCGCGACTGGTTCGCGCCCAAGAAGAGCCACCGGCGCCCCGAGGACCCCGACACCGCCCACCCGCCCTCCGACGACCCGAACACCCCAGCCGAGCCCGGCGGCACGTACGACCCGGGCACCGCGTACAGGTCAGACGCGGCGTACGGGCCAGATGCGGCGTACGGGCCAGATGCGGCGTACGAACCCGGCGCGGCGTACGGACCGGGCACGGCATACAGGTCAGACCTGCCCTACGAACCCGGCGCTGCTCACGATCCGGGCGCGCCACCGCCGGGCGGAAGCCGACCAGCCGGACAGCCGCCCCACCATCGGCGCGCGACCCCGGCCACCGACCCCGGCCAGCCCGCGTACCCCGGGGGCCAAGCAATCCCCGGCCGGCCCGCGTCCTTCGGGGGGCACAGCACGCCCGGTCAGCCGACGTACCCCGGGGAGCACAGCACACCCGGCGAGCGAGTCACGCCCGGCCAGGCCCCGCACCTCCCGCAACAAACCGATCCTGGGCAGCCGTCACACCCCGGGCAACAAGCCGCGTACCCGGAGCGGCGGACAAACCGGCCTGGACACCAAGCGCGACCTGACCACCCGCGATCGGGACAGCCGCAACCGGGCCATCCGGGATGGGCGGCCGGCCCGGAAAGTGACCATCCGCACGGGCAGGCCCCGGGTGGACAGCGCGCCCCGGGCGGACCGGCGTACGGGCGAGGCGCTCCCGGCGAGCGGAGTGATCCAGGCGGGCAGGGAGTGCCGGGTGCGCCGACGCGTGGGCGGGGTGCTTTCGGCGGGCGGAGCAGGCCGCCCATGATGCCGCCTGTCCGAGGACGTGATTTTCCGCCTGACCAGCAGGTGTGGCCGCCTGTGCCGCGTCGCGAGGCGATGGGCTCCACGCAACCCATCCCGGTCGTACGAACCAGCCTGCCCTTGCCTCCCAGCGGGACCCGGGAGAGCGGCAGGCCGTTCCTGGGAGACGCGGAGCCCACCTCGGGAACCGGCGCTGCCGCACCCGCCCCGAGGACGGCCGCACCGGGAGCCGATCCCGGCGCCCCCGGCGCCGGTGCGGCGGCAGGACCTGCCGAAGCAGGGGCCACGGGACCGGGTGGCGCCATGGGTGCCACCGGACCCGGCAGCGTCATGGGGGCGACCGGCCCCGGTGGCCCAGCCGACGCCGCCGGAACCGTCACCGGAACCGGCGATGTGGCCGGGGCCACGGGAATGAGCGGAACAGCGGGGCCCGGCGGAGCAGCTGGAGGAGGCCCGGAGCCGGGAACCGCCGGGCACGGCACCGGGCACGGCCCGAGGACCGACGGAACCGCCGGGCACCGCGCGATGACCGAAGGGACCGCCACCGGGCACGGTGCGGTGGTGGGAGTCGGTGGGGTGGCCGCGGGCGGCGGGCGTACCGATGCGGTCGGGCGGGCCGAGCCGGGGGCGAGAGGGACGGGCGCGGCGGAGGCCGGGCCGGGGAAGGGCGCGCGGAGGAAGCGGACGGTGCTGGTCGCCGTGGCCGCCGTGGTGGTGTCGTTGCTCGCCGTCGCCGCGGACGGGTTCGACGGTTACCGGTTCCACGAGTCCGTCATCACCCGAGGGCTGTACCCGAAGGAGGTGACGGTCCCGGCCGGCGGCTCGTACGAGGTCTACGACACCGAGTGGAAGGCCGACGTGGCCGTCACGGATCCGCCGCAGGACAACAGGCATGGCCCCGACGTCACCTGGCTCGCGATCGACATCAGGCAGAAGGTCCTGGACGAGGGCAGCGCGACCATGACGGGTCTGCCCGAGGAGCCGGAGCTGGCCGACCGGGCGGGCCGGACGTGGGTGGTGGAGCTGTCGCCGGGCGACCGGCCGAACGACCGGTTGAAGGTGGGCGAGGAGTATCGGATCCAGGGGCTGGCCGTGGTGCCGACCGCGGTGAAGGACGAGGTCGAGCTCTCGTTCAGGCCGAGCTCGTACCGCTCCGACACCCCCAGCGAGGACTACTTCAAGAAGGACTCGGAGGCGGTCAGGATCGACAATCTGGTCCGGTTGACGTTCAGGAGGCGTTGAGCGGCCGGCCGCGCAGGCGGGCGCGGGTGGCGGCGAGGTCGAAGGTGGCGGCCAGGAGCGCCATGGTCAGGGCGGTCACCAGGAGGTCGCGGACGAAGCCGACCGGCACGCCGACGTACATCCAGGTCCATTCGGCCTCGGAGCCGATGAGGGTGCGGACGGCGCGGTCGGCGTAGCGGGAGCCCACCTCGATGGCCACGTAGCACAGGCACATCATGCCGAACAGCGGCGCGCCACCCCTGATGATCATGCGCAGGGAGTTGGCCAGTGGCAACCAGCGGTCTGTGAAGCCGCTGGTGACGTGGTCGAACGACTTGCGGGTGAGGTCGTGGCTGCTCTCCAGCCGGTCCACGCCCTTCTCCAGGCGGGTGCCCTTGACCAGGGTGCGCCTGTCGTCGGAGAAGGCGCCGAAGACGAGCATGGCCACGGTGAGCCAGGCCAGCGGGATGGCCACGGCGTCCAGGAACAGCGGCCAGAAGGCGCCGAACGCCTCGGTGAACGCCTCCCAGGCCGGGACCGTCTCCTTGGCGTTGTCCAGCGCCTGCTTGGTGCCGACCACGACCGCGCGGCTGTCGGTCCATTCGGCGCGGGCGTCGGCGAAGGCGACGGTCGCGTTCAGCCCGTAGAAGACGAAGCCGAACTCGGAGAAGGCGGCGGCGAACCCGTAGAAGCGGCCCTTGCCCTTCTCCACCAGCTTGGCGAAGAGCGTCTTCAGCAGGAACATGACCGCCATCGCGCCCAGCGACACCCGCCAGTCGAGGTCGGCGAGGCTCGCGCCGACGTCGGTCTCCTCGCCGAACCATTGGGCTTCGGTCATCTCGTAGAAGTGGTGCAGCAGGTCCATCTGCTGGAAGTCGCGCGCGTCCTCGGCGTGGAAGCCCCAGGCGAGGTAGAGGACGGCGAACGCGGGAGCCATCCGGTCGAGCGTGCGGAAGAACCGCTCGTCCGAAACTCCTTCGGCGGCTCGGGCGCGTATCTCCCAGAGGGCGCCGCGCAGGCTGTGCAGCATGCCGGTGGTGACCGTCATGGCCGCCAGCACCACCAGGGTGAGCAGCGTCATCACGGCGACGAGGCGGACCTGCCGCCACTCGCCGTAGGCGACTTCGGTGCCCGCGTACAGCAGCGCGTAACGGGCCAGCTCGCCGGCGGCGAACCAGAGGATCAGGGGCAGCGCGCACTTCCCGGCCACCCGCACGGTGTGCAGGGGCAACGAGAAAGGCGACGGCAGTCGCTGACCCGATGCGGGGCCGGGCCGGTTCGGTGCCATCACACCAGACGTTCCGGACATCGGTGGAATCGTAGCGGCCCGCCCTCACCGGCCGCAGCCGCATCCCGACAGGCACGCGAAGGGCCCGCGTCCCTCAAAGGACGCGGGCCCCCGTCGCGTGTGCGTCAGACGGCGATCGCGAGCTCGGCCACCTCGCCGAGCCGGGCCTGCACCCGGACGTCGCGGGTGACGCCGCCGCCCGCGATGATGCGTACGGTCCAGTCGCCGGGACCGGCGAAGAAGCGGAAGACTCCCTCGTCCGACACCACGACCTCGCCGGTGAACTCGCCGGTGTGGTCGAGCAGCCGCGCGTAGGCGGTGCCCGCGCCGGTGACCCTGCCCTGGATCACGGCCTGGTTGGACAGATCGATCCCGGCCGGCAGCGCGATGGTCTGCTCCGGCGCTCCGCAACCCTGCGCGGTCATCGGGCCTCCCCCAGCTCGATCGGCACGCCCACGAGCGAGCCGTACTCGGTCCACGAACCGTCGTAGTTCTTCACGTTCTCCTGGTCGAGCAGCTCGTGCAGGACGAACCAGGTGTGGGCGGAACGCTCGCCGATGCGGCAGTAGGCGATGGTGTCCTTGCCGAAGTCGACGCCGGCCTCGCCGTAGAGGGCGCGCAGTTCGTCGTCGGACTTGAAGGTGCCGTCGTCGTTGGCCGCCTTGGACCACGGGATGTTGCGGGCCGTGGGCACGTGGCCGCCGCGCTGCGCCGACTCCTGCGGCAGGTGGGCGGGGGCGAGCAGCTTGCCGGTGAACTCGTCGGGCGAGCGGACGTCCACCAGGTTGAGCTTGCCGATCGCGGCCACCACGTCGTCGCGGAAGGCGCGGATCGCGGTGTTCTCCTTGTTGACGACGTACTGGGTCTTGGCCCGCTCGGGGACGTCCTTGACCAGCTCGCGGGACTCCAGCTCCCACTTCTTGCGGCCGCCGTCGAGGAGCTTGACGTTGTCGTGGCCGTAAAGCTTGAAATACCAGTAGGCGTAGGCCGCGAACCAGTTGTTGTTGCCACCGTAGAGGACGACGGTGTCGTCGTTGGAGATGCCCCGGTCGGAGAGCAGAGCCTCGAAACCGGTCTTGTCCACGAAGTCGCGGCGGACCGGGTCCTGCAGGTCCTGCCTCCAGTCGATCTTCACTGCGCCACGGATGTGGCCCTTGTCGTAGGCGCTGGTGTCTTCGTCGACCTCGACGAAGACGACACCCGGGGTGTCGAGGTTGGCCTCGACCCAGTCGGCATCCACCAGGACGGCGGAGCGGCTCATTGTGGTACCTCCATGTTGGCGGCGGGCAATATACGGCGAATCAGCAGATACATGTCGCAGCCAAGGCAGAATCCGAAGGCTGCGTTGAGGAAGGCGGCGAGGAGGGCCGCGGCCGTGGCCCCGAGGGCCAGCGGCGTGATCCCCACGGCGAACCCGGCCACCCCCACGACCGCGAAGACGAGCCCCACCCCCTGCGCGAAACGCGGCGGGCGGGAGTCTTCGGTCTCCTTCGGAGCGCTCGTCACGAGCGCCTGGAAAAGCATCCCGTACGGTGATCTGCCCGCGATGCCGAACGCGAACACCACGGCCTGGGCGGCAAGCAGCCAAGCGCTGCCCGTCACCAGGACGAGGACGAGGATCAACGTGGTGATGGCCGCGCCGAAGCGCAGCGCCCTGGGGTCGGCACGCATCGTGGGATGCTCCTGAAGGATTCGGAAAGGGGGCGGGCCGCAAGCCCGCGCGAGACCGTCCTCAGGCAGCGCGACAGAGCGCGGTCGCGACGCGGCAGAAATCAACCGCGCGCCGCTTCGTCAGCAGCTCCGTCGATGGGTTCATGCCGAGAAGACTACTCGGCGTCTCGACATCTGTCACATGTCGTCCGGCTTGTGAGACGAATCCCGAGACACGACCTGGGCGAGCGAGTGCAGCACGGCGGCCTTCGTGGGCTGCCCGGACGCCCTGCGCACCACGGCCCCGCGGGCGTCGAGCACGAACACGGTCGGCGTCCGCATCACGTCGAGCCGCCGTACGAGGTCGAGCCTGGACTCGGCGTCGATCTCCACGTGCGCCACGCCCGGCACCAGGGCGCTCACGTCGGCGAGCACCCGCCGCGTGGCCCGGCACGGCTGGCAGAAGGCGGTGGAGAACTGCACGAGCGTGGCCCGCTCCCCCAGCTCGGCGCCCAGCTCACCGGGGCCCAGCAGGGGGCCGGGCTCGCCGTCGCCCACGCGTCCGTCCGTGCGCAGCCGAACCACTCCGATCGCCGCTCCGAGCGCCAGCGTGGCCAGCGCGACCCACAGTCCCGTCATCCCCCGGTGCAACCACCGGTCCCGCCGGTTTAGTTCCCGGTCCCGGTCACCGGGATCCGCACCAGCAGCTCGCCGTCCCCGATGATCTCGAACGCGGCGATGTCCGCCAGCGCGGTGCCCGTCTCGTGCCGGAAGACCACGCCGTCCTCGTACGTCGCCCGGTTGATCCGCCACGGCCCGGTCCGCTCCCGGGTGCCGTCCTTGCCGATGATGACGAGCCTGGACTCGGTGCCCACCCGGGCTCCTTCGATGCGCACCGTCAGGTCGGTGCGCGGGCCGGTGGGCACGGCCGTCACGGTCACCCGGTGACGGGCGGCCGAGCCGGTGAACGCGCGGCCCAGCGGAGAGCGCAGCGGGGACGCCGTGGGACTCGCCATGGAACTCGCCATGGGCGCGGGCGAGGTCTTCTCGCCGTGCTCCTGCCGGGTCGAGAACTCCTCCGCGTCCTCGGCCTCGTCCTCGGCCTCGGCCGAATCGGCCGCGTCGTCCCCGGCGCCGGACTGGCCGGTGGGCCCGGTGTCCGGCGCGGACGCGGTCGTC
>NZ_JAPNNL010000339.1 GCF_027620315.1 Nonomuraea corallina | reverse complement strand
TCTCGGGGGCGGCGGTCTCGGGGGCGGCGGTCTCGGGGGCGGCGGTCTCGGGGGCGGCGGTCTCGGGGGCGGCGGTCTCGGCGGAGCGCCGCTCCCGCAGGGCGCGCAGGGCGGCCAGGTCGACCTTGCCCGCCGGGGTCAGCGGCAGCGCCGGCAGGCGCAGCACCCGGGTCGGGACCATGTAGGCGGGCATGCTCTCCAGGCAGTGCGCCCGCACCTGGTCCAGCACCGGGGCCTGCTCCGGGGTCAGGTAGGCGACCAGCTCCGTCAGGCCCGCCGCCCCGGTTCCCGCGTCCACGACGGCCTGCCGGACCTCGGGGTGGGCGCGCAGCACGGTCTCGATCTCGCCGATCTCGACCCGCTGGCCCTGGACCTTCACCTGCCGGTCCAGCCGGCCGATGAACCCGATCCGGCCCTGCTCGTCGAGCACCACCTGGTCGCCGGTCCGGTACAGCCGCGCGCCCGGCTTCCCGTACGGGTCGGGCACGAACTTGTCGGCCGTCAGGCCCGGCCGGTGCAGGTAGCCGCGGGCCAGTTGCGGCCCGCCGATGCACAGCTCCCCCGGCGTGCCGGGCGGGACCGGCCGCAGCTCGTCGTCGAGGATGTACGCGTCGCAGCCCGGCAGCGCGTGCCCGATGGGCAGCGGCCGGTCCCAGGCGCCGTCCAGCTCGGTGCCGACCACGCACACGGTCGTCTCGGTCGGCCCGTACCAGTTGTGGAACCGTCTGCGGCCCGGCCGCGACCACCGCGCCACCTGCTCGGGACCGGCGGGCTCGCCGGCGGTGAGCAGGTCGCGCAGCGACGGCAGCCGGTCGGGTTCGAGCAGCGGCAGCAGCGCGGGCGGGATCGTGCCCCAGGTGACCTGGTGCCGTTCCAGGAACCGCTGCAGCCGTACCGGGTCCACCCGGTCGTCGTCGGGGATGAACATGACGCATCCGCCGCGGGCGAGCGGCGCGAAGATGTCGAGCACGGACACGTCGAACCCGAGCGCCGCGAACCCGATGGAGCGGCAGGAGGCGTCCAGCCCGAAGTACTCGCCCGCCATGGTCGCGAACGTCACCGCCGAGGCGTGGCTGACCACGACCCCCTTGGGCCGTCCGGTGGACCCGGAGGTGTAGAGCACGTACGCGGCCGCGCCGGGGACGGTCGCCGCGGGTTCGGGGGGCGGGAGCTCGCCCTGGGCGGGGGCGACGAGGCGGACGGGCAGGTCGCCGAGGACGCGCCGGCCCGCCTGGTCGGCGACGACCAGGGTGATCCCGGCGTCGTCGATGACCGTCTCCAGCCGCCTGCGCGGGTGCGAGGGGTCCAGCGGGACGTACGCGGCGCCGGACATCAGCACGCCCAGCACCGACACCAGCAGGTCGGGCGTGCGCCGGCCGCAGACGCCGACCCGCGTCTCCGGCCCGGCGCCCAGCTCCTTCAGCCGGTGCGCCAGCGCCCCGGCCGCCGCGGTGAGCCCGCGGTAGGTGAGGCTGGTGTCCCACTGCCGCACCGCCGGCGCGTCGGGCGTGCGGGCGGCCTGGGCCGTGACGAGTTCATGCAGAAGCGCCCCGATGGTCACCTGTCGCTCCGTCATCCGGCCCTGTCGGGCAGCGTGTCGAATCTCAGCCGCACCCGGTCGTGCGGCACGGCCACGGCGGCCGGCGCCTCACCTCGGGCGGTAGGCATGGCCAGGTGGACGATCAGCCAGCTGGACAGCTCGCCGGTGGCCCGCCACGGGGCGGGGTCGGCGAGGTCGGGGAACTCGACGGACTCCGGGGCGGCCCCGGTCGCGGCGACCAGCGCCCGTTTGGCCGTGACGGCCCGCAGTTCGAGCCAGCGGCGGT
>NZ_JAPNNL010000338.1 GCF_027620315.1 Nonomuraea corallina | reverse complement strand
CGCCCCCGGGTGGGGCCCTCCGCCGCGCGATGAAAGTTTCACGAAAATGCCGATAATTTCAGGCTGCCACCTGCTCTAACGGCGCGGGCGCGGCCTGGGCATTGACCCTGTATGTCCCGTATCCCTAACGTCCCGGCAGGGATCCCGATGACGCCGAAAATTTCGGGACCAGATCGGCCGCCCTTCCGGAGGTAGGTGCTCGTGCTTTCGTCAACGCTCATCAGACCCGGCACCCGGCCCAGGACGTTCGCGGTGGCGGCCCTGCTCGGGCTGCTCGCCGTGTTCTTCCTGCCGGTCGGCCAAGCAGACGCCTCGGCGCCGCTGCGCCAGCACGCCGCCGCGCGAGGCAAGTTCATCGGCACCGCGCTCGCCACCGGGCCGCTGTCCAACGAGACCCAGTACCGGAACATCGCGGCGACCGAATTCAACCAGATCACCGCCGAGAACGCGATGAAGTGGGACGCCATCCAGCCCAACCAGGGCCAGTTCAACTTCTCCGGCGCCGACACCATCGTCAACTTCGCCACCCAGAACAACCAGCAGGTGCACGGCCACACCCTCGTCTGGCACAACCAGACCCCGGGCTGGGTGCAGGGCCTGAACGCCACCGCCATGCGCCAGGCCATGCAGAACCACATCAGCCAGGTCGTCGGCCGCTACGCCGACAACCCCGCCGTCGTCTCCTGGGACGTGGTGAACGAGGTCTTCGAAGAGAACGGCAACATGCGCTCGTCGTTCTGGTACAACACGCTCGGCCTGAGCTTCGTCGCCGACGCCTTCCGCGCCGCCCGGGCCGCCGACCCCAACGCCCGGCTGTGCATCAACGACTACAACGTCGAGGGCATCAACGCCAAGAGCACCGCCATGTACAACCTGGTGCAGTCGCTCCGCCAGCAGAACGTGCCCGTCGACTGCGTCGGCTTCCAGACCCACCTGGCGATCCAGTACGGCTTCCCCACCTCCTTCCAGCAGAACCTGGAGCGCTTCGCCGCCCTCGGCGTCCAGGTCCGCATCACCGAGGTGGACATCCGCATGCAGATGCCGCGCAACTCCAGCAAGGACGCCACCCAGGCCACCTACTACCGCGACGTGGTCCGGGCCTGCATGGCCGTGAGCGCCTGCGCCGGCGTCACCATCTGGGGCTTCACCGACAGGCACTCGTGGGTGCCGGACACGTTCCCCGGCGAGGGCGCCGCGCTCATCTACGACGAGAACTACCAGCAGAAGCCCGCCTACACCGCCGTGCACGACGCGCTCGCCGAAGGCGGCAGCTCGGAGGACACGACACCGCCCACCACCCCGGGCACCCCGGCCGCCTCCAACGTCACCGCCAGTTCGGCCACGCTGACCTGGACGGCCTCCACCGACACCGGCGGCAGCGGCCTGGCCGGCTACAACGTCTACCGCGAGCAGGGCGCCACCGACCCGCAGCTCGGCCAGTCGTCCACCAACTCGATCAACCTGACCGGCCTGTCGGCCTCCACCCAGTACCAGGTGTACGTGCGGGCCCGCGACGGCGCCGGCAACCTGTCCACCCCCTCCGCCGCGGTCACCTTCACCACCAGCGAGGGAGGCGGCCCGACCGGTCCCTGCACCGCGGCCGGCACCGTGCAGACCCAGTGGAACAACGGCTACGTCATCCAGCCCGTCACCATCACCAACAGCGGCTCGTCGGCCATCAACGGCTGGACCGTCACCTTCACCCTGCCCGCCGGGCACAGCATCACCGGCTCCTGGAACGCCGCCCTGACCACCAGCGGCCAGACCGTCACGGCCAGGAACGTCAGCTACAACGGCAACCTGGGCCCGAACGCCAGCACCTCGTTCGGCTTCCAGGTCAGCCGGCCCAACGGCAACACGCAGACGGTCTCCGGCTACACCTGCGCGTCCCCGTGAACAGGCAGGGAGCGGACGTGAGGAGCC
>NZ_JAPNNL010000337.1 GCF_027620315.1 Nonomuraea corallina | reverse complement strand
CGGAGCGCGCTCACGGCGGCCGCGCCGGGAGCGGGTGCGATCTCGGTGCTGAGCATGGAGGCCATGATGCGGGATGACGCTCCGTGACGTCCCGGTTTCACGGAGGTGAGGCCGTCGGCTGGTTTCGCGGAGGCAGGGTCGTCGGCGCCCGGGAGCGCCTGCGCGGGTGATCAGCTCGTGGCGCCCGAGTCCACCGTGATGGCCGTGCCGGTGATGTTGCGGCCCGCCTCGCCCGCCAGGTGCGCCACGGTCGCCGCGATGTCGCCGGGCGAGCAGTAGCGCCCGAGCGCGGTCAGCGCGCGCTCCTCGTCGGCGCCGGGCCCGTCGGCCGGGTTCATCTCGGTGTCGGTCGAGCCGGGGTGGACCAGGTTGGCGGTGATGCCGCGCGGGCCGAGGTCGCGGGCCAGCCCCTTGGTGAGCCCGACGAGCGCGGACTTGCTCATCGCGTACAGGGTCCAGCCGGGGTACGGAACGCGCTCGGCCAGGCTGCTGCCGATCGTGATGATCCGGCCGCCGGCGGGCAGGTGCCGCGCCGCCGCCTGGGCCAGCACGAACGCGGCGCGGGCGTGCACCGCCAGCGTGCGGTCCAGCTCCTCCAGCCCGACGTCCGCCAGCGGTCCGTACGGGGCGATCCCGGCATTGCTCACCACGACGTCGAGGCGGCCCAGCTCGTCCACGGTGCGCTCGACGGCCGCCACCAGCTCGCCGGCCTCCTCGGCCCTGGCCCTGACGGCCAGGGCGCGCCGCCCCAGCTTCTCGGCCTCGGCGGCCACGGCCGAGGCCCGGTCGGCGGCCTCGGCGTAGGTGAGCGCCACGTCGAACCCGTCGGCGGCGAAGCGGCGGGCGACGGCGGCGCCGATCCCCCGGCTGCCTCCGGTGACCAGCAGGACTCTGCGCGTCATGACATCCTCCAAATAAGCGGAATGGATTCCGGTTCACATAGTAACCGGAATATATTCCGCTTGTCGCCGATGAAAGGATGGACGCCGTGAGACGCGAGCGCAGCGACGCCGCCCGCAACCGGGCGAAGATCCTCGACGCCGCGGCCGGCCTCGTGGCGCGGCGGGGCGTGGACGGCCTGTCGATGGCGGAGGTCGCCGCCGCGGCGGGGGTCGGCGTCGGCACGCTCTACCGCCGTTTCGGCGACCGCTCGGGGCTCGCGTACGCGCTCATCGACGAGCGGGAGCGGGAGTTCCAGGCGGCGTTCGTCGGCGGGCCGCCCCCGCTGGGGCCGGGGGCCGAGCCGCGCGAGCGCGCCCGCGCCTTCCTGCACGCCCTGCTGGAGCGCACGGTCGACCAACTCGACCTGCTGCTGATGGCCGAGACGGCCGCGCCGCTGGCCCGCTTCGGCGGCGCCTACCGCGCCCACCACGCCCATCTGGCGATGCTCATCGCCCAGGCCGCGCCGGGCGCCGACGCGGGGCCGCTCGCCGACGCGCTGCTCGCCCCGCTCGCCGCGCCGCTGCTGGCGCACCGGCTGCGCGAGGGCCTGACCGCCGACCGGGTCCGGTCGGCGCTCGACGCGCTGCTCGCCGGCCTCTGAACGGGGCCGCGTCGCGAGGGGCGGCACGGCACGCATGTGACGCTGCGTAGTCTGCGGGAAACATGTGAAATTTCCGGACAGGAGTGGGTTAAATCTGTTAGGAAAGGTTGCACTCCGTATCCGGGCAAGAGAGGTTCAGCGTGGCGCGCGACGACAACGACAGGTCCTACGACGACGGGCAGGGGCGACCCGGGAACCCGGATCTGACCGGTGACGTCCTGTCTCCACGCTGGAGCACGGACGACACCGACGAGCAGCCCGCCATCCAGGTCGCGGGCAACGAGACCTACATCCTGCCCCCGGCCCCCGGCGAGGCCGGCGACCCGTACCAGTCCCAGGGCGAGCCCGCGTACGGCGACAGCCTGAGCGGCCCGTACGACGCCCAGGCCGGCGCCTACGGCGACGACCACCGGGAACCGGCGTACCCCGACGCCTACGCGGAGAACGCCGGCGGGTACGCCGACACGTACGCCGACACGTACGCGGGTGACGAGCCGAGCGACCCCCGCGGCGCCGGCGAGGACCGGGACGAGGCCGGGTACCTGCCTCTCG
>NZ_JAPNNL010000336.1 GCF_027620315.1 Nonomuraea corallina | reverse complement strand
GACACGATGCCCACGGGGCAGGAGACGCCGGTGCCACCGATGCCGCAGTATCCGTTCGGAACTTTCCACAAGGCTGTTGGTAGCGCTCTGCTTCAGGCGATAGATACGCGACCTAATGCGGCTTGGACCGGTACTCAGCCCACGTGTCGACCGCCTCTTCAAGGTCAAGAGCGGCAACATCCTCACGCGCCATCCCGACCGTGTAGATCAATCGGTCTGCGAGCCAATCTGGAACGGGTTCCCTGGGAGATGCTTTCTCCACCCGAATGTGATCAGCCAGCGCGCCCAGCCGTTCGATCACCTGGCCGAGCTGGATGATCTCGGGACGGCCTGCACCCGCCTCCCGGACCCTCGCCGTCGCCTCCTCGTACACTTCGGCGTCGGCACGTTCACCGACAGCCCACACCTCGCAGATCTCCACCGACTTGTCCTCGGTGATGCGGTAGACGACACGCCAGGTGTTGCGACCGACCACCAGCTTCCGGAAACCGGTCAGTTCCCCGCCAAGCGGATAACCAGCTTCAGGGTTGTCCAGCAGGAGAAGGATCTTCTTGAGCACCTTGGGTACCGCGTCTGGGCCGATCCGCCGAAGGTCGTCGACTGCCGGCGCCGTGAAGGCGACGTCGGACACGATTCACTCATCGTCCGGGATGGCGGACAGCGACTCGCGAGTATGCCCGAAAGCGGCAAGCACCTCATCGAGTGAGACCCGATCCCCCGTGTCCGTAACCGACCGGGCGAGCACCAGCGCCAGATCACGCAGATCAGCCGCCGCCTCCTCCAGCTCATTGAGCCGGCGGATACTCACCACGGCCGCCACTGGCTGACGCCGACGGGTGACCACCAGATCGGCCCCCTGCTCCGCATCAGCCACTAGGCGGGCAACCCCTCGCTGGGCCGCCTCTGTGACGCTCAGCTCGGTAGCGTCACGCAGAACAGTCATACATGAACTGTACATCTATCTGCACAGAAGTGCGATGCCTAGGCCCGCGTTCGGCTCACGCCTCGCCGGACGTCAGGCCCACCGGGCAGGCGACGCCCGTTCCGCAGATCCCGCAGTACCCATTGGGCACTTTGTACAAGTACTGCTGGTGGTAGCAGTTGGTTTCAGGTAGCAATTGGGGGCTATTCGGTGTCCTTGGGGTGTCGCGGCGATGCATAGATCACCCAGACAGTACGAGCGACGTCATCGATGGCATAGCGCACACGACCGCCGCTGGTGACCTCGAATTCCCACTGCTCCAGGTCCCTGCCGTTGTGGCGATGAGTCGCAAGGTCTCCGCGCAGGCGATGTTGGCGGTCGTGGCTGGAGCGTGAACGGGGATCAACCCGCAGCACCTCGAAGCATCGGCGCGTATTGGCCAGGGCGTGACGGCACAGTTCCTCCCAGCCCCTGACTGCGTCGCTGGTACCGAACCGGACATCCCACTCGTCATCCGGCGGTGGCACCGTAATTCGATCTCCGCGCTTCGGGCTCATGGCGAAACCTGCACCGGCCCGAAGTCTCCGCCCGTGGGCCGGCGAGCCTCGGCGTACTGTGCAGGGTCAGCCTTGATTCTGGCAGTGGCCCGCCAGCCTGCGATGACCTCCTGGGCGGTGGCATCGACATCCAGCTCGGCTGCGTCGGAGAGTGCTTCGACCAATTCGAGCGTGAAGGCACGAAGTTCGTCCGAGGACAGGTGGCGAACCCAAGGGAAGACCTCCGGCATGGCTATGACCAGCGCCCGCGCGGTGGGATCGTGCTTGATCAAAGCAAGGAACAGCCGGGACGCAGTGGCCAGCGTCCGTTCGCGTTCCTCTTCACGGTCCGCGGCGGTCAAGTAGAAGTCTGGAGCATCCCGATGCGTGACGCGCAGGCGTCCCAGGCGCGCTGCGCGCTCGGCGACCGCCCGGGGATTTCTCGACAGGTCAGAGAAGGTCACCGCGTCTGCATGGCTAGTGCTCACTCCGTGAGTGTATGTCAGAACAGGTTCTGATGCAGGCCGATCCAGGAGTACCACAGCGGTCGCACGAGAGCGCTTCAGTGCTTTCGCCTGCAGCAGTAAGATCACGAGGTGACGAGAAGGACCCTCGCAAGAATCGCGGATTTGATCAGACGCGCCGACGCCTTCGCCGACTTGGCCAG
>NZ_JAPNNL010000335.1 GCF_027620315.1 Nonomuraea corallina | reverse complement strand
GGCTAGGCGAGGACGCCCTGGGCGCGTAGCTTGGCCGCCGCGTCCGCCGGGATGCCCCAGGCGGACAGGTCGTCCAGGCGGGTGGCGGGGGCCAGGTCGGGCGCCGGCGCGCCGACCAGCCGCGGCGCGGGCATCGGCTGGCTCAGGCCGCCGACCTCGACGAAGCTGCCCCGGGCCGCGTTGTGCGGGTGGGCGGGGGCCTCGGCCATCGAAAGCACCGGTGACACGCACGCGTCCGAGCCCTCGAACACCGCCTCCCACTCGGCCCTGGTCCGCTTGCCGAACTCCTCCGCCAGCCGCGCCTTGAGCGCGGGCCACTGCGCCCGGTCGTTGCGGTCCGGCAGGTCCGGCAGATCCGACAGCCCCATGAGCGACACCATCGTGTCCCAGAACTGCGGCTCCAGCGAGCCCACGGCGAGATACTCGCCGTCCGCCGTCTCGTACGTGTCGTACATGGGGGCGCCGGTGTCGAGCAGGTTCGTGCCGCGCGGTCCCCACATGCCGCTGCTCACGCCCTGGTAGAACATCGCGAACAGGATCGCCGCCCCGTCGACCATGGCGGCGTCGATCACCCGGCCGAGGCCGGTGCGCTCGCGCTCCAGCAGCGCCAGCAGCACCCCGTACGCGAGCATGAGGCCGCCGCCGGCGAAGTCGCCGAGGATGTTGATCGGCGGGGTGGGCTTGCCGCCCTCGCGGCCGAGCATCGACAGCACGCCGGAGACGGCGATGTAGTCGATGTCGTGCCCGGCCGTGGGCGCCAGCGGGCCGTCCTGGCCCCAGCCGGTCATCCGACCGTAGACCAGGCGCTCGTTGACCGCGTGCAGGTCCTCGGGCCCGATGCCGAGCCGCTCGGCCACGCCCGGCCGGAACACCTCGATCACCACGTCGGCGTGCCGGGCCAGCTCCTTGAACGCCGCCACGCCCTCGGGGGACTTCAGGTCGAGCCCGATCGTGCGCTTGCCGCGGTCCATCACGTCGGTGCGCGGCCTGTCGGAGACCGCCGACACCCGGTCGACCCGCACGACCTCGGCGCCGTGGTCGGCGAGCATCATCCCGGCGAACGGCCCCGGCGCCAGCCCTGCCAGTTCGAGCACCCGGACCCCGGACAACGGCCCCTGACGAGCGTGCGACATCGGCGTCTCCTTACTCATGACCGACAGGCGAACACTCGCCCAAGTAGAACAACATTCGGTGCGCTGTGGCAAGACGCCTGCCTGACCACCCTTCAGAGGAAGGAGAGGTATGGGAAACTTGCCCACTATTCGGGTGGTCTACAGGGGTAGGACATGGAATCGGACAGCAGCCGGCTGATCGCCAAGCGCTACCAGTTAGTTCGGGCGCTGGGGCGCGGTGGGATGGGCGTGGTCTGGGAAGGCCACGACACGCTGCTCAACCGGCAGTGCGCGGTCAAGGAGGTGGTGCTTCCCGAGGGCCTGCCCCAGGCCGACCGGGAACGCCAGCTGGTCCGCACCGCGCGGGAGGCCCGCACCGCCGCCCAGTTCAACCATCCTTCCGTGGTGGCGGTCTACGACGTCGTCGAGGAGGACGGCCGGCCCTGGATCATCATGGAGCTGGTGCGCGCCCCGTCCGTCGAGGAGGTCGTGGCGACCATGGGCGCGCTGCCGGTGCGCCAGGCCGCCGACGTCGGGCGGCAGGTGCTGTCCGCGCTCGTCGCCGCGCACGGGCAGGGCATCCTGCACCGTGACGTGAAGCCGAGCAACGTGCTGCTCACCGACGACGGCCGGGCGGTGCTCACCGACTTCGGGATCGCCACCGCCGAGGGCGAGGCCTCGCTCACCAAGACCGGCATGGTCACCGGCTCGCCCGGCTTCCTGGCGCCCGAGCGGGTGCGCGGCACGGACGCCGGCCCGGCCTCCGACCTGTGGTCGCTGGGCGCCACCCTGTACGCCACGCTGGTCGGCCGCTCGCCGTTCGAGCGCGGTGAGCCCATGGCCACGCTCAAGGCCATCCTCGACGAGGAGCCCGACTACCGGCGCATCCCGCCCGCCATGCACCCGATCCTGCAGGGGCTGATGCGCAAGGACCCGGCCGAGCGGGTGACGGCCGGGGAGGCCGACGACCTGCTCGCCGTCGTCCTGCAGGCCAAGCCGGCCTCCGCCGACATGGACGCGCCCCCGCCCGGCGCGTCCCGCAGGCTCGGCCGTA
>NZ_JAPNNL010000334.1 GCF_027620315.1 Nonomuraea corallina | reverse complement strand
CGCGCAGTCGGCCGCCGCGAGCTCCAGCTCGGCCTTCTTGGTGGCCTGGCCGCGGCTGCGCTCCAGCTGGCTCAGCGCGGCGTGCGCCTCGTCCAGCGCGTCGCGCGGCAGGCCCGCCGCCAGCAGCGCGGCGCAGCGCTGCACGGACAGCGTCGGGTCGGGCAGGCCGAGCCTGGCGAACCGCTCGGCCGCGTGGTCGAAGCAGGCCAGCGCCTCCGGCAGGTCGCCGATCCGCAGCGCGAGCACGCCCCGGTGGACGATCGCGTCGGCCGACTCCAGCTCCTGCCCCGTCGCGTTGAACAGCTCCTCGGCCCTGCGCAGGTCGGCGGCGGCCCGGGTCACGGCGCCGAGGGCCAGGTTGCAGGTGGCGCGCTCGGTGCGCGCCCGCGCCTCCCAGATCGGGTCGCCCGCCGCCCGCAGCGCGACGACGGCGCTGTTCAGGTCGTTCAGCGCGTCGCGGTGGTGGCCCAGCGTGGACAGCACGCCGCCCCGGCGCAGCAGGATGCGCCCGTGCAGGTGGCCGCTGGACTGGCGGACGGCCGCGTCGAGCGTGTTGCGGGCGGCCGTCGTACGGCCCGCGAAGGCGAGCGCGACGCCCAGCGTCGCCCGCACGTCGGCCTCCCGCTCCGCCGAGCCGGACCGGCGGGCCAGATGCCGGGCCGTCTCCAGCTCCCGCACCGCCGCGTCGATGTCGCCGAACTCGCGCAGCACGATCCCGATGGCCTGCCGGGCGAAGGACGCCTCCAGCGGCGGCGGACCGGTCGCGAGCAGGTCACGGGCCCTGCCGAGGGCCTCCTTCGGGCGCGACAGGGCCAGCGGCAACAGGCCGGGGCCGTCCGGTCGGGGGAGCTGCGGATCCGCCGGCATCCTCCGACTTTGAACGATCTGCTGTATCACCCGCAACCCCGCGCCGATATAGAGGGGGACAACGGACCGCCAGAGCCGGATGCGACGCCTGGGGAGAGGCCTGACACATGGACATGGTGTTCGACGCTCAGTTCCGGATCATCAAGGACGCCTTCGCCGCCCGGGGGGTGGAGGTGGCGGTGGCCTACACGCCGGACGGCGAGGTCGACTACCTGTACGAGGCGGGCCGCCTGCTGGCGCGTGACGGTGACGTCGCGCGGATCGCCGAGGCGCTGCCGCCCGGACTGGAGCGGGTCGACCGGCGCAGCCGGGGCGAGCTGGCGGTGCTCTCACTGGACCGGGTCGCCGGCGGCGCGATGACCGTCCCCGAGGCGCTGGCCCTCGTCGAGGCGCGGCTCGGCACCGGCCCGCGGCCGATCGACCGGCGGCCCGGCCGTGACTCCGCCGCCGGCCCGGTCCAGGAGCCGCGGGCGCCCGTCGCCACGCCCGTGCACGTCCTGCACATCTCCCGGCTGTGCCCCGGCACCGAGCCCGAGGTGCCGCCGGGCGACCCGACCGCGCCGTGGCCGCCACCGTGCGAGGCCGGCGAGACGGTGCGGGAGGTGACCATCGGCGTGTGCGACACCGGCTGGCTGCAGCTCGACGTGGCCGCGTACCCCTGGCTGGACGGCGTCAGCGGCGACCCGGAACCGCTGGGCCCGCCGTCGCCGATCAGCGGGCTGCCGCGCATCCCCGCCTTCCGGGGGCACGGCACGTTCGTGGCGGGCGTCGCCAAGTGCCAGGCGCCCACGGCCGCCGTCTCCGTCGTCGACCACTTCTCGACCTCCGGGGCCGAGCTGGAGGACGTGATGATCGCCAAGCTGGAGGCGCTGGTCTCCCAGTCGCCGGCACCCGACGTGATCAACCTGTCGGCCGGCACCTACACCCGCGACAACTGGTCCTCGCTCGGGTTCGAGCTGTTCCAGCAAGCCCACCCGGACGTGGTGCTGGTCGCGGCGGCCGGCAACGACGGCACCGACCGGCCGTTCTACCCGGCCGCCTACGACTGGGCGGTGTCGGTCGGCGCGCTCGGCCCCGACCAGACGCACCGCGCCTGGTTCAGCAACCACGGCCCCTGGGTGGACGTGTACGCGCTCGGCGAGGGGCACGTCAACGCCTACGCCACCGGCGAGTACACCTACCAGGAGCCGCCCAAGCGGCCGGCCGTGCAGAACTTCGCCGGCATGGCCCGCTGGGACGGCACCTCGTTCGCGGCGCCCCTGGTCGCGGGGCTGATCGCGGACCGGATGGCGCGTACCGGGGAGTCGGCGCAGGACGCCAGGGCGGCCGTGCTGGCCTCGGCGCAGGAGCTGCCCGGCGTGGGCCGGGC
>NZ_JAPNNL010000333.1 GCF_027620315.1 Nonomuraea corallina | reverse complement strand
CCCTGCCAGCACCGCAGCGCCCCGGCCAGCCGTATCCTGGCCTGGTCGCGCCGGTCGAACGTGGCCAGCAGCGACCGCGACTCGGCCTCGAACTCCGCCAGCCGCTCCGCCGCCTGCGCGGCCCGCACCCGCTTGGCGTGCTCGTCGCGCCGCGCCTCCCGCTCCTGCTCCAGCTCGGCGTCCAGCCCGGTCAGCGCCGCGATCGCCTCGAACACCCGCTCAGGGGAGATCTCGTTCAGCGGCTGTGACAGCAGGTTGGTGGCGACCTTGCTGCGCACGCTCGTCGACAGGAAGGACACGCACCGCACGCGGTCGCCGTAGAGGACCTTGGTGAGGTCGCGCGCCACCACGTCACGCCGCCCGGCGGACCGGGGCAGCGACGCCCAGATCTCGTCGGCCCGCGCCACCCGTCCGGCCTCCGACGACGCGGCCGCCAGCCGCACGCCCTCCCGCCAGCGGATCTCCAGGTGGGGCGCCTCCTGGTTGACCCGCAGCCAGACGGTCAGCGGCGCGTCGGGCCGTCCGGCCACCCCGAACAGCTCCCCGTCGTCGTCAGCCGGATCCACCGTGCAGGCGTCGAGGCTCCCGCCGCCGGACGCGGGGGCGAACACGCCGACGATGTAGCCGTGGCCGGCGCTCGCCCACTGGCGCGCCCCGGCGCCGCTGGCCAGCTCCGCGTTGAACAGCAGCTCGGACACCGCCTTGGCGCCCGAGGCGAACCGCCACTGCTCGTCACCGAGCAGCGCCGTGATCGACGCGATGAACGACGACTTGCCGGCGCCGTTGGAGTCCTTGGGCCCGGCCCCCGCCACGACGATCAGCGTGCCGGGCACGACGGGCACCGGATGGGTGGACAGCCGTGAGATGTTGACCGCCTGCACGGCGATCAGCACCCGATCCCCGACGATGTTCTCCACCTGCGCCACCGCTACCCCCGTCCTCCTTCCACCGGCCACCGCACCACGGCGTGCACCGCTCTCCCCGCCATCACCGGACCCCGCCGGCTCACCGGACCCCGCCGGCTCACCGGACCCTGCCGGCTCACCGGACCCTGCCGGCTCACCGGACCACGGCCCGGGGTCACCGGGCCGCCCTGCGGGCGCGGACCGCAGCCGCCAGGGGCGTGTCGGGGCCCGCCGCCAGGATGAGCTCCTCCTGCAACCGCCTGCGCGCCTCAGGCGTGAGGCGGTGGAACTGCGGGCCGGGGACGTAGCCGCCCGCCTCCTCGCCCGCCTTGACCTGCGTCACCAGCCCGGCATGACGCAGCGCGCGAAGCGCCGACTCCAGCTCGCCGATCGGGAGCTGGGTGTGCCGCCGCAGCTCGTCGGCCGGGGTCGGGTGGGGCGACAGCCAGGAGTCCTCCGGCAGCAGGCCCTCGGCACGCGGGATGGCCACCGAATGCACCAGCACCAGGGTCAGCACGGCCCGCTCGCTCTCGCCCGGCCCGCCTCCCGGCGACCGGTCGCGGACGAGCTCGTCGGCGTAGCCCGAGATCCACCGCTCGCGCTGCTGGACGAGCGTGCGACCGCGACGCGAGAGCATCTCGGCGAGGGTGCGCCGCAGCGCCGGATCGCGCAACGCCGCGAACCTCGCCTCCTGCACGGGCTCGGCGGCGTGCTCCACCACCATGAAGGCGGACACCAGCTCGGCCCTGCGGCGCTCGTCGTACGTGCTCAGCAGGTCGTCGAACTCGGGCGCTCCCGGCTCCGCCCGGCTCCCCGCGGCCGGATCGGGCCCGGCGGCCTCCGGCGAACCGGTGTCCGGACCCGCGCCGGGCATGACCCGGCGCTCCGGCAGGGCGGCGGCGACCAGGCCGGCGTCGGGGACGACCGGCAGGGCGCGGCGCTCCGGGTCGGGGATGCGGCGCACCAGGTCCTTCAGCACCGCGTGGGACTCCGCCGGCCACAGCGCGCACCGGGGGCCGAGCGAGACGATGCCGTCGGCCAGCACCGCCCACGACGAGTCGTGCAGCCGGCGCAGCGCGCCGATCGCCCAGTTGCGCATGAGGTCGTCGGTGCGGCCGATCAGCGCGCGGTAGGTGTCGAGCACCCGCTCCAGCGGCGCCGGCTCACCCGGCCACGGGTCGGCCGACGGGTCGTCCCAGCAGCACTTGAGGACCGCTGCCAGCACCCGGCGCGTCTCGCCGGCCCGCTCCACCGGCATGGGCGCCACCTGGTGCTCCTCCAGCAGCGACGGCGTCGCCCCGTCGGGCCACACCGGCAGCGCCAGGCCCGTG
>NZ_JAPNNL010000332.1 GCF_027620315.1 Nonomuraea corallina | reverse complement strand
GCCAGCGCCCAGCCCAGGCCGTACGACGAACCGAGCGCGCGGTAGGCGTCGAACCCCTGCCGGTGCCAGGAGAGCGCCGCGTCCCGGTCACCCCGCTGGCAGGCCAGCAGTCCCAGTTCGACCAGCACCATCGACAGGTACGGCGGGTCGCCGTCGCCGGCCCGCTGCTGCCGCCGGGCTTCGGCCAGCAGCTCGCGCAGGTGCTCCTCGGCCAGGTCGAGCCGGCCCGCCCGCCGGGCGGCGAACGCCAGGCCGATGGCGGCGAACACCTTCCCCGTGCGCTGACCCAGCTCCGCGGACAGGGTTCTGGCCTGCTCGGCGTGGGCGAGCGCGCGCAGCGGGTCCCCGTCCTGGACGCGGACCCAGGCCAGCCAGGCCAGCCGGCCGGCCACGTCGGACCAGAGCCCGAGCTCTTCGGCCACCCGCAGGTCGTCCTCGGCCAGCCGGGCCGCCTCCGCCCGGTCGCCGGTCAGGTCGGCCAGCCCGATCAGCCAGTCCCGGGCCTGGAGCACCCCCCAGTCGTCGCCGAGCTCGCCGAACAGGGCGGCGCTGCGCCGGGTGTCGCGCTCCAGCGCCTCCCGGTCGCCGTGCAGGTGCGCGAGCATGGCGCGGGTGCTCAGCACCGCGGCCTCGCCCCACCGGTCGCCGTCCGCCAGGAACGCCTCCAGCGCCTGGTCCAGCAGGGTGACGGTGGCCTTCTCGTCCCCGAAGTCGATGGTGGACGCGGCCAGGAACCACGCGGCGCGCGCCCGGCCCGCCCGGTCGGACTCCGGGAACCCGTCCAAGGCCGGCGCCACCCGCTCGGGCCCGGCCCGGTCCAGGCGGATCGCCAGGCCGGTGTGCCAGGTCTCGGCCTCGGCCCGTAGAGCGGCGGGGGCGTCGCCCGGCACCGCCAGCGCCGCTCCCAGCGCCCGCCACGCCTCCCCGAACCGGCCGCGCAGGAACCAGTACCAGGCCAGGGCCGAGGTCAGCCGCAGCGCCGCCACGGGGTCGGCCTCTCGCCGGAACGTCTCCAGGGCCGCCCGCAGGTTCGCCGTCTCGGCGTCCAGGCGGCCCAGCCACTCCCGCTGACCCGGCCCGCGCAGCCGGGGCGCCGCCTCCTCGGCCAGCGCCAGATAGTGGTCGGCGTGCCGGCGCCGCAGCGCCGCCTCCTCGCCGCTGCGGCCCAGCTCGTCCAGGCAGTAGGCGGCGACCGACTCCAGCAGCCGGAACCGCGGCCCTTCGCCGCGCGCCACCAGCGAGCGGTCCACCAGCCCGGTCACCAGGTCCAGCACCTCGCCGCCGCTGATCGCGCCGCCCCGGCACACCGCCTCCGCCGAGGCCAGCGTGCAGCCGCCCGCGTGCACGGCCAGCCGGCGCAGCACGGTCTGCTCGGCCTCCGTCAGCAGCCGCCAGCTCCAGTCGATCACCGCCGCGAGCGTCCGCTGCCGGGCCGGCGCGTCGCGCGGCCCGGCCCCGAGCAGCCCGAACCGGTCGCCGGGCACGCGCAGCCGCGCCGCCAGCTCCGGCACGCCGAGCGCCGGCGCGCGGGTGGCTGCCAGCTCCAGGGCCAGCGGGATGCCGTCCAGCCGCCGGCACACCTCGGCGACCCCGGCGACGGTGCCCGGGTCAGGGGGCAGCCCGGCCCGCGCCAGGAAGAGGCGCACCGCCGGGGAGTCCGCGAGCCGGGCCGGGTCGTCGGTGGCGGGCACGTCCAGCGGCGGCAGCTCCAGGCGGATCTCGCCGCGCAGCCGCAGCGGCTCGCGGCTGGTGGCCAGCACCCGCAGCTCCGGCACGGCCGGGAGCAGCGCGCCCACCAGCTCGGCCACGGGGGCGACGACGTGCTCGCAGTTGTCGAGGACCAGCAGCAGGCGCCGGTCGCGCAGGGCCGCGGCCAGCCGCTCGCGGGCCTGCCCGGGGTCGCCCGGCGCGTCGGGGATGGACAGCACCGACAGGACCAGCTCGGCCGGGTCGCCGAGCCCGTCCCACGTGGTCAGGTCGACCAGCCACGCGCCCTCCGCGTACGTCGCGGCCAGGGAGCGCGCGACCGCGAGGGCCACGCTGGTCTTGCCCACGCCGCCGGGGCCGATGAGCGTGACCAGCCGGCCGGCCGCCAGCGCCTCGCGGATCTCGCGTACGGCGAGGTCGCGGCCGATCAGCTCGGTCACCGGCGCCGGGAGGTTGGTGGCCGGTCTGATAGGCCGCGGCGGCGGCGCGGGCGCGTCCTCCGCCGGGTCGCCGGACAGGATGGCCCGCTGCAGCGCCACCAGCTCCTGGCCGGGTTCCAGCCCCAGCTCGTCGGCGAGCGCGCGCCGCAGCTCCTGGAAGCTGTCGAGCGCCTCGCCCGCGCGACCGGCCCGGTGCAGGGCGCGCATGTGGGCCGCGCGCAGCCGCTCCCGGTACGGATGCGCGGCGACCTGCTCGCCCAGCTCGGCCACCAGGTCGCCGTGCTCGCCCAGCTCCAGCCTGGCCTCGGCGCGCGACTCCAGCGCGGCCAGCCGCTGCTCCTCCCACCGGGCCACGGCGACCGGGGCGAACTCCTCGTCGGCGAAGTCCGCCAGA
>NZ_JAPNNL010000331.1 GCF_027620315.1 Nonomuraea corallina | reverse complement strand
CGCCCGTCGGGGTGCTGGGCGGCGTGGTGGTGCTGCTGCTCGCCGTCGGAGCCGGTACGGGGGTGCGGCTGGCGGCGGCGTGGGCGTCGGGGGAGACGTTCGACGGGATGACGCCGACGGCGCCGATCGTGGCGTACATCGCCGTGGCGGGGCTCGTCCTGCTGTTCCTGGTGCTGTCGGGCATCGCGGGCGTGCACGTGCTGGAGCGGGAGCTGGCCCGCCGGATGCTCGGGCCCGACCGCGCCGAGGAGCTGGAACGCCGGATCGCCGAGCTGTCGGAGAGCCGGGCCGGGATCGTGGCGGCGGTCGACTCCGAGCGGCGCCGGATCGAGCGTGACCTGCACGACGGGCTGCAGCAGCGGCTGGTGGCGCTGTCGATGCTGATCGGCCGCGCCCGGCGCGGCCACCCGGAGCTGATGGACCAGGCGCACGCGGAGGCGCAGCGGGCGCTGGCCGAGCTGCGCGAGGTGGCCTGGCGGGTGTACCCGAGCGGCCTGGACGCGCTCGGGCTGGGCGAGGCGCTGGCCGGGGTGGCCGAGCGGTCGGCCGTGCCGGTCACCGTGGCGTGCGAGCTGGCCGGGCGCCCGCCGTCGGCGGTGGAGACGGCGGCGTACTTCGTGGTGTGCGAGGCGGTGACGAACGCCAACAAGCACGCGGGCTCCTGCCGGGTCGAGGTCGGGGTGAGACGGGAGGGCCCGGTGCTGGTGGTGCGGGTGCGCGACGACGGCGCGGGCGGGGCGAGCGGGTCCGGCGGCGGGCTGTCGGGGCTGCGGCGCCGGGTGGCGGCGCTGGACGGGGCGTTCGAGGTGGACAGCCCGGCGGGCGGGCCGACGGTGGTCAGGGCCGAGCTGCCGTGCGGGTGATCCTGGCGGAGGACTCCACGCTGCTGCGCGAGGGGCTGGTGCGGCTGCTGCTGGAGGAGGGCCATGAGGTCCTCGCGGCGGTGGGCGACGGCGAGGACCTGGTGGCGGCCGTGGCGGCGCGGCCGCCGGACGCGGTGGTGGTGGACGTGCGGATGCCGCCCACGCACACCGACGAGGGGCTGCGCGCGGCCCTGGAGATCAGGCGCCGCTGGCCGGGGGTGAAGGTGCTGGTGCTGTCGCAGTACGTGGAGAAGCGGTACGCGAGCGAGCTGATGAGCTCGGACGTGTCGGGCGTGGGCTACCTGCTGAAGGACCGGGTGGCGCAGGTGGCGGACTTCCTGGACGCGCTGGACCGGGTGGGCGCGGGGGGAGCGGCGTTCGATCCGGAGGTGGTGCGCCAGTTGCTGGCCCGCACCAGTCAGGTGGATCCGCTGGCCAGGCTGACGCCGCGGGAGCGCGAGGTGCTGGAGCTGATGGCGCAGGGGCTGACGAACGCCTCGATCGCGACCGCGCTGCACGTGTCGCGCAGCGCGGTGGAGAAGCACGTGAACGCGCTGTTCGGCAAGCTCGACCTGGCGCACGTCACGGGTTACAGCCGGCGGGTGCTGGCGATCCTCCGCTTCCTCGGTTCCTGATTTTTCTGGATATCTCACCGTACGGGGTGACCTGCTGCCGCGCTTGACAAATTTATTTGTCGGTGGGACGGTGGACCTCACCCCGACAACGAGGAGTCATGATGCGGAAGATCATCGCCGGCCTGTTCATGTCGCTCGACGGCGTCGTCGAGGCGCCGGAGAAGTGGCACTTCCCGTACCTCGACGAGGACGTGGAGCGGTCCGTCTTCGCCCTTCTGCGGCGCAGCGAGGTCATGCTGCTGGGCCGGCGCACCTACGAGGAGTTCGCCCCCCACTGGCCTCAGCAGGATCCGGACGACCCGCTGGCCGCCCTGATGAACGGCCGCGCCAAGTACGTGGTGTCCTCCACCCTGACCGACCCCGCCTGGCAGAACACCACGGTCATCACCCTGGACCAGGTGGCCGCGCTCAAGGAGGAGCCCGGCGGCGACATCGGCATGAGCGGCAGCCCGTCACTGGTGGAGGCGCTGCTGCGCGAGGGCCTGCTGGACGAGCTGCACCTGCTGATGGACCCCGTGATCATCGGCACCGGGCGGCGGCTGTTCGAGAAGGGCCTCGGGCACATCCCGCTCACGCTGGCCAGGTCCGCGACGTCCGGCACCGGCGTGCTGGATCTGACCTACACGAGAGCCTGACCTCCTCCCCGAGGGCCTCCCCAGGGACCTGACCGGCGAGGGCCTGGTCCCGGTCGTCGCCCGGGCAGCCGCCCGGGCAGCCACCCGGGCAGCCACCTGGGCAGCCACCTGGGCAGCCGCCGCCCAGATAGGCGTGCAGGTGCGCGGCCCCGGCCAGCAGGGCGGTGGTGTGGCCGGACAGCTCCCGGTGGCGGCGGGCGATGGCGGCGCGCAGGGCCGCGCTGCTGCCGGTGCGGCGCAGGCCCCCCAGGACGGGCCTGATCTCCTCGAAGGAGTGGCCGGCCTGCCGCAGCATGAAGATCATGCGGGCGTCGCGGACGTCGGCCGGGCCGTAGAGGCGGTAACCGGTGCCGGGTTCGCGGCGCGGCGTCAGCAGCTCCGCCGCCTCCCACACGCGCAGGGCCGAGGTCCGCACCCCCAGGTCGCGGGCGAGCGCGCCGATGCGCAGCGGCTGCCGGCCGGACGCGCCGG
>NZ_JAPNNL010000330.1 GCF_027620315.1 Nonomuraea corallina | reverse complement strand
GGCGCGCACCTGCCCGGTGCCCGGGCACCCGTGCCTGTCGCAGGTAGCCAGTGAGCAGGTGGTCAAGGCAGTGAGGGAGCTGACGCAGTGAAGATCGATCTCGTCTCGGAACACGCCGACCCTCTCGCCGCCATCGGCGGCGTCGACGCCGGCGGCCAGAACGTGTACGTGGCGTCCCTGGCCACGGCGCTGGCCGCGCGCGGCCACTCGGTGGTCGTGCACACCCGGCGCTCCCACCCCGGCCAGCCGAGGTCGGTGCGGGTCTCGCCCGGCGTCACCGTCGCCTACGTGCCGGCGGGCCCCGCGGCGCCGGTGCCCAAGGACGAGCTTCCCCCGTACATGCCGGAGTTCACCGAGCGGCTGGCCGCCGACTGGGCGCTGCGCTCCCCCGACGTGATCCACGCTCACTTCTGGATGAGCGGGCAGGCGGCGCTGCGGGCGGCGGGCCGCGTCCCCGTGGTGCAGACGTTCCACGCGCTCGGCACCGTGAAGCGGCGCTGGCAGGGCGAGGCCGACACCAGCCCCGCCCACCGGCGGGCCACCGAGCGCGAGATCGGCCGCCGCGCCGACGCGGTGCTGGCGACCTGCGGCGACGAGGTCGAGGAACTGGTCGCCATGGGCGTGCCCGAGCGGCGGATCTCGGTCGTCCCGTGCGGCGTCGACCTCGACCGGTTCCGCCCCGACGGGCCCGTCGCGCCGCGCACGGACGGGCCGATGATCCTGAGCATCGGCCGGATGGTGCCGCGCAAGGGCGTCGACACGGTGATCGCCGCGCTGCGCCGGCTGCCCGGCGCCGAACTGGTGGTGGCCGGCGGGCGGGCCGGTGACGAGGAGGCGGTGCGGCTGCGCGAGCTGGCGCGCGGCTACGGGCTCCAGGACCGGGTGCACGTGATCGGCAGCGTGCCCCGCGAGCGCGTCCCGGCGCTGATGCGCGCCGCCGACGTGCTGGTCACCGTGCCCTGGTACGAGCCGTTCGGGCTGGTGCCGGTGGAGGCGATGGCGTGCGGCCTGCCGGTCGTGGCGTCGGCGGTCGGCGGCCACCTGGACACGGTGGCCGGCTGCGGGCTGCTGGTGCCGCCGCGCAGGCCGCGAGCGCTCGCCAGGGCGCTGCGGGAGGTGCTCGACGACCCGGCCAGACGCCGTGAGCTGAGCAGGGCCGGCGCCCGCCGCGCCCGCGAACGCTACGGCTGGCCGCGCGTCGCCGAACAGACCGAGGCCGTCTACACGCAGGTGATCGACGGGCAGCCGACCCGGCTCGCCGCGTTGGGGGGATGACGATGGACGCGCACCTGGAGAAGCTCCGCACGGCCCTGAGCAGGGTCGACGACCACGCCGTCACGATCCGCGCCTGGGGCGGCAAGCTGGGCGGCGTGCTCACGGCCGGCGGCAGGCTGCTCGCCTGCGGCAACGGCGGGTCGGCCGCCGAGGCCCAGCACCTGACGGCCGAGCTGGTCGGCAGGTTCAGGGCAGACCGGCCCGCGTACGCGGCGATCCCGCTGCACGCCGACACCTCCTCGCTCACCGCGATCGCCAACGACTTCGGCGCCGAGGAGGTCTACGCCCGCCAGGTGCAGGCGCACGGCCGGCCGGGTGACGTGCTGATCTGCCTGTCGACCAGCGGCGGCAGCGCCAACGTGCTGGCCGCGGCGCGGGCCGCCCAGGAGCGCGGCATCCTGTCGTGGGCGCTCACCGGCCCCGCGCCGAACCCGCTCGCCGACCTGTGCGACGACGTCGTGGCCGTGCCGGCGGACGAGACGTCCACGGTGCAGGAGGTCCACCTGGCCCTGATCCACATGCTCTGCGACGCGGTGGAGGAGGCCCTGTGAGCGGTCCCGGGCCGGACGGGGAGGTCCCGGGGCGGCCGGACGCGGCCGCCGGCCCGCTCGTCGTGATCGGCGACGCCTTTCTCGACGTGGACGTCGAGGGCGAGGCAGAGCGGCTCTGCCCGGACGCGCCGGTTCCCGTGGTCGACGTGGCCGCCGAGCACGCCCGGCCCGGCGGGGCGGGGCTGGCGGCGCTGCTCGCCGCCCGGGAGGGCGCCGACGTGGTGCTGATCACCGCGATCGGCGACGACCCGGCGGGGCGCCGCCTGTGCGGGCTGCTGTCGGCGGAGGTGGAGCTGGTACGGCTGCCCCTGCGGGGCGGGACCGTGCGCAAGACCCGCGTCAGGGCGGGCGGCCAGACGCTCCTGCGCCTGGACACCGGCGACGGCGTCGCGGCCCCGCCCGCCGGCCGGTGGGACGGGGGCGCGGGGGGCCACGCGCGGACCGTGGAGGCGGTCGCGGCGGCGGGGGCGGTGCTGGTGGCCGACTACGGGCGGGGCGTCGCCGCGGTGGCGCGGGAGCTGCTGCGCGGCTGCGCGGCGCCCGTCGTGTGGGACCCGCACCCGAGAGGCGGCCGGCCGCCCGAGGGATGCGCGCTCATCACCCCCAGCGAGGCCGAGGCCAGGCGGCTGTGCCCCGGTGCGTTCCCCGGCGCCGACCGCGCCGCCCGCGCCATCCGGGAGGAGCTGAAGGCCGGGGCGGTCGCCGTCACCCGGGGCGCCGCGGGCGCGTCGCTGGCGCTGGCCGACGGCACCCTGCTCAAGATCCCCGCACCGGTCCTGGC
>NZ_JAPNNL010000033.1 GCF_027620315.1 Nonomuraea corallina | reverse complement strand
CGCGGTGCGGTCCTCGGCCGCGCACGAGGACACCGGCCGGACCTCGGCGGCCGGTCAGCACGACAGCTTCCTCGCCGTGCGCGGGCTCGGCGCCGTCACCGACGCCGTACGGGCCTGCTGGGCGTCGCTGTTCACCGCGCGGGCCGTCGGCTACCGGGGCGCCCGGCCCCTCGGCGACCTCGCCATGGCCGTCCTCGTGCAACGCCATCTGGACGCCGAGGTGTCCGGGGTCCTGTTCACCCCCGCCGGCCCGCGCGACGCGACCCGGATCGAGGCGTCCTGGGGGCTCGGCCCGAGCGTCGTCGGCGGCACGGTCACCCCCGACGCCTTCCGCGTCACCGGGGACGGATCGGTCACCCGCGCGGTCGCGCGCAAACAGACCCGCCTCGACCGGCGCGGCGGGCGGCTCGTCACCTCCGACGTGCCCGGTTCCGACCGTGACCGGCCGGTCATCGACGACGCCACCGCCCGGCGTCTCGCCGCGCTGGGTACGGAGATCACCGCCGTACGCGGTGGACCCCAGGACGTCGAGTGGGCGATCGCCGACGGCCGCGTGTGGATCCTGCAGGCCCGGCCGCTCACCGCCGAGCCCCCGGCCTGGCCGCCATCCCTCGCCACCTCACCGGCCACCACGCCCTCCACCACGCCGGCCACCAGTTCGGCGGCCGTCGCCATGCTGACCGGAACCCCCGGCAGTCGCGGGATCGTGACCGGCACCGCGAGGATCATCCGCGGCCCCCGCGACTTCGAACGAGCCCGCCCCGGCGACATCATCGTCTGCCCCTTCACCGACCCCGCCTGGACGCCGCTGCTGCGGATCGCCGCCGGCGTCGTCACCGAGACCGGAGGCGCGCTCTCCCACGCCGCCATCGTCGCCCGCGAGCACGGCATCCCCGCGGTCCTCGGCGTCGCGAACGCGACGGCCAGACTTCACGACGACAGCACCGTCACCGTCGACGGCGCCACCGGCACCGTCACACAGGAAGCCCCGTGACCGGGTCCGCGCCACCCCGGAGCCGTCACCAGGCGGCCCCGCACCGAGGCAGGCGCCCATGACCACGCGACACCTCTATCTCGCACGCCACGGCGCGGCCGACGCGTTCGGGAACCTCACCGACATCGGCCGCCGGCAGATGGACCTGCTGGGCCGGCGGCTCGCCGACCTGCCGATCGACGCCGTGTGGCACTCTCCGCTGCCGCGCGCCGCGGCCAGCGCGGGCGAACTCGCCCGGCACCTGCGGGACGCGCCCGTCGCCGAGGCCGCCGAACTCATCGACCACGTGCCCTACGTTCCCCGACCGGCTGAGACGCCGCCCTCCTGGGCCGGTTTCTTCGACGGCTACGACGAGGCGGAGGCGGTCTCGGGGCACAGGCTCGCCGAGGCGCTGATCGCCCGGTTCGCGCAGCCGCCCGGCCCCACCGACACCCACGAGGTGCTGCTGACGCACGCCTACCCGATCGCGTGGCTGGTACGGCACGCCCTGGACGCGCCGCCGTCGCGGTGGCTCGGCCTGAACAGCGCCAACTCCGCGCTGACGGTCATCGACTACCGCACCGCCCTGCCGCCGACGCTCGTGATGTTCAACGACATGAGCCACCTGCCGGCCGACCTGCGCTGGACCGGCTTCCCCGGCGGCACGAGGCCATGAGAACGATTTCGGGAGAGCGGCTCCAGCGGGCTCCCTCCCCACCTTCGGTACAGGGGACCGGCGGTCAGGGGCCGGACGCTCGGAGCCGGGCAGGCGGAGGGGTCAGGTGACCCAGGTGGGGCCGCCGTCGGGGCGTGCCGGGTCGGACACGCTGGAGCAGTTCAGGTCGACGTGGTCCAGGCGCCGGGCCGTGCCCGCCTGGCTGTCGATCCACCTCAGGTCGATCGGCCCGTGCATGCTCATGCGGTACTGCCACACCAGCGCGGAGGGGAAGCCGGACGTCGCCGGATCGCGCGCGAGTTCCGTGCCGAGGTCGATCGTGGACGGCCCTTGGTCGATCGGGCCGTACACCCACGTCTGCACCGGGTGGCCGGTCTCCGTCACGATGTCGGCCACGTTGTCGGCCACCTGCTGGGCGGTCTGGGTGCGTGAGCAGTAGACGCCGGCCCAGTAGATGGAGTTCACGTGGACCTCGCGGATCCACGCTTTCACGTACTTGACCTGGTTGTTCGGCATCAGGCCGCCGTTTTCGACGTCGAGGTAGACGACGCACTGAGGGTGCAGCCGGATCCCGGCGGCGAGACCGGCGGCGTGCAGCCCGTCGATCGTGCCCTGCGCCTCGGTGACGTGGTGACTGCCCGAGCCGATGACCTGCTGGCCGACATAGGTGGGCAGGACGCCCCAGCCGATGGACTGCAGGGCGGGGGCCGCCTCCATCCAGGAGGTGTCCGGGTGGCTGGGCGCGGGCGCCAGATACAGCCCGACGAACGTCATGTCGGCGACGGAGTCCCACAGGGACGTCATCAGGGTGGCGCCGGGGAAGCTGAAGCGATCGAATCCGAGAAGCATGGTGGACCCCCGCAACGTCGAATCGGCGAGTGTGCTCCAGCTACCCCTCTCTGACCTGCGCTAACGGTCGGTCGGAGTGCCCGGGAAAGGGCCGGGGCGGTGCCGTCAGCCCGGGCCGGGGGGTACGGCCGGCCGGACCCACGGGGTCAGCTCCGGGCGTTTGGCCGTGCGGCCGTCGCCCGAGGAGCGGCCGCGCAGGCGGCGGCCGATCCAGGGGCCGGCGAACGAGGCGAACCAGCGCAGCTCGGCCGTCGCCGTCCGCCAGGCCGCCGCCGGGGGCAGCGGCGGGAAGGGCCGCATCCACGTGTCGTCGCTGCCGGGCAGGCCGAGGGAGTGGGCCATGGCCGCGGCGATGCGGGCGTGGCCGGCGGGGCTGGCGTGCAGCCGGTCGGTGCCCCACATGCGCGCGTCGGTGACGAACTCCATCGCGAAGGTGTCCACCACCGTGACGCCGTGGCGGGCCGCGGCGTCACGGATGCGGGCGTTGAGGTCGAGGACCTTGGGCCGGAGCGGCCGGGCTACCGGCGCTATCTTCCCGATGTCGGGGAAGGTCACGGTGACGACGTGGGCGCCGGACCCGGTCAGGGCCGCGTACATCTCCTCCAGTTCCCGCGCCACGGCGGCGGGCTCGCAGCCGGGGCGGATGAGGTCGTTCATGCCCGCCATGACCGTGGCCAGGTCGGGGCGCAGCGCCAGCGCGGGGGCCAGTTGCTCGGCGCGGATCTGGGCCGCGAGCCGGCCGCGGACCGCGAGGTTGGCGTAGCGGAGCTCGGGGTTGGCGCGGGCCAGGTGCTCGGCGAGCCGGTCGGCCCAGCCGCGGTGGCCGGTGACGTCGTCGCCGTCGCCGAGGCCCTCGGTCTGGCTGTCGCCGAGCGCGACGTACCGCGCGTAGACGGTCATGGCTCTCCCCTCCGGCGCTTCACGGGGTTGACTATAGGCGGGTGGGGCCGCCTTCGGTTCGCCGAGGTCGCGCGGGCCGTTCGCCGAGCCCGGCGCGCAGCCCGTACCAGCCGATGGCGGCGGCGAGCGCGACCTGCAGCAGGTACACGGCCATGGTGGCCGTGCCGCCGAGCAGGTCGACCGGCAGCGCGGCGATGACGAGGATGTAGACGATGCCCGTGATGGACAGCGGGCGCGGCATCGTCCTGGACAGCAGCGTCCCGGCGAGCGCGAGGAGCACGCCGGCGGAGATGACGATCTGCGTGCCGACGATCGCCGGGATGAGCAGGCCGAGATGGGCGTTCAGCACGACGAACAGCTCCCGTCCCTCGGCCTCGGGCAGGACCGCGGGGTCGGCCGCGTAGGCGAACGGCAGCGCCTCCGCGGTGATCACGAGGGCGAAGAGCACCCCGCCGACGCCCGCCAGCAGGGCGCCGGCCAGGTTCAGCGCGGCGCCCCGGCCGCGGCCGAGCAGCACCAGGAAGATCGCTGTGGCCACCCAGGAGAGCGCGTACCCGGGGCCGCCGAGGTAGAGGTTCATCGGCCAGTAGGCGGCGCCGAGCGCTCGGATGTCGTCGTACCGGACGGTGCCGTCGAAAGGAGGCTCCCAGAACGCGAAGGACGTCCGTGCGGCGAGCGAGACCAGCAACAGGACGAACAGGGCGATGAGGGCGGCGCGCCACGGCGCTGTGCGAGCCGGGGCGGGCCCGGCGGACGCGGGCAGCCCGGCACCGGTGAGTTCGGATGCGGTCAAGGTCGTCTTCCCTTCGATCGGCACGGCCGGTGTCGCGCCGATCGTCGCCGGGAAGGTGCGCGCGGCGCATCGGTGCCAGCACCTATCTTGGGGTCCGGCCTGGTCAGGGGCCCTTTGCGCGTGCCCTGCCGTCCAGCCACATCCGCGCGGCCTGCACCCGCCGGTTGGCGCCCGCCTCCTGCTGGAGTCCGAGCTTGACGAAGATCGCGCGCAGGTGGGCGTCGATCGTCCGTTCGGAGACGACGAGCTGGGCGGCGATCCCGGCGTTGCTGGCGCCTTCGGCGAGCGCGGCGAGGACCTCCGCCTCACGGGGGGTCAGGACCGCCACCGGCTCGGCCGCCGCCGGGAGGGCGCCTGGCGGCGCCGGGCGGTCGTCCTCGGCGGTCAGGAGGCGGGCCAGCCGCGCGGTCCCGGTCCAGGCGCCGCCGACGACGGCGAGCGTCACGGCCGCGATGAGGAGGGCGACGGGCGTGGCGCCGAGCCGGACGCCGGGAGCGGCGATGATCGTCCCGATGGCGGTCACGACGAGGAACGCGGCGGCCAGCCCGGTGCCGCGGATGACGATCAGCACCTGCCGGGGCTCGACCCCGCCTCGGGCGGCCAGCAGGGCGCAGGCCGTGCTGAACGCCGCGGCCCCGGCGAGCGCGACGAGGAACGCGGCCGAGCCCAGCGCCGGGGTCACGGCCCCGGGGTCGCGGGCGACGGCGAGCAGGAGGCAGAAGCAGACGGTGAGCGGGGCGCCGCTGGTCCCGGCCGCGGCGACCGCGATCCTGGCGCGGGCGGATCCTGCGGAGCTCAGCGCGGCGCGCCACAGAGTGACCGGCAGGAGCAGCAGGGCCAGGACGCCGGCGAGCGTGGCCAGGACGCCGATCGGTTCGAGCGCCGTGCGCCAGGACTCGGGGGCGATCGTCGGCAGGCCGGCGAACGGCTCGCCCGGCGTCGTCAGCAGGGCGTTCGCGCACGTCACCGCGGCGATCACCCAGATCACGGCCCGGTGCGTCCACGGCGTCCGCTCGCCGGCCCGGACGGCCGTCGAGGCGACCAGTTGCAGGAGCGCGAGCGGCGGGATCCACGCCGAGCTCCACAGCGTGACCGCGAGCGCGGAGCTCGGGTCCGCGCCTTCCACGGCCCACACCGCCCAGCCGGCCAGGGCGAGGTAGGCGAGCAGGGCGGCGCAGAGCCGGCCGGCGAGCGTGCCGGCCGCGCGGTTGCCGGACTCGGTGAGCCGGGTGGCGGCGACAGCCGCGCCCGCCGCCGATGCCGCCAGCGCGAGCACGCCGGCGGGGTCGGTGGGGAAGTCGTCGTGACCGGCCAGCCGGAGGGCGAGCAGCGCGGCCGCCGCGACGGCCGCGCCGGTCCCGGCGATCAGGGGCAGGAGCCGGCCGGTCGCGGACGGCTCGTCGATGACGGTCATGCGGGTCCCACTCCCAGGTCGTCGCCGGATCGGCGGACCGGCTCCGGGCGGACCGGAGCCGGACACCGGACCCGGAGGACGCCGGGTCCGGAAGAGCTGCCGCCTCCCATGGTGGTCCCGTCACGGCCGCGCTGTCTCGCCCGGCGCTACAGGCCGGTCATCACCAGGCTCATGTAGTACCAGTAATCGGAGCCGAAGATGTGCTGCGGGATGACGGTGGTCTGCCCGGTCGCGAGGCCGGCGCAGGTGGAGCCCCGCGCGGTGACCGAGCCGAGCTCCTTGCCCTGGCCGACGGCGGGCGGGGTCACCTCGCGCAGGCTGAACAGCGCCGACCCGTTGGTGCCGATGGTGGTGGCGGGGTTGGCGAAGTTGCCGGAGTAGGCGCGGTCGCCGTCGTTCATGGCGACGTAGCGGCCGCCGCCGGGGTACATGTATCCGGCGAGGTTGATCCGGATCTCGTCGCCGTTGTTCTCGTCCACGTCGTAGGCGTCGACGTACTCCACCTCCACCCGGCACGTGCCGGCCGTCGCGGCGGCTTGTGAGGGCGCGGGTGGGACCGCGGACACGGTCAGGGCGGAGGCCAGGAGCGCCGTCAGGAGGCGCCCCCGGGTGAACTTGTCGGATCGCATGCCGTTCTCCCTTTTCGTCGATCGGCGTCACCGAACGGAACGCCGTTGCCTCAGGGTGTGACAGCGGCCCGGGCAGGTCAGTGGCCGAATGCACGCTTGATCCACGTCTTTTTGCGCGGTCGCACGCGCGCGCTTGACCGCGCGGGCACGGGTGTGAGCAAATCCCGTTATTGTGACGTTCAGCACGGGAAAGTGGAGCGGTAGTTGACGACCACGACGGAGCCGGCCTCAGGCGGAGCTCACCTCTCTGACACCAAACGAGCTCTGCTGGAACAACGCCTTCGCCGCAGGTCGAACGGCAAGCCGGCCGCGATCCCACGCCGTCCCGCCGGCGCGGACATCCCCCTGACCCACGCCCAGGAGGGGCTGTGGTTCATGGAGCAGTTCGCTCCCGGGACCGCCGCCTACACCATCCCCTTCGTGGTGCGCCTGCGCGGGGACCTCGACCCGGCACGGCTGCGCCGGGCCCTGGAGGCGGTCGTGGCCCGGCACGAGATCCTGCGTACCCGCTTCCCCGCCGACGCCGACGGCCGCCCGCGCGTCGTGGTGGACGACGCCGGGCAGGTGGAGCTGCGCGGCGTGAGCGCCCCGGACGAGGCGGCGGCCCGTGAGCTGCTGAGCGCCGAGCTGGCCCGGCCCTTCGACCTGGCCGCCGGGCCTCCCGTGCGGGCCCTGCTGGTGCGGCTGGCCGGCGACGACCACGTCCTGCTGGTGGCCCTGCACCACATCGCCGGCGACGGCTGGTCGCTGGAGATCCTGGCCGGGGAGCTGCGCGCCCTGTACGCGGGGGAGGAGCCGCCCGAGCTCGCCCTGCAGTACGCGGACTTCGCCGTGTGGCAGCGCGGCCGCCCGGCGGAGGAGGCGGATCTGGCCTACTGGCGCGAACGGCTGGCCGGGGTGCCGCCCATCGAGCTGCCCCTGCACGGCAGGCGCGGCGCGGTGGCCACCTTCGCGGGCGACTCCCACACCTTCCGGCTCGGCGCCGACGAGCTGGCCGCCGCCCACCGGCTGGCCCGCGAGCACGACGCGACGCTGTTCATGGTGGTGCTCGCCGTCTACCAGGTGCTGCTGGCCCGGCACAGCGGTCAGTCCGACTTCGCGATCGGCACGCCGGTGGGCGGACGCCCGCGCAGCGAGCTCGAACCCCTCATCGGCATGTTCGTCAACATGCTGGCCATGCGCGCCGACCTGGAGGACGATCCCACCTTCGCCGAGCTGCTCGCCCGGGTCAGGCGGAGCACGCTGGACGCCTTCGCGCACCAGCGGCTGCCCTTCGAGCAGCTCGTCGGCGAGCTCGGCCTGGCCCGCGACGTCTCACGCACCGCGGTGTTCCAGGTGGCGCTGGCGCTGCGCAGCTACGACGAGGACAGCGCCGCCTGGCCGGGCCTGACGGTGGAGCCGTACCCGCTGACGGCCGGGGCCGCCCCCTTCGAGCTGGAGCTGTTCCTGACCGAGCGCGGCGGCGGGCTCGACGGGCTGTTCGTCTACAACCGCGACCTGCTGGCCAGGGACACGGTCGAGGAGCTCGGCGACCGGTTCGGGACGCTGCTGCGGGCCGCGCTCGCCGACCCGGACCTGCGGGTGTCGGACCTGGAGCTGCTGACCGGGCCGGAGCGCGAGCACGTGCTGGCCCTCGCGGCCGGGCCGAGCGTGCCGTACCCGGCGGACCGGACGCTGGGAGAGCTGTTCGAGGAGCAGGCCGCCCGCACCCCCGACGCGGTCGCCCTGGAGTTCGGCGGGCTCCGGCTCAGCTACGCCGAGCTGGAGCGGCGCTCCGGCGAGCTGGCCAGGCGATTACGCGAGCTGGGCGCGCGGCCGGGCGTCAGGGTCGCCGTCGCCATGGAACGCTCGCTCGACCTGGTCGTGAGCCTGCTGGCGGTGGTCCGGGCCGGCGCCGCCTACGTGCCGCTCGACCCCGACTACCCGCGCGAACGCCTGGACTTCATGCTGCGGGACGCGCGAGCGGCGATCCTGCTGCCGGAGGAGACCGTACGCGAGCGCGAGGATCTGCCGGACACGCCGCTGACCCCCGCCTGCCCCGCCTACATGATCTACACCTCCGGCTCGACCGGCCGCCCCAAGGGCGTGCCGAACTCCCACGCCGCCATCGTCAACCGCCTGGACTGGATGCAGCGCCGCTTCGGCCTGACCGGCGCCGACGCGGTGATGCAGAAGACGCCCGCCGGGTTCGACGTGTCGGTCTGGGAGTTCTTCTGGCCGATCATCACCGGCGCCCGCCTGGTCGTCGCCGCGCCCGGCGGCCACCGCGACACCGCCTACCTGCGCGACCTGATCGTCTCCTCCGGCGTGACGACCATGCACTTCGTGCCGTCGATGCTCGCCGCCTTCCTGGAGGAGGAGGACGTCGAGCGCTGCGGGTCGCTCAAAAGGGTGATCTGCAGCGGGGAGGAGCTGCCGGTCGCCGTCGCCGCCCGGTTCTTCGAGCGGCTGCCGGAGGTGGAGCTGCACAACCTCTACGGGCCGACCGAGGCCGCCGTCGACGTGACCGCCTGGCGCTGCTCGCCCGGCGAGAGCCGGATACCGATCGGCCACCCGGTGCAGAACACCCGCATCCACGTGCTCGACGCGCGGCTGCGCCCGGTGCCGCCCGGCGTGACCGGCGAGCTGTACATCGGCGGCGTCCAGGTCGCCATCGGCTACCACGACCGGCCCGCCCTGACCGCCGAACGCTTCCTGCCCGACCCGTACGGGCCCGCGGGCTCGCGGCTCTACCGCACCGGCGACCTGGCCAGGACGGACCGCGACGGCGCCGTGGAGTTCCTCGGCAGGGCCGACGACCAGATCAAGATCCGTGGCCAGCGGGTCGAGCCGGGCGAGGTCGAGGCCGTGCTGCGCGAGCAGCCCGGCATGCGCGAGGCGCTGGTCGTGGCCGACGCCGACGGCCTGGTGGCCTACGTCGTCACCGAGGCCGACCCGGCCGGGCTGCGCGCCCGGCTCAAGGAGCTGCTGCCCGACCACATGGTGCCCACCGCGTACGTGCGGATGGACGCGCTGCCCCTCAGCCCCAACGGCAAGGTCGACCGGTCCGCGCTGCCGGCCCCCACCCGGTCGAGCGGCGGCGGAGCCCTGCCCGGCACGCCCGCCGAGATCGCCGTGGCGCAGATCTGGAGCGAGCTGCTGGGCGTGCCCGGCATCCGGGCCGACGACGACTTCTTCGACCTCGGCGGGCACTCGCTGGTCGCCATCCAGGTGGTGGCCAGGATCCGCAAGCTGCTGGCCCCGGCCGAAGGCCGCTCGGTGGGCGTCATGGACCTGTTCCAGCACCCCACCGTGCGGGGCCTGGCCCAGCTCATCGAAGGGCCGGCGCCGGCCGAGGACAGGCCGCGCGAGCTGCTGCACCGCCTGACCCGCTCGCGCGCCACCCCCGCCCTCACCCTGGTCTGCTTCCCGTACGGCGGCGGCAGCGCCCTGGTCTACCAGCCGCTGGCCGACGCGCTGCCCGAGGAGTGCGCGCTGTACTCCATGGCCTTCCCCGGCCACGACCCCGGCCGCCCCGACGAGCCGGTGATGCCGCTGGAGGAGGTCATCGAGCGGGCCGTGCAGGAGATTGTCGACGGCATCGAAGGCCCCATCGCCCTGTACGGCCACTGCGGCATCGGCGGCGCCGTCACCGCCGAGGTCGCCCGGCGGCTGGAGGCGCGAGGCCGCGAACCGGTCGCCGTCTACATCGGGGCGATCTTCCCGTTCGCCCGCCCGGAAGGGCGGATCGCCGGCCCGCTGGGCAGGCTGCTGCGCACCGACCGGCTGCGGGGTGACCGCTCCTACGAGAACCGCATGAAGGCCATGGGCAACGACATCTCCGGCCTGGACGAGGAGCAGGTCAAGTTCATGGTCCGCAACCAGCGGCGGGACACGCTGATCGCGGAGGAGGCCTTCACCCGCATGCTGTCGCAGCAGGCCCGGCCGCTGCGCGCCCCGGTCATCGCCGTCGTGGGGGAGCAGGATCCGGCCACCGACTACTACCGCGAGCGCTACCGCGAGTGGCACTTCCTGTCCGAGACCACGGCGCTGGTCGTCCTGGACGAGGCCGGCCACTACTACCTCAAATACCGCGCCGACGACCTGGCGCAGGTCCTCACCAACACGCACATCGCCCTGGAGTACGGCGCGGCCGACGAGCTGAGCCGCCAGGCCCGCGGCCCCGCCGCCGGGTGGTGGGTGGAGAAGACCTCGACCCGGGGCGGACAGGACGATCCGCCGCCGCGCAAGCGGGCGCCCGAGCCCGGCATGCGCCGCTTCCTGGCCGTCTCGGCGTTCCAGCTCCTGTCCATGGTCGGCACCGCGGTCACCGACTTCGCCATCCCGATCTGGGTCTACACCACCACCGGCTCCCTGCTGAACTTCGCCCTGCTCGTCGCCCTGGCGATCATGCCAGGCGTGCTGGCCGCCCCGCTGATCGGCGCGCTCGTCGACCGGCACGGCAAGAGGGCCATGATGGCGCTGGGCAACTGCGCGGCCGGCGCCGTGCAGCTCGTCTTCGGCGTGCTGCTGTGGACCGGCACGCTGGCCACCTGGCACATCTACCCGCTGGTCGCCCTGCTGTCGATCACCCTGGTCTTCCAGCGGCTGGCCTACACCGCGGCGCTGCCGCAACTGGTGCCCAAGCAGTACCTGGGGCACGCGGCCGGGGTGGTGCAACTGCTCGCCGGCACCTCGCAGTTCGTCGCCCCGCTGCTGGCCGTCGCGCTGCTGGCCGGGATCGGGCTCGGCGGCATCCTGGTGATCGACGTGATCAGCTTCGGCGTGGTGCTGGCCGCGCTGGCGCTCATCCGCTTCCCCGCCACGATGGCGCTGGAGCGGCGCGAGACGCTGGCCGCCGAGCTCGCCGGCGGGTTCCGCATGTCGCTGGGCAACCGCCACCTGCGGTCCGCGCTGCTCTACTTCGCGGTGCTGAACGTCATGCTGGCGGCGGTGCTGATGTCGATCTCGCCGCTGGTGCTGTCGTTCGCCGACCTGGACACCGCCGGCCGCATCTCGTTCATCGGCGGCCTGGGCGCCACCCTCGGCGGCGTCATCGTCGCGCTGTGGGGCGGGCCGCGCCGCCGCCGGATGCGCGCCGTGCTGCTGGGCACCCTGGTGCTCAGCCTGTTCGCCGTCGTCACCGGGATGTACGCCTCGCCGCTGGTCGTGGGCCTGGGCGCGTTCGGGCTGTGGTGCAGCCTGTCGGTGGTCAACGGCGTCTTCATGACGATCATCCACGTGAAGGTGCCGCAGCGGTTCCACGGCCGGGTGATGGCGTTCAACCAGATGATCTCCTGGTCGACGCTGCCGGTCGGCATGGCCGTGGTCGCCCCGCTCGGCGAACGCCTGCTGGAGCCGCTGCTGATGCCCGGCGGCGCGCTGGCCGGCACCGTCGGCGCGGTGATCGGCGTGGGCCAGGGCCGCGGCATCGCGTTCATGTACGTGCTGCTGGGGCTCGGCATCGCGGTGCTCGCGCTGGTGGCCATGCGGATCCCGGTGCTGGCCGGGTTCGACGAGGCGGTGCCGGAGGCCGACCCCGACGACCTGGTCGGCGCGCGGGCGCTGCGGGAACGGGCGGGCAACGTCGTCAGCCTCGCCTGGAGCGCCCCGGCCTTCGCCAAGGCGCTCACCATGCCGCTCAGCGCGGCCAAGGCGGGCGAGCTGCTCGGGGAGCCGGTGGAGAAGGTGCTGCTGCGCACCGGCGGCGAGATCAGCGCCGTCTACGAGGTCAGGACCGCCGACCGGGAGCTGATCGTCAAGCTGTACCCGGGGCTGTTCACCGAACGCATGCGCAAGGAGCGTCAGGTCTACGACCTGCTCGCGCGGACCGGCGCGGCGGCGCCCGCCGTGGTCCTGGCCGACGACTCCCGCCGTGACCTGCCCCAGGCGTACCTGGTCATGACCAAGGTGCCGGGCCGGCCGCTCTCCCAGGTCTCCGCCGGCCTGGACCGCGACACCGTCGAGCGGCTCTACCGCGACATGGGCCGCCTGCTGCGCACCGTGCACAGCGTGACGGCGCCCGCCTTCGGCCCGATCGACGGCGTGACGGAGCCCACCAACGACGCCTACGTCGGCGGCCAGTTCGAGCTCAAGGCCGCCCACTTCGCCGAGTTCGGCGGCGACCCCGGCCTGCACGCGGCGCTCCTGGCCCGCCTGAGCGCCGACCGCCACCTGCTGGCCCGCTGCGCCACGCCCGTGCTGCTGCACCACGACTTCCACGAACGCAACGTCATGGTCGCCCGGCGCGACGGCCGATGGGAGCTGACCGGCCTCATCGACGTCGAGAACGCGCTCGGCGGCGACCCGCTGATGGACCTGGCCCGCACCGACTACTTCGCCGTCCGCGACGACCCGCTGCGCCGCCGCGCCCTGTTCGAGGGGTACGGGGACCTGCCCGGCGACCGGGACGAGCGGCTGGCGTTCTACCGGCTCTACCACGCCCTGGACCAGTGGCACTGGCTGGCCACGATCGGCGAGGTCAGCGCGCTGGAGCCGATCACCCGGGAGATACGCGCATGCCTTTGACCGAAGACGCCTTCGCCGCCTCCTACGCGCAGGAACGCGTCTGGTTCCTCACCAGGCTGCTGCCCGGCGTGCCGCTCTACAACATCGCCGGCGTCTCCCGGCTGGAACGGCTCGGCGCGGTCGAGCCCGGCCTGGTGGAGCGGGCGCTGCGGCTGGTGGCCGAACGGCACGAGCCGCTGCGTACCCGGCTGGAGCCGCGCGGCGACGCGGTCATGCAGCTGATCGCCCCCGAGGCGTCGGTGCGGCTGGCCCACACCGACCTGTCCGGCCGCCCCGAGCAGGACCGCGCCGCGGACCTGGCCGCGCTGGCGGCGGCCGACGCCGCCGAGCTGTTCGCCCTCGACCAGGCGCCGCTGTGGCGGACCCGGCTGGTGCGGCTCGGCGGCGGGCAGTGGCGGCTGGTGCTCGTCGCCCACCACGCCGTCTTCGACGCCTGGTCGATGCGGATCTTCACCGAGGACCTCGCCGAGGCGTACCACGCGCTGCGGGAGAACCGGCCGCCCCGGTTCGCCGAACTGGCCGTGCAGTACGCCGACTACGCCGTCTGGCAGCGCGAGCAGGGCTTCGAGGCGTCCCTGGCCTACTGGCGCGAACGCCTGGCCGGGGCGGCGCCGCTGGAGCTGCCCACCGACCGGCCGCGGCCGGCCGAGTTCGGCTACGCGGGCGCCAACCACCCCTTCACCGTCCCGGCCGAGCTGACCGCGCGGGTGAGCGAGCTGGCCAGGCGCACCGGCAGCACCTCCTTCATGGTGCTGCTCACCGCGTTCGCCGCGCTGCTCGCCCGCTGGAGCGGGCAGAGCGACGTGGTGATCGGCTCGCCCGTCGCCGGCCGCGACCAGCCCGAGCTGAGCCCGCTCATCGGCATGTTCGTCAACACGCTGCCGCTGCGCGCCGACCTGAGCGGCGACCCGTCCTTCGCCGAGGCGCTGGAACGGGTCCGCACCACCGTCGTGGACGCGCTCGACCACCAGGACGTGCCGTTCGCCCGCATCGTCAGCGAGCTGAACCCGCCGCGCGACCCCTCCCGCACCCCGCTCTACCAGGTGGCCTTCAACCAGCTGCCGTACGACGTGCGCGGCCAGATCGGCACCGGCACCACCAAGACCGACCTCACGCTGGAGATCCAGAACGCCGACGGCGACCTGAGCGCCTGGCTGGAGTACGCCACCGACCTGTACGACCCGGCCACGATCGACCGGCTGGCCGAAGGGTTCCTCGCCCTGCTCGGCGCCGCCACCGCCGATCCCGCACTGCCGCTGTCGCGGCTGCCGCTGATGCCCGAGGGAAGGCGGCGGGAGGCGGTGACCTCCGGGCACGGGCCGCGGCTGCCGTACCCCGGCGTGCCGGTGCACGCGCTCGTGGCCCGGCACGCGGCGGCCCTGCCCGGCGCGGCCGCCGTCGTCGTCCCGCACGAAGGCCGCACGCTCACCTACGGCGAGCTCGACGAGCGGGCCGCGGCGCTGGCCCGGGTGCTCCTCTCGCGCGGCGTCGCGGTGGAGTCGCCGGTGGCGGTCTGCCTCCCGCCCGGCGGCGACCTGGTGATCGCGCTGCTCGCGGTGCTCAAGGCGGGCGCCTGCTACGTGCCGCTCGACCCGCGCTACCCCGTGGAACGGCTGCGCTTCATGCTGGCGGACTCGGAGGCCGCGCTCGCCCTGACCACGCCGGAACTGGCCGGACGGCTGCCCGGCGTGCCCGTGCTCACCGACCTGGCGCAGAGCCCGCCGGACGAGCGGCCGCTGCCCGAGGTCTCACCCGGCCATCTGGCCTACGTCATCTACACCTCCGGCTCCACCGGCGTGCCCAAGGGCGTCATGGTGCCGCACCGGGGCGTGGTCAACCTGGTCACGAGCCTCGGCTTCACCGCGGCCGAACGGATGCTGCTGCTCACCCCGATGTCCTTCGACATCGCCGCGCTCGAACTGTTCGGGCCGCTGCTGTCCGGCGGCACGGTGGTCGTGGCGCCGCCCGAGGCCAAGCTGGGCCCGGTCCTGGCCGAGGCGGACGTGCGCACCGTGCAGGCGCCGCCGTCCGTCCTGGAGGAGATCGTCGAAGAGCTGCCGGTCGGCCTGCCCCGGGTGCTGAGCGGCGGCGAACCGCTCGGCCCCGCCTTCGCCCGGCGGCTGCGGGAAGTCGCCGGCGAGGTGCACAACATGTACGGCCCGACGGAGACCACCATCTGGTCGCTCACCCACGTGACGCGGCCCGGGGAGCAGAGCGTCCCGATCGGCCTCCCCGTCGCCAACACCACCGTCCACGTGCTGAGCGAGGCCATGGAGCCGGTGCCGCCCGGCGTGGTGGGAGAGCTGTGGCTCGGCGGCGACGGGCTGGCCCGCGGCTACCACCGGCGGCCGTCCCTGACCGCGCAGCGGTTCGTCCCCGACCCGTTCGGCCCGCCCGGCGCCCGCCTCTACCGGACCGGCGACCTGGTGCGGCGCTCGGCCGGCGGCGCCGTGGAGTTCGTCGGCCGGGTGGACGACCAGGTGAAGGTACGCGGCGTCCGCGTGGAGCTCGGCGAGGTCGAGGCCGCCCTGACCGCGCACCCGGGGGTCAGCCGCGCCGTCGCCGCCGTCCGCGACGACGCGCCGGGCGGCCGCGCCCTGGTGGCGTACGTGGACGAGCACGCCCCCGTGGCCGAACTGCGGGCCTACCTGCAGGACCGGCTGCCCTCCACCATGATCCCCAGCCTGTACCTGGCCGTCGGCTCCTTCCCCAGGCTGCCCAACGGCAAGCTCGACCGCTCCGCCCTGCCCGCCCCCGTCCCCGCGCCCGCCGCCGAAGCCCTCCCGCCGCGGACCGCCGCCGAGGAACTGGTGCACGAGATCTGGAGCGAGGTGCTCCACCGCGACGGGTTCGGCGTCGAAGAGGACTTCTTCGACCTGGGCGGGCACTCCATGCTCGGCACCCGGGTGGTGGCCCGGCTCTGCTCGGAGCTGGAGATCGAGCTGCCGCTCAACATCCTCTTCCTGACCCGTACCGTCCGCAGGCTGGCGGCGGCGGTGGAGGAGAGGCTGGCGGCCGAGATCGACGAGCTGTCGGACGAGGAGGCGGCGGCCCTGATGGAAGCCTGACGCCGGGTCACCGGCGCACCTGATAGCGCAGGTGAAGGACCTGGTCGCCCTGGATCACCACGTCAGGATCCTCCAGCAGGTGCCGCGCGGAGACCGACCCGAAATAGCGCTTGCCGGACCCGAACACGACGGGCACCACGTCCATGCGCACCTCGTCGACCAGCCCGGCGGCGAGCACCTGGCCGCCGACGTCGCCGGCGGCGACCTCGACGATCCGCTCACCCGCGAGCTCGCGCGCCCTGGCCACGGCTGCCTCGACGCCGCCGACGAAGTGGAACGGCGCCTCGGGGTCCCAGCCCTCGGGCGCCGGCCGGTGCGTCACGACGACCACGTGGTCGACGCCGCTCGGCGGCTCGCCGTCCCAGCCGTCCGTCAGGTCGAAGACGTGACGGCCGACGATCGTGACGCCGATCCGGTCCCAGTACGTCCGGGTGTAGTCGTAGGACGCCTGCGACACCTTCAGCTCGCCGCTGTCGTCCAACGGGACGTCACCGCTGGACAGCCAGTCGAACAGCGGCCCGGGCTGGTCATTCTCGTCCGCGACGAAGCCGTCCACCGACACCGAGCTGTACATGACCACCTTGCCCACGGGGCTCTCCTCTGCTTCGGGGCCCTCAAGGTAGCGTGCCGTGAGCCTCCGGCTCTTGTAAGAAATCAATCGGCCGGCAGCGGCCAGCGTCCAGCGCGTGACCGGGATGCTCGCGCAGGAACCGCCGCCGGACCTCGACGTACCGGGTGGGCGTGAGCCCGGTGAACGCCCGGAACTCATGGCCGAAGTGGGCCTGGTCGAAGTAGCCCGCGCCACCGGCGAGCCCGCCCCAGTCGATCGGCCCGGCGGGGTCGATCGCGAACACCGTGGCGGCGAAGCGGTGGGTACGGGCCAGCCGCTTCGGCGTGACGCCGATGAGCTGCTTGAACCGCTGGGCCAGATGCGTGCTGCTGACACCGGCCGCCACGCTCAGGTCGCCGATCGCCACCGCCCCGCCGGCCGCCGCGATGACGCCGCTCGTACGGCGGACCAGCCCGAGGCCGGCGGTCTCGCTCAGCCGTCGCATGAGCTCCTCCTCCAGCAGCGTCAGCATCTCGTGCGGCCCGTCCGCCTCGGCCAGCCGCTCCCGCAGCTCGGCGACGGCGGCACGGCCCCAGATCTGCTCGATCGTCACCGGCCGGTCACACAGCTCGGCCGCGGGCATCGGCAGGAACGGCGCCAGCCCCCACGGCTTGACGTGCGCGCCGACGGACCGGGTCGGAAGCGGGTAGCCGAACTCCAGCGCGCGGGTGGGCATGGTGACCACGCAGCCGTCGGCGTACTCGGCCGTCTGGATGTCGGCGCCGGCGCGGATGCGGAACGGCGCCCCGAGGTTGACGATGAGCAGCGCCGACGGCATCGGCGGCAGCGTCAGTAGGGCGTACGGCGGGGCGCCCTCCAGGTAGTAGAGGTCGTCGATCAGTCCGTCCAGCGGCGGTCGCGGCACTCTGGACACGTACTCCACGCCCCCAGTATCGCCGACGCCGATGATCTCCCACCGGATGCCGGAGCGCCTCCCGGATGAGCGGACGGCCTCGGCGGCCGCCGCGCGATGACGGCAGGTTCTGCCGGTTGTCGCCACTTTCGGCGCCGCGGTCACCGTGGACGGGCATAGCCGCAGGTCATAGGGCCGCCCCGGGCGGCCGGCGGGAGCGACGCGGTGCAGACATCGTGCAGGGCGACGCCAGAGGGCCTGCTTAACGTGAGCGGGCGAACGTGCGGGAGGGCCCTCGCGTGCCCGCCGTCCGCCACCAGCTCCCTGTGAAAGGAACCATCGGTGACCCTCTCCACACCCGTCCTGTGGTCTGGCTTCGGTCATTGTCATCAGGAGACCGGCCCGTACGCGGGTCCCTCCCTGCCCGTCGTGGCGCCCTTCCAGTGCGTGGTCGCCTACGTCACCCACGGCGTCAGTTCCTTCGGCCTGGGCCTGGTCAACAGGCTGTTCGCGGACAGGTCCGCCGCCGGCCCGCCCGCCTTCACCTGCACCTTCTGCTCCGACGACGAGCGCGGCCTGCGCACCGACCTGGGCCTGCTGATGGAGGGCCACCACGGTCTGGCCGCCATGACCGCGGCCGATCTGATCGTCGTGCTGCCCACCGACGAACCGCTGGTGCCGCTGAAGCCGCAGGTGGTCGACGCCCTGCGGCAGGCCCACCGTCGCGGGACGATCATCGCCGCGTACGGCAGCGGGTCGTTCCTGCTGGCCGGGACCGGTCTGCTGGACGGCCGCCGGGCCGCCACCGACAGGGACCTGGCCGAGAAGATGGCGCGCAGGTACCCGCGGGTTAAGGTGGACCCGGCGGCTCTGTACTGCGACGAAGGGGACATCGTCACCGGCGCGGACGGCCTGGCGGGCCTCGACATGTTCCTGCACCTGCTGCGCCGCGAGCACGGCACGGCCGCCTTCACCGCCGCCGCACACGACGTGCTGGCCTTGCCGCGCCGGGAGAACGGGCAGGTCCGCTACGTCGCTCCGGCATCGGACACCGACACCGCCAGCAGGGCGGCGGTGGACCGCGACCGCGTGACAGATCTGCTGGAATGGGCGCGAACCCGGCTGCAACAACCCCTGTCGGTCGACGACCTGGCGCGACAGGCGTTGATGAGCCCGCGCACCTTCGCCCGCCGCTTCCGCGAGGCCACCGGCACCACGCCGCAGGCCTGGCTTCGCGATCAGCGGCTCGACCGCGCCGAAGGGCTGCTGGAGACGACGGACCTGCCCGTCGAGAAGATCGCTCACCTGGTGGGCTTCGGCTCCGGCGGGGTTCTGCGCCTGCATTTCGCCAAACGTCACGGTGTCGGCCCGCACGAGTACCGGCGTGCTTTCCACGCCAGATCCTGACGCGAAGCGGCCCGCGGCCGCCCTCACGGGTGTCGTGTCTCCTGCGGGAGCACGCGTGTGAGGAAGTCGCGGACGAGGGGCACGATCTCGTCCAGGCTGGTCTCCAACGCCCAGTGACCGGCGTCGAGCAGGTGCAGCTCCGCGTCGGGGAGGTCGCGCAGGTAGGCCCTGGCCGACTCCTCGGGCATGTAGCCGTCGTGCGGTCCCCAGACGATCAGGGTCGGGGGCCGGTGTTCGCGCAGGTATGCCTGCTCCTCGGCGAACCACGCGAGCGTCGAGGCCTGGTCCTCGATCAGGTTGACGACGTTGGCGAGCCGCTCAGGGGTGTTCATCAGCTTCCAGTGCAGGGTCCACAGATCCGGGCTCACCCGCTCGGCCAGACGCGGGGGCAGCTCGCCGACGAACTCGCCGCGGAAGCCCTCCTCCGAGACGTGCGCGACCACCTTGGCCCGGCCCTCCGGCGTGGGGTGCGCCCAGTGCTCCTTCAGCCAGGCGTACTTGGGTCCGAGCGTGTCCTCGTAGATGTCGCCGTTCTGGATGATGAGGGCGCTCACGCGCTCGGGGGCGCGCATCGCCAGCCGCAGTCCGAACTGGGAGCCGTAGTCGTGCAGGTAGAGCGCGTACCGGGACAACTCCATGACGTGGGCGAACCGTTCGAGGAAGTCGGCGTAGCCGGCGAAGGTGTAGGAGAAGTCCTCGGGAGTGGCGCTGTAGCCGAAGCCGGGCAGGTCGGGCGCGAGAAGGCGCCAGCGGTCGCCCAGCGCCGCCATCAGGTCGCGGAACTCGTAGGAGGAGCACGGATAGCCGTGCGGCAACAGCAGCACCGGCGCGTCGGGCGGGCCGGCCTCGCGGTAGAAAATCTCGATCCCGTCGACGACGGTGGTCCGGTGGGCGACGGGTGCGGGCAACAGGGACATGATCTCACCTCCGGCGGCTTGCCCTGCCCCGGACCGGGCGGGGCCATGCGTCCGCGACCGCGGTCACAGGAGGCCGTCCCACGGGCGCCGTCGTCTCGGAACGGCCGCCCTGACCTGCGCCATCAGGCTGTCACTGCCAGAGAACGTCGTGATCCTGACAGACCTTGGCGGAGAGGCTTCCAAGATCCGGCCGATGCGTAGGGTGATGCCGGTCCGCATCGCTCGGGGACGGCGGCGCATCGGGGCCGTGACGCCGGCGGGCGGGCTCAACGTAACCACGTGAAGGGAAGACGGATAGATGACCCTCTCATCCGGACGGATGACTCGTGCCACCGGCCTGGGACTGGCTCTGGTGCTCGGCTCCTCACTGGCGGTCGCCGGCGCCGCTCTGCCGGCCGCGGCCGACGTGCGCGCCGGGGTCGCCGGGGAGGCCACGGCGACCGCCGTCGTCGAGCGGCGGGTCAAGGTCTACGAACTGCTCACCAAGGACGGGGGCTACTTCTACACGGCCAGCGAGTCGGAGAAGCAGAGCGCCGTCACCAAGCACGGCTGGACGCTCACCCAGACTCCGCTGCACTTCATCTCTCCCGCGCCGTTCCGGGGTGGCAAGCCGCTGTATCGGCTGCGCTGGTCCAAGAAGGCGTCCTACCTCGTGACGGCCTCGCTCAGCGAGCGGGACACGCTGGTGAAGTCGGGCGACTTCACCTATGAAGGCGTGCTCGGCTACGCGCCGGGATCGGCCGCGGCGGGTGGCGAGGTGAAGGTGTACCGGCTGTCGAACAACGGCAGATGGCGCCTGGCCATCGAGGCGCACAAGAACAGCATCCTGGTCAACGAGCCGGGATGGGAGCTCAACGGTCCTCTGCTGTACCAGTTCAGGTCCGGAAACTAGGGCCCAGGGCGGGCCTGGACGGCGCGCGGTCAGAGCGTCGATCGGCGGGTGACACCCAGTTCGCGGCGCAGCCGCGCGCTCTCCCGCCGGTACGCGGCCCCGTCCGCGCCGGTGAGCACGTCGCCGAGCACGCGGGTCGCGCGCGCCTCACCGAGGCGGTGACCCGTCCGGCGGTGGACGTCCAGGGCCGCCCGAGCCTCCCGCTCCGCCTCCGCGAGGTCCCCGGCCGCCAGCGCGATGCCGGCGAGCGCGGTGCGGGCCTGGCCCTCGACGATGCGGAACGATCGTTCGCGGGCGATCCGGAGGGCCTGCCCGGCGAAGGCGGCCGCACCGGGGTCGCGCATGGCCCCGGCCGCGACCGCCCGCCCGACCAGGGCGAAGGCTCTGACGATCGGGTGCGGGTCGCCGGCCAGGTCGGCGGCGCGCTCGTGATGCTCGGCGGCCCGGGCCGGGCGTCCGGTCAGCTGCTGCAACCGGCCCAGCGCGTTGTGCGCCTGCGCCTGCGTGTAGCGGTCGTGGAGGTCGCGGCTACGGTCCAGGGCCTCCTGCGCGAGAGCGAGCGCGATGTCGTGTTGGCCGAGCTCGCCGCGTACCTCGGCCAGCTGGACCAGGCAGGACAGCTCCACGCTCCGGGCCTTGGCCGACAGGCTGCGGGCACGCGCCTGCCCGAGGTGGCGCAGCGCCTCGGCGAAGCTGCCGCGCAGGTGGCACACCTCGCCGAGGTTGAGCGCGATGATGCCGTCGAGGTCAGGGTGGAGATCGACGGCCTTGAGAAGGTGGCTGTGGGCGTCCTCCAGCAGGCCGAGCTGGGCGTACGTCGCCGCGAGATTGACGTGCTTGACGCCGAGCCAGGCCGTCCGGCCGTCCTCCTCGTCGAGCTCGATGCCGCGCCGCAGCGTGCGGACCGCGTCAGGCAGCTTCCCGAAGCGGGCTTGGTGGCCGCCGAGATTGTTGACGATGGAGGAGGCGCCGGCCCGCCATTCGCCCTTCACAGCGAGATCGAACGCCTGCTCGTACAGCGAGAGCGCCTCGTGCCGCCGGTGGAAGGCGTGCGCGTCGGCGAGGGCCAGCAGGGCCGCCGCCTGTCCGGCCGCTTCGCCCTCCTCCTCGGCCGCCGTCGCGGCCGCCCGGGCGCAGGACAGCCAGTCGGCCATGTTCCCGCTCGCCCAGAAGTGGCTGCGCATCGCGTCGACGAGCAGCCACGCCGACCGTCTGGGCCCGGAACGGGCCGCGGCGTGGACGGCGGCGACCAGGTTGCCGTGCTCGCGGTCCAGCCAGTGCGCCGCCGCGGCGAGATCGGCGAACTCCATCGCCCGCGTCTCCTCCGGCCCGGAGTCCAGGGGCAGCCTTCCCCAGTGCGGGTGACTCTGCTCGACGGCGGCCCGTACGCTCAGCACGTACCAGTCGTACAGGCGCTGCCTCGCCTCCGTCAGGCGCCGCGGGCTTTCCAGCGTGGTGGCGCGCTCGGCGGCGTACAGGCGCAGCAGGTCGTGGAAGCGGTACCGGCCGGGTTCGACCCGGTCGACGAGGTTCGCGGTGGCCAGCCGGGCGAGCTCCCGCCGGATCTCCCGTACGGTGGAGCCGGTGAGCGCGGCGGCGGCCTCGACGCTGAAGTCGATGCCCGGGAGCAGGCCGAGCAGCCGGAACAGGCGGGCCGTGGACGGAGGCAGCGCGGCGTAGGAGAGGGCGAAGGCCGCCTCCACGGCCGCGTCGGCCGTGCCGTCGACCGCCAGCTCGGCCAGCCGGTCGCCCTCGCGCAGGGCCGTGACGTAGTCCCGCACCGTCGCGTGGGTTCCGCGGCTGATGTTGGCCGCCGCGATCCGCAGCGCCAGCGGCAGCCGCGCGCAGAGCTCGGCGAGCTGCTCGAACAGCGGCGCGAGCGTGTCGTCGGCGCGCGGAGCGAGCGTCCTGGTCAGCAGGGTCACGGCCTCCCGCATGCTGAGAACGTCCAGCTCCACGATGAGCGCGTCGTCGTGGACCCGTAGCCCCGACAGGTCGTTGCGGCTGGTGGCGACGACCGCGCTGCCGCCGCTGGCCGGGATGACGGGACGGACCTCTTCGGGGCTGATCACGTCGTCCAGCACGATCAGCAGCCGCCGCTCGGCCGTGAGCGATCGGAACAGCGCGCTGCGGGCGTCCACGTCGAGCGGCACGGACGCCGGCGCGACCCCGAGGGCGAGCAGGAAGCCGGTCAGGGCGTCCGCGGCGGTCTTGGCGGTGTGCGCGGAGTAGCCGCGCAGGTTGTAGTAGAGCTGCCCGTCGGGGAAGCGGTGCCGCACCCGGTGGGCCCAGTGCACGGCCAGCGACGTCTTGCCCACTCCGGCGGTGCCGCTGATCACCGACACCCTGGCCGCCGCCGGCTGCGCGTCCGCGGCCGGCAGGTACGCGTCCAGCGCGCCGAGCTGCTCCCCACGGCCGGTGAACGCGGCGAGGTCCGGGGGCAGCTGGGCGGGGACGGCGGCGGGGACGGCGGCCGGCGGCGCGGTGGAGGGGGCCCGGGGGTTGTCCCGAAAGCCGTCCCGAAAGCCGTCCCGAAAGCCGTCCCGGGGGTCGTCGCGGGGGCCGTCGCGGGGGCCGTCCTGGCGCAGGACGCGGGCGCGGGCGTCCCGCAGCTCCGGGCCCGGGTCGATGCCCAGCTCGGCCTGGAGCCGGTCGCGCAGGTCGTCGTAGCGCCGGATCGCGGCCGCCCGCTGCCCGGACGCGGCGAGGGCGAGCAGGATCCGCGCGTTCAGCCCCTCGTGCAGGGGTTCGGTGTGCGCCACCTCGTGGAGCCGCTCCAGCGCGGCCCCGGCGTGCCCGGTGTCCAGCGCGAGGTCGGCGTACTCCAGCACCGCCGTCAGCCGCTGCCGGGCCAGGGCGACCACCGTGGGGTGCTGGAAGGTGTGGGCGGGAAGGTCGGCCAGCGGCTGCCCCCGCCAGAGCGACAGCGCCTGCTCATACGCCTGACGCGCGGCATCAGGGCTGGCCGCGGCGCGATGAGCCGCGGCCCGCTCCAGCAGGCCGGTGAACTCCAGCGCGTCGCTCTGATCGGCTGCCAGGGTCAGCCGGTAGCCCGCTCCCGTCCGGGCGATCAGGCCCGCGCCCGCCCCGGCGTCGCCGAGGAAGCGCCGCAGCCGCGACACGTGACCGTGCACGAGGTTGAGGTAGGAGGCGGGGATGTCGGCGTCCCACAGGAAGTCGACGATCTCCGTGTGCGTGACGACGTGGCCGGCGCGCAGCGTGAGCAGCCCGAGAAGGCGGCGCTGGGAGGGAGACGCCAGGTCGACCGCGTTCCCGCGCACGCGGATGGTCAGCGGCCCCAGCACGTCGACGCGCAGGAGCGGGGGCCGGGCGGCTGCCGGCGCGTTCCGCTGGAGCAGGTCGAGCTCGGCGACCGACAGGCCGACCGCATCGGCGAGCGTGGCCTTGGAGCGGCTGTTCGGGCGGAGGGCGACGCCATGCTCCAGGTCGCGGAGCAGTCGCACGCTGATGCCGGCCCGGGCCGCGAGCTCCCGCTGGGTGATCCCCGTCCGCCGTCGATACGCGAGCAGGAATTCCCGCAAGGTCATGGAGCCTCCCCGTGGCTGCGTACGGTCCCCGAAAGCTCGCCCGGACCTCGGCGAGTGGATCGGGGCCGCGCTCCTGGCTCGTCACCCCGGCCTCGTCCAGGCAGGAACGCGGCCGGGCCGAGGCCGCCTCGGTCCCGGTGACAGGACCATCCGGCGACCCCGGCCCGGCGCGCTCAAGGACCTGGCTACGTCCGCCCCTGGCATCGTCGCCGAGCGTACGACGAGCCGCTCGCCCTTCGGGGAAATATGGTCTACATGTCCCGGTTGTCCGTCGTCTGGGTGATCCGCACACTGCCGGTGTCGTCGGCCGCGGCGGCGCCGGCGGAAGCCAGAGCCACTCCGCCGCCCACCGCCAGAACGGTCGCCACCGTCGCGATGACACGCTTCATGAGAAATCCCTTCGTCAGTGAACACACTCGTGGCCAGCGTGGCACTGTCCAGGCGGCAGGCTCCAGCGCCGGGACCGCCATCCACCGCCGCTTTCCCGCCAATCACCCTGGGGGACGGCTCATCAGCACACCGTGGCCGGCCACGGGTGAGGCGCCGGTACGGGGTGGCGAGGCGCGGTCGCGCCGCGGAGTCACCGTCACCGCGGGGCGGACTTCGCCAGTTCGGCGATCGTCCCCGCCACCGTGTCGACCTCGGCTTCGGTGTTGTAGTAGTGCGGCGACAGCCGCAGCGCCCACTCCACGTCCTTGTCGGCGAAGTCGTACTGGGCGAACTCGCGGAAGCTCAACGCGGAATTGACGCCCCGGGCGTCGACGGCCGACTTGAACCGCTGAGGGTCCCAGCCTTCGACGTCGAAGGTGACCAGGGCGGCCAGTTGCGCGCCGCGGTCCAGCACCCGGACGCCGGGGATGGCGGCCAGCTGGTCGCGCAGGCGGGCCGCCAGCGCCGGGGTGCGCCGGGAGATGGGCTCCAGACCGATGCTCAGCGCGTAACGGGCCGCCGCCGCGCAGCCCAGCAGGGTGGAGTAGGGGAACTCCCACTCCTCGAAGCGGGCCGCGGACTCCACCGGCTCGTACTGGTCGCCGGCCACCCAGCGGGCGCCGTACATGTCGATGAACAGCGGCTCGTAGCCTTCGGCGAGCACCCGGTCGGAGACGTACAGGAAGCCCGATCCGCGCGGGCCGCGCAGGAACTTGCGGCAGGTGGAGGTGAGCAGGTCGCAGCCGATCTCCTCGACGTCGATCGGGTACTGGCCGATCGACTGGCAGGCGTCGACGAGGTAGAGCAGGCCGAGTTCGCGGCAGTGGCGGCCGATCTCGGCGATCGGCTGGACCAGGCCCGAGTTGGTCGGCACGTGGGTGGCGGCGACCAGGCGTGGACGCCTGGCGCGCATGAGGGCCGCCATGGCCGCCACGTCCACGCCGCCGCCGTCGGGCAGGTCGGGGGCGTGCACGATCTCCACGCCGAAGCGCTTGCGCAGGGCGAGGAAGGCGATCTGGTTGGAGATGAAGTCGTTGCGGGTGGTCAGGATGACGTCGCCGGGTTCGAAGGGGATGGCGGAGAGCGCCTTGCTGTAGGCGTGGGTGGCGCTGCCGGCGAAGGCGACGTTCTCCGGGCGGCATCCGATGAGCTCGGCGATGGAGACGTAGAAGTCGCGCACCTGCTCGGCGCGGGCGGCGGAGGCCTCGTAGCCGCCGATCTCCGCTTCCAGCCGCAGGTGATCGATCATCGTCTCGAGTACGGGCCGGGGGAGGAGGCCGCAGCCCGCGTTGTTGAAGTGGATGACCGATGCGGAGGCGGGGGCGTCGGCCCGGAGGGCCTGAAGTGTTTCCGCGGTGAACTCGAAAACGTTACTCTTATCCAACATGCACGAGAGTAACACTACTCAGCAGCTCGTGGCCAGCCTCCGTGCGGAGATCGCGGGCCTCTCGTCGGGTGCCCGGCTCCCCAGTGCCCGCGAGCTGGTACACCGCCATGGCGTCAGCCCGGTGACCGTGACCCGCGCGTACGCCCTCCTGGCCGCGGAGGGCCTGGTGGTGACCCGGCCGGGCAGCGGCACCTTCGTCGCCGGACGGCGGCCCGGACGCGGCCCCGCGCCCGGGGACACCTCCTGGCAGGCGCTGGCCCTGGGAGACCGCAACGTCGACACCGCCCGGGTGAGCCAGATGATCGGCCCGCCGCCGCCCGGCTCCATCACCATGTCCGGCGGATACCTGCACCGGTCACTCCAGCCGGCCAGGGCGCTGGCCGCGGCACTGGCCAGAGCCTCACGCCGCCCCGACGCCTGGGACCGGGCCCCGGCCGAAGGACTCGCCGCCCTGCGGGCCGTCTTCGCCAGGACCGCCGGCGTGGACCCCGACGACGTCCTGATCACCGGAGGCGGCCAGGGCGCGCTGTCGACGGCGTTCCGCGCCATCGCCGCGCCGGGCGATCGCGTCCTGGTGGAGTCGCCCACCTACCCCGGGGCACTGTCCGCGGCCCGCGCCGCCGGCCTGCGTCCCGTGCCGGTGCCACTGGACGCCGACGGCGTCCGCCCGGAGTCGCTGGCGGAGGCCTTCGCCATGACCGGGGCCCGCCTGCTGTACTGCCAGCCGGTCTTCCACAATCCCACCGGGACCGTCCTGGCGGCCGAGCGCCGCCGTCAGGTGGTCGACGTGGCACGGGCCGTCGGCGCCTTCGTCCTGGAGGACGACTTCGCCCGCCTGCTCGGCCATGGCCGCCCCTTGCCGCCCCCTCTGGTCAGCGACGACCGGGACGGCGTCGTGGTGTACGCGACCTCGCTCACCAAGGCGTCCTCGCCGAGCCTGCGCATCGGCGCGCTGGTGGCCCGCGGCCCGGTGATGGCCAGACTGCGCGCCATGCGGCTGGTCGACGACTTCTTCATCGCCCGGCCCCTGCAGGAGGCCGCGATCGAACTGGTCAGCTCGCCCGCGTGGGACCGGCACCTGCGCGCGCTGGCGGCGGCGCTGCGGGAGCGCTGCGCCGCCTTGGCCGCTGCGCTCGCCGAGCACCTCCCGGACTGGCAGGTGGCGCAGATCCCCGCGGGGGGCCTGCACCTGTGGGCGCGGACCGGCCGCCTGGGCGACGCCGCAGAAGCGGCCCGGCGTCACCACGTGGCGATCGACTCCGGCCAGGATTTCTTCGCCGCAGAAGCGCCGGGCGACTTCGTCAGGCTGAACTTCGCCGCCGCCGCGAACCTCACCGAGCTGGCCGACGGCGCACGCCGCCTGCGCGCGGCCATGGATGACGCCCCGTGATGCCGTCGAACCGGATCAGGCCGACCGGGATCCGCCAAACGGCATGCCGTTTCCGCCAGTGGCGGCACAAGCCGAACATCCGGCCATCCCAGGCCCGTCCCGCCCGATACCTTCCCGTGGTGCAGTGCTGTCAGGCGATCGACACGGCAGGGACGGCGCGACAGGCGCGGTCACGCCGGATGCGCCTGGGCCTCTCCGCCTCACCGGCCCCGGTGATCCCCCGTGACGACGAGAGAACGCAGTGTGATGCGACATCTGTGGAAAGCGGCACTGGCCGTGACGTTCGGCTTGTGCCTGCTCGCGCCCGGTCCGGCGGTCGGCGGCGCCGACCGCGAGCCCGGCGCGCGGACTCTCACCTCCGCCGCCGCGGCCGAGGTGCGTGATCCCGTGCCGATGATGGAACTGCTGGCGCCGGGCGGCAAGGGACGGCTGTACACGCTCTCGGTCAGCGAGGCGAACGCGGCGGTGCACCAGCATGGGTTCGTCCGCGCCCCGGGCCAGATCGGCTACTGGCGGACCTCGGCGTTCACCGGCTCGCAACCCGTCTTCCGGCTGCGCGCCGGATCGGCGTACCTGCTGACGCCCTCGGCGGAGGAACGAGACAGCCTGGTGGCCGGGGGGCGGTTCGTCCATGAAGGGATCGCCGGACACCTGGCCAAGCAGCAGGCTCCCGGCACGCGGCGGCTGATGCGCTTCAGCCGCTCCGGTGAGTGGCGGGTGGCGTTCGAGGACCGTACGCGGGAACTCGCCGCCGAGGGCTACCACGTCGACGGGCCGCTGGGCTGGGCCCACCCGGAATGGATCCGCGCCGGCGCGATCTACTTCGGCACCTTCAACCCTGGGTCGAAGGACGTCATCGCCGCCACGAAGCGCGTCTTCGGCCGGGAGGGCGACTGGTGGGGAGGCGTGCGGGACTTCTCCGGCGCCGACGCCCCGCAGGTGCCACGCGACACCCAGGGCTGGGAGGGCGACTTCTCCCGGTTGCGGCCCCAGATCGGCTTCTACGATGACTCCCGCCCGGCGACACTCGAACGGCACATCAGCCAGGCCACCGCCGCCGGTCTCGACTTCTTCCAGTTCTATTGGTACTGGGACAGCGCCCGGCAGGCCTCGCCGGAGGTGTTCGAGGCGTCGCTGGCGGCGTTCGCCCAGGCCCGCAACCGTCACGACATCGACTTCGCGATCACCGTCTGCGCGCACCCCTGGGGTGGTCTGCACATACCCGAGGCCGACTACACGACCGTCGCCAAAAGGTTCGCCTCCAGGTTCTTCAGCCAGCCCCACTACCTGCGCGCCAACGACGGCCGCCTGATCCTCGGGCTGTGCGACCGGCGCGGCCTCGGCCAGGGCGACGACGCCGACACGCGCGCGTTCGCGGACGCCGTGCGCAAGCAGGCGAAGCTCATGCTGAACGAGGACGTGCTGGTGCTCGGCTACTGGGAGGCGATGCTCGATCCGAGCGCCCCCGCCAGGTGGGGCGCCGACGGCGCCTACTGCGGTGTGACCATCGACCAGGTCAAGAGCTACGCCGACTACGTGGCCGGGCTGCCCGGATACCTCGGCAGGACTCCGCCGCAGTTCATGCGGTGCGCGGCGGCCGGATTCGACGAGCGCCCGCGTTACCCGCACCTCATCCCCGACCGTGCGGCGATCCGCTTCTACACCGACCAGACCCCCGAACGGTTCGGCCAGGCCCTGGACCGGGTCCGCACCGACATCGCCGGCTCCACCCACCTGTCGGCCGTGGACAACTTCGTCAGCGTCTACGCGTGGAACGAATGGCACGAAGGGGGAATCGTCGAGCCCAACGCGGCGGAAGGCTGCCTGTACGTGGGCCTGATCCATGACCGGCTCAACCTGCAGCAGGGTGCTTCCTGCCCGGCCGGAGCCCGACGTGCCACGACCAAGGAGCCGAGCTCCGGCCGGCGCCCCGCTTCGGGACGGACCGCGAGTCCGCGCGCGTCCGGATGATCCGTGTGACAACAGCTTTTCGGAAGGAAATGCTCATGAAAATGATCAAGCGTGTCGTGGCGACTGCGGCACTGAAGGTGGACAGCGACAGCCCCTGGAACATCAACCTGTGGGCTTCCAAGGGCTGATCGGGCATACAGGCAGGTCGGTGTCCATGGCCGTGCGCGCACCCCGGACCTTCCGGGGTGCGCGGTCTGTCACGAGGTGCGGCGGAGCAGGCTCAGGGCGGCCTCCTCGATGGACGGCGCGTCGATCCGGTGGCTGCGGTAGACGTCCTCCAGTGAGCCGCCCTGGCCGAAGCTCGAAACGCCCAGGCAGGACACCGGGCTCCCGGTGAACGCGCCGAGGAAGGCGAGGGTGTGCGGGTGCCCGTCCAGCACCGTGACAAGCGGCGAACGGCGGGAGGCCGGGAAGACCTCCTCCACGATCCAGGTCCCGTCGCCGGACGGGCCCGCCGACATGGCCCGCCACAACAGGTCGTAGGAGGTGACGACGACCACGTCGCAGGCGACGCCGGCCTCCTCCAGCCGCTCGGCCGCCTCGATCGCCTCCGGCACCAGGGCGCCGGCGGCGGCGAGGGTGACGTCGGGGACCCCGGGCACGGCCCGCAGGCGGTATCCGCCGTTCAGCACGGCACGCCGGCGCCGTTCCCGGCCGAAGGCGTCGGCCGGCACGGCGGCCAGTTCCTGGTCGATCGGCCGCGTGGTGAGGCGCAGGTAGGCCGACTCGCCGTCGGCCCGGCCGAGCCGGGAGAGCGCGTGCAGCAGGCACCATTCGGCCTCGACGGCGAAGGCCGGTTCGTAGGTGGTGACGCCGGGCTGCTGCAGGCCGACCGTCGGGGTGACGACGCTCTGGTGCGCGCCGCCCTCCGCGGCCAGCGTCACCCCCGACGGGGTGCCGACCAGGATGGACCGCCCGCCGGCGTACGTGCCGAACGACCACGGCTCCAGCGCGCGCCCCACGAACGGGTCGTAGATCGTGCCGATCGGGAGAAGCGGCTCGCCCACGGTCAACCAGGTGGCGCCGAGTTCGCCGAGCAGGCCCATCAGGTTGACCTCGGCGATGCCCAGCTCGATGTGCTGGCTGCGGGGCGACTCACGCCACCGGATGAGGCGGTCGCCGTCCTCCGCGAACCAGTCGTGGCGTTCGCGCGGTGACCACACGCCGACGCGGTTGATCCAGCCGCCCGCGTTGGTGGAACTCGCGACGTCGGGGGAGACCGTCACCACACGCGCCGCCACATCCGGCGCGTCCCTGGCGAGGTCGCCGAGGACGCGTCCCAGCGTCGCCTGCGTCGACTGACGCCCCCGGTAGCGCCGGCCGAGCTCGGTGGGCATCGCCGGCGGCTCGCTGCGGAGCGGCTCCCCGCGCCGCAGACGGTCGGCGACCTGGGCACAGAGCCGCCCGGCGGCGGAGCCCGCCTCGAAGGGCCGCCACGGGTCCTGCGGATCACCGCCGATCCGCTCGGCGAGCTGCCGGTACTGGCCGTCGGACAGCAGCGCCGAGTGGTTGCCCGGGTGGCCCTCGATCGGCAGGTTCCAGCCCTTGATCGTGTACGCGAACACGACCGTGGGGCGGGAGGGGTCGGCCGTGGCGAAGGCCCGCGACAGCTCCGCCATGTCGTGCCCGCCGAGATCACGGATCAGTGCCGCGAGCTCGGCGTCATCGCTGTCGCGCAGCACCCGTCGCAGCGCACGGGCGTCCGGGCCACCGCCGATGAGCCGTTCGCGCAGGTCCTGGGCCGGGGTGCGCAGAAGCCACTGGTACTCCTCGTTGCTCATCTCGTCGATGCGGCGGCGCAGGGCCTGCCCGCCGGCCCGGGTGAACATGCGGTGCAGCTGACGGCCGTACTTCACCTCGACGACGTCCCAGCCTGCGGCGGCGAACATGCCGGACCACCGTCCGATGGCGATGTCCGGCACGACCCGGTCGAGCGACTGACGGTTGAGGTCCACGACCCAGAGGACCTCTCCCAGATGGGCGACCATGGGGTCGGCCACACACTCCCAGATCGCGCCCTCGTCCAGCTCGGCGTCGCCGAGCAGCGAGATCTGGCGGCCACCGGCCTCGGTGCCGAGGCGGGCGGAGAGGTAGCGCCTCGCGATCGCGCCCCAGACGGGCGCGGTGGCGCCGATGCCGACGCTGCCGGTGGAGTAGTCGGGGTGGTCCGGGTCTTTGGTGCGGGACGGGTACGGCTGCAGCCCGCCGTACTCGCGCAGGCGTGACAGATAGCTGACGTCCAGGCGCCCCAGCAGGTAGTTGATCGCGTGCAGGACGGGTGAGGCATGGGGCTTCACCGAGACCCGGTCCTCCGCCGTGAGCCCGTCGAACCACAGGGCCGTCATCAGGCTCACCATGGACGCCGACGACGCCTGGTGGCCGCCGACCTTGATGCCGCTCGGGTTCGCCCTGACCCGGTTCGCGTGGTGCACCATGGAGGTCGCGAGCCACAGCACCTTCTGCGCGACCTGGTCGAGGACCGCTTCGTCCGGGGCCGGGTCCTCGTCCATGGACGAGGAGCTGTATTCGGGAATGGCCGACACGTTCTCTCCTGTGGCCCTCCGGGCCGGGGGTAGTGGTGGTTTCTGTCAAGCCCGGTGCGGCCCGCCGCCGATCGCGAGCACACCTCGTGCCCACTTGACCACGGCTTCGTCGATGAGCTGGCCGTCGAGCAGCTGCGCCCCGGCGGCGCCGGACGCCGACAGCGCCTCGATGACCGCCTCGGCCTTCCGCACCTGTTCGTGCGACGGCCGCAGTGCGGCGTGCACGGCCTCGATCTGCGCGGGGTGGATGCAGAACTTTCCCAGGTAGCCGACGCCCGCGGCCTGATCGGACTCGGTACGCAGCCCGTCGAGGTCGCTCACCCAGGGGAACGCGGTGTCGACGGGCGCGGCCAGGCCAAGGGCCGTGGAGATCCATACGATCATCGACTTGGCCGCGAGCAGCGATGGGGAGCCGGGCAGCCAGGCCGCGCCGGTGTCGGCGGAGAAGTCGCCCGCCCCGAAGGCGAGCCGTACGACCCGCGCGGGCAGCCGCGGCAGGGTGGCGAGCCGCAGCAGCCCCGCGGCCGTCTCGACGATGCCGAGCACGGGGACCGAGTCCGGCGCCAGCCCTCGCGCCTGTTCGGCCTCGCTGATCAGCCGGTCGGTGTCCGTCGCCGAGTCCGGGTCGAGCTTGGGCACGACGAGGCCGCCGAGCCCGGCCCGGACGACGCTCTCAAGGTCGGCGGCCAGTTCGCCGGTATGCACGTCGTTCACCCGGACCAGGATGGGGACCTGCGCGGCCTGATGCCGCTGGAGCAGGTCGGCGAGATGGCCGCGGGCCCGCGGCCGGTCGGCGGGCCGCACCGCGTCCTCGAGATCGACGATGACGGCGTCGGCTCCGGCGGCCAGAGCCTTGTCGTACCGGTCCGGACGGTCGCCGGGCACGAAGAGCAGCGACTGCGCCCGGCACAGCCGATCGTGGTCAGGCTTCATCAGTGGTCTCCTCCCGCGAGCCGAAGCCTCCGCCGCCGGGCGTCTCTATCAGCAGCACGTCGCCGGGCAGGGTCGTGATCCCCGTCTGCTGGGGGGCGAGCGGCCGCTCCTGGCCGTCGCGGATGAGGGTCCACCGGGACACCGCGCCGTCGGCCCCGCCGTCGGCGCCGGGCGGACCGCTGAGGGTCCGGTAGCCCCGCAGCGACAGGACGCCGTCGGCGAGGAAGCGCACCCGGCGGACGAGCCCGTCGCCGCCGCCGTGGCGGCCCGCGCCTCCGGAACCGCGGCGCAGGCGGACTTCCTCGATCAGGACGGGATGGTCCTGTTCGAGCACCTCGTTGGGGTAGCTCATCGCGTTGGTCACACAGTTGTCCACCACACTCGCGCCGGCCCGCCGGGAGGTCGCGCCCATCCCGCCGGTCGTCGAGTTGTCGATGAGGATGCCGTCCGTGTGGGCCCATACGTACGGCATCGTGGTGCCGCCGCTGCTGCCGGCCGCCCTGACGCCGCTGTGGGCCTGTCCCATCGCGTCGACCATGGCCTCGTTCACCAGGGCGGCCAGCGCCGCGCGTGCGCCGACCGGCGCCGGCAGTTCGGGGTTGGTGACCCGTCCCGGCAGGCAGGTGACGCGCACGCACCGTTCTATCCCGGCGTTCATGGGCAGCTCGTCGGACAGGAAGCAGCGCAGCGCGACCAGCGCGGCCGACCGGCTGTTGGACAGCACGACGTTGAACGGCAGGGCGATCTGCGGGTCGGAGCCGGACAGGTCGATCGCGAGTGTGCCGTCGTCGCCGACGCCGACCTCGGCGTGCACGCGTACGAGCTCGGGCGCCCTGCCCGGGTCGTGGTGCAGCTCCAGGGTGCGCGCGGCGGCGTAGGCGCCGGGGCGGAACTCCTTCAGCTCGGCGCGCACCAGGGCCTCGCAGTAGTCGAGGTACTCCCGCCGCAGCCGGTCGAAGACCGTGGTGCCGTAGCGGCGGACGAGCTGCGTCATCCGCTCGACGCCGACGAGGGTGCCCGCGATCTGCGCGTCGAGGTCACCGCGCATGCTGCCGGGGAGCCTGCTGTTGGCCAGCAGGACGCTCATGAGCTCCTCGTTGACCTGGCCCGCCCGTACGAGTCGTACGGGAGGACAGCGCATGCCCTCGGCGAACAGCTCGGTGGCGTCGGCGGGCATGCTGCCGGGCGTCTTGCCCCCGACGTCGGCGTGGTGCATGAGGGTGGAGACATAGCCGGCGAGGTACCCGTCCACGAGGACGGGGGCCACGGTGAGGTAGTCGTTGAGATGGGGCGAGCCGATGGCCGGGTCGTTGGTGACGAGGATGTCGCCCGGCCCGAGGTCCCGGGCGAAGGGCGCCAGTTCACGGGCCACGGTCGACAGCACGCCGAGCTGCAGCGGGATCCCGTCGGCGAGGGCGAGGTACTCGCCGTCGGGGGAGATCAGCCCGGCCGAGCAGTCGAACATCTCCTTGATGATGGGGGAGTAGGCGGCTCTGATCATGGACACCTGGAGTTCGTTGGCCAGGCCGTGCAGTGCGTTGCCGAAAACCTGCAGGGTGACGGCGGACTTCGCCGGGTCGGTCATCTGGTCTCCTCCTCGTCTGTGCCGTCGGCGGGCGGCAGCCTCATCTCCAGCAGCGAACCATCGCCGACGGCCCGGATGCGCGCCCCGGGCGGCACGACGATGGTGGTGTCCACTTGGACCACCAGCGCCGGGCCCGTCAGCCCGGCCGCGTCGACGTCGGCACGCTGGACCACGTGTGCCTGGTGCGGCACTCCGTCGAAGATCACGGTGCGTTCCGCGGAGGCCGGAACGGTCGCCCACCGGGGGGTGGTCTCGACGGTGCCGGACGGCGCGGTGGCGGTGACGCGGACGGTGGTGACCTCGACGTCCCGGGACGGGGTCTCGTGGTGGTAGGCGGCCCGGTGGGCGGCGCCGAAGCGGGCGAGAAGGTCGTCGGTAGCCGGCAGCCGGGTGCCGTCGAGGTCGACGGGGATCGTGTAGGTCTGCCCGGCGTAGCGCATGTCCAGCTGCGCCGTGAGTGAGCTCAGCTCACGTCCCGGCGCCTGTTCGCCCGCCTGGGCGGCCGCCTCGGACGTCAGGCGGTCCAGGTGGGCGGCGAGCAGGGCGCGGTCCGCCTCTTTGGCCGGCCGCGCGCGGACCCCGACGGCCAGATCGACGCGCACCTCGGACTGGAGCAGCCCGAGGGCCGAGGCGACCCCGGGGAAGGCGGGGAACAGCAGCGTGCTCGTGCCCAGCTCGCGGGCGATCGCCCAGGCGTGCACCGGGCCCGCCCCGCCGCTGGGGATCAGGGTCAGCTCGCGTGGGTCGACCCCTTTGGCGAGGGAGACCAGCCGGACGGCCCCGGCCATCTGCGCGACCGCCAGCTCGAACACGCCTGAGGCGGCGTGGACCACCGATCCGGCGGCCCCGGCGGAGACGAGCGTGCTCAGCGCCGCCTCCGCGAGATCGCGGCGGAGCACGCCGAGGCCGCCCGCCTCCTCGGCCGGGGCCGAGTCGAGATAGCCGAGCACGAGGTCGGCGTCGGTGACGGTGGGCAGGCCACCGCCGCGTCCGTAACAGGCGGGCCCCGGCGTGGACGACGCGCTGCGCGGCCCGACCCGCAGCGCACCGGTCGCGTCGAGCCAGGCGATGCTGCCGCCACCGGTCCCGATCTCGGCGAGGTCGATGACCGGGGAGCGCAGCGGATGCCCGGTGCCCTTGCGCAGGAAGTCCCCCGAGTGCGCCGCCCCGCCGATCTCGTAGTCATGGTTGACCCGGGGGGTGCCGTCCATGATCAGGGCGGCCTTCGTCGTCGTCCCGCCCATGTCGAACCCGACGGCGGTCCGCACGCCGGCGCGGCGCGCCGCCCACGCCGCGGCGATGACCCCGGCCGCGGGGCCGGACTCCACCAGTTCCTCCGGGTGGGTGATGGCGTGGTCGGCGGTGGCCAGCCCGCCGCTGGACTTCATGACCCACAGCTGGTCGACGGGGGGTTCGTCGCGCAGGCGGTCCGCCAGCCGGCGCAGGTAGTGCCGCACGACCGGCCCGAGGTAGGCGGCGATCACCGCCGTGCTGATGCGCTCGTACTCGCGGGCCTCGGGGATGATCTCAGCCGAGGTCACCACCGGGAGGCCGGGGGCGGCCTTCGCGACGGCCGCGGCGGCGCGGCGCTCGTGGACGGGGTCGAGATAGGAGTGCAGGAAGCCGACCACCACCGCTTCGGCGCCCCCGGCCACCATGCGGCGGGCCGCCTCCTCGACCTGCGCCTCGTCCAGAGGCGTCACCACCTTGCCCGTGGCGTCGATCCGCTCGTCGATCTCGGCGACGAGATCTGCGTCCACCAGCAGGGCGGGCTTGCGATGGTCGAGGGTGTAGGGGTCGGCGCGCCTGAGCCTGCCGATCTCCAGCAGGTCGGCGAAGCCTTTGGTGATCAGCATGCCGACCTTGGCGCCGCGGCGTTCCAGCACCGCGTTGGTGGCCACCGTGGTCGCGTGGATGACCGTGCCGACCCTGGCGTCCGGGCCGCCGAGGGCGCGCCGCGCCAGGTCCACTCCGTCGCGGACCGGCCTGCTGAGGTCGTCGTAGTCGGTGGGGAACTTGCCGACGAGCATGTGCCGCCCGCGGACCGCGACGATGTCGGTGAACGTGCCGCCGATGTCGGCGGCTACCACGATCTCGTCCGGGACACCCTCGTCCGGCACACGGCGCTCGGTCGTGGGATCGGTGCTGTTCGTCATCTGGCGGGCCTCCTGTCCACCGTTCGATCGAAGCCGGGCGGCACGGTCTCCTCCGCCGGCGAGAGCCCGTCGAGCACCCGCAGGCCGCTTTCGACCGCGCTGCGCATCATGTCGTCGCGCGTCGAGGTCGTCGCGCTGCCGATGTGCGGGAGGGCGACGACCCTCGGGTGCCGCACCAGCGGATGCCGCGGGTCGACGGGTTCACGGCCGAAGACGTCCAGGCCCGCCCCGCCCAGCCGTCCGCCGTCGAGTGCCGCGAGGAGCGCGTCCTCGTCGACGACGCCGCCGCGTGAGGTGTTGATCAGCAGCGCGCCCTGCGGCAGCAAAGCGAGCTCACGTTCGCCGATGAGGCCGGCCGTCTCACCTGTCAGCGGGACGTGCACGCTCAGCACGTCGGACGCGGCGAGCAAGGAGTCGAGGGGGACCTGCTCCAGCCAGGGCGGCAGCTCCTCGCGCGGGGAGCGGGCGGTGAACCGGACCCGCATGCCGAGGGCGTGGCCGTAGCCGGCGACCAGTCCGCCGATGGCGCCGAGCCCGAGGACGCCGAGCGACCGGCCGGCCAGCAGGCCGCCCGTCCACTGGTAGGGCATCCACGAGGTCCAGGATCCGGCGCGCAGGTCGTTCCACGCCTCGATCAGGCGGCGGGCGGTGACCAGCGTCAGGGCCAGGGTGAGCTCCGCGGTCGCGACCGAGGTGATCGCCGGGGGCACGCGCCGTACCTGGAGGCCCTGACGGGCCGCGGCGCCGAGGTCGATGTGGTCGGTGCCGGTCGACAGGGTGCCGAGCACGCGCAGCGGCCCGTCCGCCGGCGCCTGGGAGATGAGGTCGGCGTCGACCCGCTCGGAGATGGTGACGATCACCGCGTCGAAGGTGCGGACCGCTCGCTCCAGGTCCGCGCGTGGCATGGGCAGGGCTCCGTCGTAGCCTTCCACGCTCGCGCCCCGGGCGCGCAGGGAGCAGGCGATGTGGTCGGGGACGGGGCGGGTGACGAAGATCCGGCGAGTCATCTCCACAGGCCGCCGGTCCACTGGTCGTCGTCGGAGCCGAGCGGACGGCCGAGGAACCGCACCCGGCCGGGCGTGTCGCAGAGCCGGGGCACGGGCGCCTGCACGAGCACCTCGCCGAGCTCGTCGTCGGGGACCCGGATCAGCGAACCCCGCGCCACGACGTGCTCGTTGCCGACGATGTCCGCGACCGAGTTGACCGGGGCGACCGGCACGCCGCCCGCGTTGAGCTCCTCGATGGCCTCGTCGCGGGTACGGAGCGCGGCCCACGCCGAGATCACCTCGTCGAGCTCGTCCTGGTGCGCCGTCCGCACCGTGTTGGTGGCGAAGCGGGGATCGTCGAGCAGTTCGGGGCGGCCGATCGTGGTGAGCAGCCGGGTGGCGGTGTTCTGGTTGCTCGCCGAGATCGCGAACCAGCCACCGTCCTTGCCCTGGTAGGCGTTGCGCGGGGCGCTGAAGGGCGTGCGGTTGCCCATCCGGTCCTGCACGATGCCCTGCTGGTCGTAGTCGATGACCAGCGAGCCGAGAGCGGCGAGCATCGGCTCGTAGAGGGCCAGGTCGATCACCTGGCCGCGGCCGCTCCGGTCCCGTTCCCGCAGGGCGCACAGGATGCCGAACGCGCCGATCATGCCGGCCATGGAGTCGGCCAGGCCGAACGGCGGCAGGGTGGGAGGCCGGTCCGGCCAGCCGTTGATGTGCGCGAATCCGCTGAACGCCTCGACGAGCGTGCCGAACCCGGGACGCTCGGCGTAGGGCCCTTCCTGGCCCCATCCAGAGACCCGCAGCACCACCAGTCGTTCGTTCGCGGCCCGCAGCCCGTCGGGTGACAACCCCCAGCGTTCGAGCGTGCCGGGCCGGAAGTTCTCGATGAGGACGTCGGCGTCGGCGAGCAGGCGCCTGAGCCGGTCGCGGCCGGCCTCCTCGTGCAGGTCGAGGGTCACCGTGCGCTTGTTGCGCGCCAGGACCTTCCAGTACAGGGCGATGTCGTCCTTCCTGTGCCCCCACTGCCGGATGCCGTCGCCGACCTCGGGCATCTCCACCTTCACCACGTCGGCGCCGTGATCAGCGAGCAGCATCCCGGAGAACGGCGCCGCCAGCATGGTGGCGACCTCCACGACCCGCAACCCCTCAAGGCTGCCGTTGCTCGGCCGGCCTCCTTCGTCGGCCGGGGTATCGACGCTCATCTCGCCCTACTTTCGCTATGTGAAATGTCGATTCAAAATGAGTGAGTAAAGGATGGAGGCGCGGCTCAGATCACGTCAAGGGTGTAGCGGAGAGCAATCATCCGCTGCCGGAAAGATGCCTTCTTGACCGCCTCCTTCGCAGAGCAGCGTCGAGACCTGCAAGAAAAGGTTCTCGCGTTCCCCCTCTTGACAGTCGGCAACCGTCACCCCTTCAATGCCATCAATCGAATGCGAGTTTCACAATGTGAAGGCCGAGGCGATGATTCGAGACATTCGGCGCGAAGAGATCAACCGGTATGCCGAACGTGTCGGTTTCACCGTGGGCGAGGAAGAACTGGACGGGTTCCACGCGCTGGCCCGCGACGTCCTCTCGCGCGTGGAACGGTTCCAGCAACTGGTCGGCCCCCTGGTGCCGCGGCCCAGCGTGGTCGCCGGACCGCGGAACGCGGGCCGCCCCCCTCTCCCCGGGGAAGACCCGTGCAACGCGGTGCTGCGCTGGGTCGACGTGTGTGCCGACGAGGCCGAGCGCACCAGCGACCTGCTCGCCGGGAAACGCGTCGCGCTCAAGGACCTCATCGCCGTCGCCGGCGTGCCCATGACCGTGGGCTCACGCGTGATGCAGAACAGCACGCCGCAGTCGGACGCCGTCCTCACCGAGCGCGTGCTGCGGGCCGGAGGACGCATCGTGGCGATGACCAACCTGGAGGCGCTGGCGTTCTCCGGCGGCGGTGAGACCAGTTCTTTCGGCCCGATCCGCAACCCCTTCGACCTGGGCCGTACCGCCTCCGGATCGTCGGGAGGATCGGCTTCGGTGCTCTTCCATCCCCACGTCGACATCGCGTTCGGCACCGACCAGGGCGGTTCGATCCGTCTCCCGGCGTCCTGGTGCGGCGTGCTGGGCCTCAAGCCGACCTTCTCGCTGGTGCCCTACACCGGGCTCGCTTCCCTGGACCGTACGTTCGATCACGTCGGCCCGCTCACCCGGACGGCGTCGGACATGGCGATCGCCATGGCCGCGGTGTCGGGCGGGCATCCGTCCGACCCGCGGCAGGCCGCGCCCGTGCCGGAGCTGCCGTTCGTCGAGGCGGTCAGGACGGCCGGAGACGACCTTCGCGGCCTGCGGATCGGCATCCTGGCCGAGGGGACGCGGTTCCCCGACGACGGCCATGAAGGCAGGACCGAGACCCTCGCGGCGGTGGAGCGGGTGTGGGAGCGGTTCGCCGAACTCGGGGCCGAACTCGTCGAGATCTCCGTTCCCGAGCACGAGGTGGCCGGGTCGATCATGTTCGCCGCCTTGCTGGAGGGCGTCGCAGCCACCGTCTACGGCAACGGGGAGGGCTACCACTTCTCCGGCCGCTACGCGCCCGAACAGCGGGAGGCGTTCGGCAAGGGCGTGGCGGCCTACGGCGACGAGATGCCCGGGTCCTTCAAGGCGGTCGCGGCGATAGGCGAGTATCTGCGCGATCGCTACTTCGGGGCGATCTACGCGACCGCGCAGAGCAGCATCCCCGCCCTGCGGACCGCCTACGACCAGGCCCTGGCCCAGGTCGACGTGATCGCCATGCCGACCGCGAGCCACTACGCGCACCGCGTCGATCCCACCGCCGACGACTTCGCCAAGGCGCTGCGCGGATGGACGATGCTGGACAACACCCCGCTGCACAACGCCACCGGCCATCCGGCGTTGTCGATCCCCGCCGCCGAGGCCGACGGACTGCCCGTCGGCGCCATGCTGGTCGGCCCGCACTTCAGCGACCACCGACTGATCGCGATCGCCGAGACCTACGAGCGGCGTTTCGGATGGCTCCCCCAGCCCGCCCCCGTCCACGGGAGCGAGATCACCCTGTGACCCCCCGTCGCAGGCCACAGGCCGCGCCGACCCGGCCGAGTACAACCAGATTCGAGGAGGAATCGTGCCCCGACGAGACCGACGCCTGACCGGGTTGACGGTCACCGCGACGTCGCTGTTGCTGATGGTGACCGGTTGTGGCGTGGAACGTGACAACGCCGGCGGCGAGGCCGCCAGCGCCGCACCGAGCACCTGCGACACCGCCGAGAAGAGCCCGGGGGTGACCGAGTCCGAGATCAACCTCGGCGTCACGTCCGGTCTGAGCGGGCCGAGCGCCTCCGCCGCGAAGCCGGCGCTGGAAGGCCAGCAGTGGTACTTCGACAAGATCAACGCCGAGGGCGGGATCCAGGGCCGGAAGATCAAGCTGACCGTCCTGGACGACCAGTACCAGCCCAACGTGGCCCTGCAGAACGTGCGGCGGCTGGTCGACCAGGAGAAGGTGTTCGCCATCTCGGGCGGCGTCGGCACCCAGAACTTCGTCGGCGGGCTGCCCTACATCAACCAGGCCAAGATCCCCGCCGTCGCTCCGTACGCGCCGTCGAACCAGATCGGCACCATGCAGAACCCCTACGTCTACATGCTGTGGACGAACTTCTCCGACGAGTTCGAGGCGTTGACCCGGTTCCTGGTCGAGAAGCGGAACGTGAAGAGCTTCTCCATCCTGGCGATGAACGGGGACGTCGGTGACGACGCCCTGGCGGGCGCCAAGAAGGTGCTCGACGCCGAAGGGCTCGAGTTCAAGACCGTGGTGCGCAGCGAGCCGAACACCACCGACTACCGTCCGATCGCCGAGCAGCTCAAGCAGGCCGGCGCCGACTACGTCCTGTTCCTCGCGACCCCGCCCGACGTCGGCAACGCGATCACGGCCATGCAGAAGATCGGCTACAAGCCCGGCGTCGGTGCGCAGTCGGACATGCTCGACTCCGGCTGGATCGAGGCGTTCGGGTCGGTCGCGCAGGGACTCCTGGCCCCCAGCAAGCTGGCGAACCTGGAGAAGTCCGATGACGCGAAGGTGAAGCAGTTCGTCAGCGACTGGACGTCCGCCCACGGCGGCAAGGCGCCCACGAGCTGGAACACCGTCGGTTACGTCCAGGCGCTGGTGACGGCCGAAGCACTCAAGCAGGCCGAAGCCCTCACCCGGTCGTGCTTCGAGGCGTCGTTGCAGCAGATGAAGGACTTCGAGACCGGCGTCATCCCGCCGATCACCTTCGGCCCCCAGGAACGGCAGGGCGTCCGCGCCGCCGGGATCGAGGCGATCAAGGACAACGGCACCGTGACCGAGCAGCCGTTCACGGCGATCGGCCGCTGACATGCGCACACCTGATCGGGCTGACCGGGCCACCCGCCCGGTCAGGCCGGCTTCCCGGACGGCCGGCCGCTGATGTCCGAACTGTCGTTGCTGATCGGCGGAGCCGCCACCGGAGGGGTCTACGCCCTCCTCCTCGCCGGCATCCTGCTGATCTACCAGGTCAGCAAGGCCGTCAACTTCGGGCACGGCCAGTTCGGCATGATCGCGGCCTTCTTCAGCTGGTACCTCTACCAGCAGCTCGGCGTGAACCCCCTGGTCGCCATCGTGCTGGCGGTCCTGACGGCGGTGGTCGTCGCCGTCCTGTTCGACGCGCTCGTCCTGCAACGGGCGTCGGACCGGCAGGTCGGCTCCGACCTGGTGGCGACGCTCGGCCTGCTCCTGCTGGCCACGGCCGTCGCTGAGAACGTGCTCGGCGGACGTACCCAGTCCTACCTCACCCTCGGCAGCCGGACGGTCTTCGACCTCGGCGGGCTGGCCGTGAACCTGAGCGACCTGGTGACGATCGTCGTGGCGCTGCTGTCGGTGCTGGGCCTGTCGCTCGTGCGCCGGCGCACCCGGGTCGGCGCGATGCTGAACGCCGTCGCCGAGAACCGGGCCGTCGCGGAGTCACTGGGCATCCCGTCCGCCCGCGTGCGGGTGGCCACCTGGGCGCTCGCCGCGATCCTCGCCTCGGTCGCCGGGATCCTGGTCGCCAGCCGGACCAGCGTGGACGCGTACTACATGACGCCCTTCGCGATGAAGGCGTTCATCGCGGGGATCCTCGGCGGGCTCAACCGGTTCGGTCTCCCGCTGGCGTTCGCCTTCGGGCTCGGCGTCTACGAGGCGTTCGTCGTCTATCTGCTCGGGGCCCAGGCCGTGACCCCCGCCGTGTTCACACTGATCATCGTGGTGCTCGCCTTCGCGCCGCGGAGCTACCTCTCCGAAGGGCGGGAAGCCCGTGCCTGACCGACGATCACCTGCCCGCACGCTGCGCCCGGTCCTCCTGCTCGCGGTGCTGGCGGTGCTCCCGCTGCTGCTCGACTCGTTCAGCCTGTACCAAGCGACGATGATCCTGGTCTACGTGACCGCGATCATCGGGCTGGACATCGTGTTCGGGCGAGCGGGCGTGCTGTCGGTCGCCCAGGCGGTCTTCATCGGCATCGGCGCGTACACCGCGGCCTGGATGTCGCGCACGACCTCGGTGTCGATCGGCGTCGAACTGATCGCCGCCGCCGTGGTCGCCGGCCTCGCCGCCATCCTGGTGGGGCTCCCGGCGCTGCGGGTGTCCGGGCTGAGGCTGGCGATCCTGACCTTCGCGTTCGTCGAGCTCTTCCAGTGGGGCCTGACCACCTTCGCCTCGGTCACCGGCGGGACCCAGGGGCTCCTGGTGAACCCCGGCGGGTTCGGGGCGATCACCACCGCCGATCCGTTGGTCGGCTACGGGCTCGCGGCCGTGATCGCGCTGCTGGCGACCTGGCTCGTGATCCGCCTGCAACGCAATCCCATCGGCCGCGCGATGGCGGCGGTGAAGAACTCCAACCTGCTCGCGGAGTCGGCCGGCGTGTCGACCGTCCGCACCAAGCTGATCGCCTTCATGCTCAGCGGGATGCTGGGCGGGCTCGCCGGCGTCGTGCTCGCGCACGTGGCCGGGAGCGTCACCCCCGCCGGCTTCACGGTGTTCTCCTCCCTCAACCTGCTCGTCGCGCTCATCCTGGGCGGTACGGGGCGGGCGCACGGCGCGTGGCTGGGAGCCGCGTACGTCGTGCTCATGCCCGAGCTGTTCGCCCGCCTGGGCATCCCCAACGCCTACCCGATCGTCAACGGGGCGGTGCTCATGCTGCTGCTGGTCGTGCTGCCCGGCGGCATCGCCAGCGTGCTGGACGGTATCCGCGATCGGGTGGCACGCCGCGGCGCCGCACCTCCACCTCCCCTGACCCCGGCCGCTGAACGGAGCTCGTCGTGATGGCCACCGACCAGGCCGGCCCGCCCCCGGCCGTGCTGGAAGTACGTGACGTGCGGGTCACCGTGAACGGCGTGCGGGCACTGGGCGGGGTGTCGTTCGACGTGCCCGAAGGCTCCTTGTTCGGCCTGATCGGGCCCAACGGAGCCGGCAAGACGACGATCATGAACGTCATCTCCGCGGTGATCACACCCCAGCACGGCTCGGTGCGCTTCCGCGGCCGGGAACTGACCGGCACGAGCACCGTGGCCCGGGTACGGTCGGGCATCCTGCGCAGCTTCCAGCAGGTGCGCCTGCTCGAAGACCTGACCGTGCTCGACAACCTCCTGCTCGGCCGGGAACGCTTTCGCACCGTCGGGCTGCTGCGCCAGATCGGCGGCAGCCGCACCGGCCGCCGCCAGGCACGCCGCGACCTGGAAGCGGCCCAGGAGGTGGCAGCGGTCCTCGGGCTGTCCGACCTCCTGCACCGGGACGTCCAGGACCTGCCCTTCGGGGCGCGGCGGCTGGTCGACGTGGGCCGCGCCTTCGCCGCCGAACCCGACCTGCTCCTGCTCGACGAGCCCGCCGCCGGGCTGGACGTCACCAGCCGCCGGTTGCTGCTCGATGCGATCAAACAGGCGCAACGCACCACCGGAGCCACCGTCATGCTCGTCGAGCACGACGTCGACCTGGTCAGGAGGGCGTGCGAAGAGGCCGTCGTCCTCAGCAACGGCGAAGTCCTCGCCCGCGGCACGCCGACCGAGGTCCTCGCCGATCCCGCCGTTCTCCGCGCCTACTTCGGACGTAACGATGCTTGATCTTCACAACGTCGGGGCCTGGTACGGCTCCACGCAGGTTCTGTTCGACATCGACCTCACCGTCCCGGCGGGCCAGAAGCTCGCCATCGCGGGCACCAACGGCGCCGGCAAGACCACGCTGCTGCGATCGGTGCTGGGGCTGGTGAAGTCCCGCGGGGAGATCAGCTGGGAGGGCCGCCGCATCGACGCGCTGCCCTGCCACCGCCGGGTGCGTGACGGCGGCATCGCCGTCGTGCACGAAGGACGTGGTCTCATCACCAGCCTGAGCGTGCTCGACAACCTCACCCTCGGCGTCGAATCCGCGGCGCTGGGCCGGCTCGACGAGGTCTTCGACGCGTTCCCGGTCCTGGCCGAACGGCGGAACCAGCCGGTCACCAACCTGTCGGGCGGCGAACAGCAGATGGTGGCGCTGGGCCGCACCATGCTCCGTCCCGTGCGGCTGCTGGTGATCGACGAACCGTCGCTGGGGCTCGCGCCGTCGATCGTGACCCAGCTCTACGCCACCATCGCGCGGATGTCGGCCGCGGCCGAGACGACGGTCCTGCTGGTGGAGCAGGAACTGCGCTTGGCCTGCGAGATAGCGGACCGGGTCGTGGTCCTGCGCGCGGGTCGGCTGGTCCAGGATTACAGCGGCTCAGAGGTCGACTTTGACATAATCGTCGATGCCGCAACCGGTGGATAAGGGGCTGAGCACATGGCATACGAGCTACGCAGCTTGGAACGGGCCCTCGAAATCCTGGGGTTTCTCGCGACGGTCGAGCAGGCCACGCTGACCGAAGTGTGCGAGAAGTGCGACATCAATACGACGACCTGCCTGCGGACGATGCGGGTGATGGAGCGTAACGGTTTCGTCCGGCGCTCCGCGGACGGCAAGCACTATCTCCTCGGTCTGCGGCTCGCCGAACTCGGCACCCTGGCGCTCGGCCGGATCGACATCGTCTCCCTGATCCGGCCGCTGGTGCGCGGCCTCACCGAGGAATTCAGGGTGACCGCGCACATCGGGCTGCTTCGCGACGGGATGATAACGGTCATCGACAAAATCGACTCGCCTGACGGATTCGTTCGCTATTCGCTGCTCGGCACCCGCATGCCGCTGCACTGCAGCGGGATGGGAAAGGCGATCCTCGCCCTCTTCTGGCCCGACCGTCTCGCCGAGGCCGGGGTCAAGCCGCCGCTGGCCCGCTTCACCCGCGACACCATCACCGACATGGAGTGGCTCGCCGCCGATGTCGCCCGGTGCGCGGAACGCGGATTCAGCATCGAGCAGGAGGAGTGGCAGCCCGGCTACGTGTGCACCGGCACGGCTTTCGCGTTCAACGGCGACTACTACGCCGTGAGCCTTTCCGGGGTCGTCGTGCCCGCGTCCGAGCTGGAGCAGCGCGGACGGCGCCTGAGCGCGACGATCCGCGACTACCTCCAGCAGCAGGGATCCTCGCTCTCCCAGCCTCTCTATTCCTGAGGTCTATTCCTGAAATCTATTCCTGAGGCCGCCGCCCGCGGGATCGAACCGGGCGGCGCAGCCCTCGATCAGCCGGTCTGGGGCGAGGTCTCCTTGGAGGAGACGGGCGCGGGGCGGGCGCGGGCGGCGGCGATGGTGGCCCGGCCGGAGGGCAGGCGGGTGGCCACCGTGATCACGGCGATGGCGGCCAGGCCCGAGCCGATGAGCAGAGCCTGCACGCTGACCACGTCGGCCACCGGACCGAACACGGCCATGCCGATCGGCGTGGCCAGCGCCATCACGATGCCGACGTAACTGAACACCCGCCCGTGCATGGCGGGCACGACGGTCTCCTGGATCAGCGTCATGAACGGCGTCGAGAACGGCGGCACCAGCAGCCCGAACGCGAACATGAAGGCGTAGAAGACCCACAGGTTGCCGCTCAGCCCGAGCGCCACGGTCGCCAGCCCGAAGCCGTAGACGGCGACGAGGATCAGCCTGATCGGGCTGCGCCTGGCCAGCACCGTGGACATCAGGACGCCACCGAGCAGCATGCCCAGGCTGAAGGCGATCTCCAGCGCCGCCAGCATCCACTCCTCGCCGCCGAACGTGCGCGCCACCAGCAGCGGCGTGATGAACGAGGGCGCCACGGTGAGCAGGAAGATGACCGCGTACACGACGAGCAGCCAGCGGACGGTCGGCTGGGCGCGGATGTAGCGCATCCCCTCCGTCAGGTCCTGCCGGTAGGTGAGGCGGGCCTCGCCCGCCCGTTCCAGGGTCGGGACGGCGACCAGGGCGAGCAGCCCGATCCCGAGCACCGCCGTGACCACGTCCAGGAAGAAGACGGGGACGAGGCCGAAGGCCGCGAAGATCGCGCCGGCGGCCGCGGGGGCGAGCAGGGCCATCGCCGACTGGATGGTCTGGAAGATCCCGTTGACGCGCATCAGGTGCTCGCCCGGCACGATCTGCGGGATCATCGCCTGCACGGCGGGCGTCTGGACCCCGGCTCCCAGTGACCGGACGACCACGGCCAGCAGGACGATCCACAGGTCGGTCACGCCGTTGGCCATCAGCAGCGCGAGCGCCAGCGTCGCCGCGGCGATGGCGCCGTCGGCGACCATGACCAGCACCCTGCGGTTCATCCGGTCGGCGAGCACGCCGCCGAAGATCGACACCACTCCCTGAGGCAGGAACGCGGCCACCGCGTAGAGCGCCACCGCCAGCCCCGAGCGGGTCTGCAGCGTCACCCACCACATCACCGCGTACTGCGCGACCATCGAGCCGAACAACGACACGGTCTGCCCGGTCAGGAACAGCGCGACGTTACGCCGCCACCGGGTCATGGTCATGGCCGTCAGCCTAGCGGTCGGTCTCCCGTCGCGTTGCAATGCATGCCTATATAGGCATATGATGTGGCCATGGCACGAGCGGCGACGACCTCCGACGCGTTCAACGCGATCGCCGAGCCGCAGCGACGGGAGATCCTGGCGCTGCTGCGGGGCGGCGAGCGGCCCGTGACCGAGCTGGCGCGGGACCTCGGGATGAGCCAGCCGCAGGCGTCCAAGCACCTGCGGGTGCTGCGCGAGGTCGGGCTGGTGCGGGTCCGCGGGGCGGGCAAGCAGCGGCTGTACGGCCTGGACGCCCGGGGACTGCGGCCCGTCCATGAGTGGGTGGGCGGCTTCGAGGCGTTCTGGAACGGGACCTTCGACCGGCTGGACGCGTACGTACAAGATCTGAAACAGGACAAGGCAGGAGAAAGCACCGATGATGACGACCGATAGCGGCGGCGAGGCCGACCGCGAGATCATGGTCTCCCGGGCCGTCAGGGCCCCACGGGAGCTGGTGTTCGAGGCGTTCACCGAGGTCCGGCACCTGGCGCGGTGGTGGGGGCCGGAGGGGTTCACGACCACGACGCGGTCCTTCGACTTCCGCGTCGGCGGGGTCTGGGACTTCGTGATGCACGGGCCGGACGGCACCGACTACCAGGAGTGGATCACCTGGACCGAGATCGCGCCGCCGGAGCGGATCGCGCTGGAGCACGGCGAGTCCCGCGACGACCCCAACGCCTTCGCGTCGCTCCTGACCTTCGAGCCGGCCGGCGAGGAGACCCGGATCATGATGCGCACGGTGTTCCCCACCAAGGAGCTCCGTGACGAGGCGGTGGAGAAGTATCACGCGATCGAGGGCGGCGAGCAGACCCTGAGCCACCTGGCGGCCTACGTCGCCGAACTCGCGTCGAAGACGACCAGGAACGGAGCGGAGAGCTGATGGCCGGCAAGGTGTTCTTCAGTGTGACGATGTCGCTCGACGGCTTCATGGCGCCCGAGGACGTGCCCCTCGACCTCGTCTTCACGCCCGAGGGCCGCAGCGACCCGCGGGCCCGGCGGTGGCAGCGGAAATGGTCGGAGCTGCAGGCGTGGGTGTTCCCGCAGCGGTGGTTCAGGGAGAACCTGAAGCTGGGCCAGGGCGGCGAGGAAGGAGCCGACAACGACGCCCTGCGGGCGACGTTCGAGCGCACCGGCGCGAGCGTGATGGGCAGGCGCATGTTCGACGGGGGTGAGCTGGCGTGGCCGGAGGAGGCGCCGTTCCACACGCCGGTGTTCGTCGTCACCCACACCAAGCGTGACCCGTGGGAGCGGCCGGGAGGCACCACCTTCCACTTCGTCACCGACGGCATCGTCAGCGCACTGGACCAGGCCCGCCAGGCCGCCGGCGACCGCGACGTGCGCATCGCCGGCGGCGCCGAGACGATCCAGCAGTACCTGGAGGCGGGGCTCATCGACGAGTTCACGATCGCCCTCGCGCCCGTGCTGTTCGGCACCGGCATCCGCCTGTTCGACCGCGTGGACCCGGACCGCCTCGCCCTCGAACAGACCCGCACGGACGGGTCGTCCCGGGTGACCCACCTGACCTACGCCGTCCGGCAGCGATAGCCCGTGCCGGCTCGGCGGGCGGTGAGGGCCGTGACCGGCATCGGCACGTCCAGCGCGCGGGCGCCCTGTGACCTGGAACGTCTCCAGGGCGCGCGGGTGAACCGCCGTGGCTCACCGGGTCACGCGGCCACCGAAGGGACGCGCGGGATGGCGGAGTTGGGGTCGGCGCCGCCGAAGGCCAGCCCGATGACGAACCCGGCCACCTCCTCCAGCTGACGAGCGCGGTCCAGCGGCCCGAGCACGGCCGGGGCCCCGCCGACATCCCGGACCAGCTGCCCGACGACGCGCAGCGCCTCCGCGTCGTCCCCGCACATCGCCACCGTGACAGGGGGTTCGCCTGCGGCGCGAGGGCTCGTCCACTGATCGGCGGGGAACAGGTGGAAGGCCTTGACGACGTGCGCTCCGGGGGACTGCCGGGCGAGCCGCTGGGCCATCGCCTCGCCGGGTCCGGTGGTCAGCACGCCCACGCCGTGCTCGACGGCGTTCGTCGGATCGATCAGCGCCGTGCCCGCCAGGGCGCCGTCAGCCGCCCCCGCGCCGCGCAGCATGTCCTCGGCGCCCTGCCAGGTCACCGCGAGCAGCACCGCGTCGCGGTCCGCGACCGCCTCGCGCGGGGCGACGGCGCGTGCCCCGCCGCCCAGCCGTTCCGCGAGCAGCCGCGCCTTGTCCGGCGAGCGCCCCGCGACGGCCACCTCGTGCCCGGCGCGCAGCCACCCTTCGCCCAGCGCCCCGGCCAGCGTTCCCGTCCCCAAGATCCCGATACGCATCCGCGTTCTCCTTTGCCTCACGTCGAGCGGTGATGGCTACGGTAGGGA
>NZ_JAPNNL010000329.1 GCF_027620315.1 Nonomuraea corallina | reverse complement strand
GCGGCGGCGCGGGAGTGGATGGCGATGGCGCGGCGTCCCTCGTCCGGGGGGTCGACGGTGATCTGTAAGGTGACCGCGCCCTGGTCGGGCAGGAAGAGCGGGGTCTCGATGACCAGTTCGTCGAGCCGGGCGCAGCCCGCCTGGACGCCGGCTTCCACGGCCAGGTCGGCGAAGGCGGCGCCGGGGAGCAGCACGCGGCCCGCCACCGCGTGGCCGGCCAGCCAGGGGGCGCCGCGCAGCGAGATCCGCCCGGTGAGCACGTAGCCGTCTCCCGCCACCGGGACGACGGCGTCGAGCAGCGGGTGGCCGGAGCCGTCGACGCCCGCGCCGGACACGGGGCCGATCTGGTCGCCGGTGAGCCAGAACCTGCGCCTGGCGAAGGCGTAGGTCGGGGGCTCCTGGCGGGGGCGCGGTGCGCTGGGCAGCGCGTCCCTCCAGGAGACGGGCGCGCCGAGCACCCACGCGTGGGCCAGCGCCGTGAGGAAGCGGGCGCGGTCGCCCGCGTTCCTGCGCAGCGTGTGGCAGACGCCCGCGGGGGTGCCGGTGGCCTCGCAGATGGCCTCGATGTCGGGCCCGAGCAGCGGATGCGGGCTGACCTCGACGAACAGGGAGGTCTCGGATCCGGCGGCGCCGATCGCCTGCTCGAAACGTACGGGATTGCGCAGGTTGTCGTACCAGTAGCGGGTGGTCAGCTCGGCGGGGTCGATGAACCCGCCGGCGAGGGAGGAGCAGAAGCGGACGTCGGCGGCACGCGGGAGCACGTCGCCCAGCACGGCCATCAGCTCGTCGTTCAGCGCCTCGACGTGCGGGGTGTGCGAGGCGTAGTCGACCGCGATGCGGCGCACCCTTACGGTGTCCCCGCACGCGGCCGCGAACTCCTCCAGCGCGTCGGTCTCGCCCGCCACCACCGAGCCGGTGGGGCTGCTGTGCACGGCCACCCACAGCCGGTCCGCCCACGGTTCGATCCGCTCCTGGGCCCGCGCCGCGGGCAGCGCCACGGCGAGCATGCCGCCGGTGCCGCCGAGCCGGGTCAGCACCCGGCTGCGCAACGCCACGATCTTGGCGGCGTCCTCCAGGGAGAGCGCGCCCGCCACGCACGCGGCGGCGATCTCACCCTGGGAGTGGCCGATCACCGCGGCGGGCTGGACGCCGAGCGAGCGCCACAGCTCGGCGAGCGCGACCATGACCGCGAACAGCACGGGCTGGATGACGTCGGTGCCGTCCAGGGGGCGGGCGCCGGGCCCGCCGCGCAGCACCTCCTCGACCGACCAGCCGGTGTGCGGGCGCAGCGCCTCCTCGCAGCGGAGCAGCGCGGCCCGGAACGTCTCGTCGGCGTCCAGCAGCTCGACGGCCATGCCCGCCCACTGCGAACCCTGACCGGGGAACACGAACACCGGCCTGACCCCCGAAGCCGCCGTCCCGCTCACCAGAGAAGCGCTCGACCGGCCCTCCGCCAGCGCCGACAGCCCCTCCACGAGCCCCGCGCGATCCCCGGCCACCACCACCGCGCGATGCTCGAACCCGGCCCGCCGGCCCAGCACCGGGCCCACACCGGCCAGATCGCGATCAGCGACCTCCCGGGCGAAGGCCAGCAGCCGCCCCGCCTGCACCCGCAGCGACTCCGCCGACCTGGCCGACACCGGCCACACCAGCACCTCCGCACCACCTGCGGGAGCCTCCACCGCAGGCTCGGCCGCCACCCCTTCCACGATCACATGCGCGTTCGTCCCGCTGACCCCGAACGACGACACCCCCGCCCGCAACGGCCGCCCGCCCGAGACCTCCACCGGCTCCGTCAGCAGCCGCACCCCGCCGGACGCCCAGTCCACGTGCGGACTCGGCTCCACCACATGCAGGGTCGGCGGCAGCACCCGCCGCTCCAGCGCCTGCACCATCTTGATCACACCGGCCACCCCGGCGGCCGCCTGCGTGTGCCCGATGTTCGACTTCAGCGACCCCAGCCACACCGGCCGGTCCTCGGCACGCCCACGCCCGTACGTCGCCAGCAACGCCTGCGCCTCGATCGGGTCGCCCAGCGTCGTCCCGGTGCCGTGCGCCTCCACCACGTCCACGTCCCACGTGTCCAGCAACGCGTCCGCCAGCGCCGCCCGGATCACCCGCTCCTGGGCCGGACCGCTCGGCGCCGTCAGCCCGTTCGAGGCGCCGTCCTGGTTGACCGCCGAACCGCGCACCACCGCGAGGACGCGGTGACCGTTGCGCCGCGCCTGCGACAGCCGCTCCAGCACCAGCACCCCGACGCCCTCGGACCACGCCGCGCCGTCGGCGCTGGAGGAGAAGGACTTGCACCGGCCGTCCGGGGCCAGCGCGCGCTGGCGGGAGAACTCGATGAACGGCACGGGCGTCGCCATCACCGACACGCCGCCGGCCAGCGCCAGGGAGCACTCGCCGCGCCGCAGGGCCTGCACCGCCAGGTGCACCGCGACCAGGGAGGAGGAGCAGGCGGTGTCGATGGTGAGCGCCGGGCCCTCCAGCCCGAAGGTGTACGAGACGCGACCGGCCAGGACGCTGGAGGCGCTGGAGGTGAACAGGGTGCCCTCGACCGACTCCGGCGCCTTGTGCAGGAATCGGGTGGAGTAGTGCTCGTACATGCTGCCCGCGTAAACC
>NZ_JAPNNL010000328.1 GCF_027620315.1 Nonomuraea corallina | reverse complement strand
CCGCCGGTCGGCCGCGAATGCACGCGCACCGCCCTGGCGCCGGAGGGGTCCGGCGGGTCCACGACGACCTGGACGGTGATCGCGCCGTCCCGGGGGAGCACCAGCGGGGCCTCGAACATCAGCTCCTCGACCAGGTCGGCCCCGGTCCTCTCGGCGGCTTCCATGACCAGGTCGGCCAGGGCCGTGCCGGGCAGCAGCACGGTGCCGGCCACGACGTGGTCGGCCAGCCAGGGCATGGCGCCGACCGACAGGCCGCCGGTGAGCACGACCGGTCCGTCCCCGGCGACGTCGACCTCGGCTTCGAGCAGGGGGTGAGCGACCTCGCGCAGGCCGGCGGCGGACAGGTCGGCGACGCGGGCGGGCGGGCCGAGCCAGTAGCGCTCGCGTTCGAAGGCGTAGGTCGGCAGGTCCACCGGGTTCCCGCCGGGCAGCAGCGCCGCCCAGTCGACGGAGGCTCCGGCGGCCCACGCGCCGGCCAGGCAGGCGGCCAGCGCGTCCGGCTCGGCGCGGTCGCGCCGGTGCAGGGAGAGGATCGAGACGTCCTCTCCGGTGACGCAGTCGTGCGCCAGACCGGCGAGCACGGCCCGCGGCCCGACCTCCAGGAAGAGGCGGACGCCCTGCGCCTCCAGCCGGGCGATCATCGGCTGGAACATGACGGGCATCCTGATCTGGCGCAGCCAGTACTCAGGGTCGGTCCACTGCGTGTCGAGGAGGCCGGTGAGTCCGGTCACGCCCGGGACGCCGGGCTCGCCGAACGTCACCGACTCCAGCTCCGCGGCGAACTTGTCGATCACGGGTTCCATCAGCGGGGAGTGGAAGGCGTGGCTGACGGTCAGCCGCCGGACGCGCCGGCCGCGCTCGCGCCAGTGGTCGGCGACCGTGAGGCAGGTCTGCTCATCGCCGGAGATCACCACGCTGTCCGGCCCGTTGACGGCGGCGATGCCCGCCCGGTCGTCGAGCCCGGCCAGGGTGAGCCGGGCCTCCTCCGGGGTGGCGGCGATCGCGATCATGGCGCCGGGTTCGCGGAGTCCCTGCATGAGCCGGCCCCGGGCGGCGATCAGCCGGGCGGCGTCCGGCAGCGACCAGAGCCCGGCGACGTGCGCGGCGGCGAACTCGCCGACGGAGTGCCCGGCCACGTACGCCGGACCGAGCCCGAGCGACTTCAGCAGCCGGAAGGCGGCGACCTGGAAGGCGAACAGGGCCGGCTGGGTGTACGCGGTCTCGTCGAGCAGGGCGGCTTCCCGCGTGCCCGGCCCGGCCCACATCACCTCGCGCAGCGGCCGGTCGAGGTGGGGGTCGAGGGCGGCGAGCGCCTCGTCCAGCGCCGCCGCGAACACCGGTGAGGCGGCGGCCAGCTCCCGTCCCATGCCGGGCCGCTGCCCGCCCTGCCCGGTGAACAGGAAGGCCGTACGGGTGAGCTCGTCCGCCACGCCGGTGACCACCTCGTCCACGGGCTGCCCGCGCAGGTAGCCGCCGAGGTTGGCGACCAGGGTCTCGCGGTCGCGGCCGAGCACGACGGCGCGGTGCGGGTGCGTGGCCCGGGTGGCGATCAGGGAGTGGGCCACGTCGGCGGGGTCGGTGCGCTCCCGCGTCGTGACGTGCCGGTGCAGCCGTTCGGCCTGGGCGCGCACGCCCTGGGCGGTGTGGCCGCTGACGGCCCAGGCGAGCGGGCCGGTGAGGACGCGCTCGCGGTGCTCGCGCTCGGGCGCGGGCTCGGGGACGTACTCCTCGATGATGGCGTGCGCGTTGGTGCCGCTGATGCCGAAGGAGGAGACGCCCGCCCTGCGGGGGCACTCGCCGGACGGCCAGTCGCGGGCCTCGGTGAGCAGCCGCACGCCGCCCGATGACCAGTCGGCGTGCGGGGTGGGCTCCTCGACGTGGAGGGTACGGGGCATCGTGCCGTTCCGCAGGGCCTGCACCATCTTGATCACGCCGGCCACCCCGGCGGCCGCCTGGGTGTGGCCGATGTTCGACTTGAGCGACCCCAGCCACATCGGCCGGTCCTCGGCACGCCCCCGTCCGTACGTGGCCAGCAGCGCCTGCGCCTCGATCGGGTCGCCCAGCGTCGTCCCGGTGCCGTGCGCCTCCACCACGTCCACGTCGCGGGTGTCCAGCGACGCGTCCTCCAGTGCCGCCCGGATCACCCGTTCCTGGGCCGGGCCGCTCGGGGCCGTCTGCCCGTTCGAGGCGCCGTCCTGGTTGACCGCCGAGCCGCGCACCACGGCGAGGATGCGGCGGCCGTTGCGCCGCGCTTCCGACAGCCGTTCCAGCACGAGCACCCCGGCGCCCTCGGACCACGCCGCGCCGTCGGCGCTGGAGGAGAACGGCTTGCACCGGCCGTCGGGGGACAGCGCGCGCTGGCGCGAGAACTCGACGAAGGCGTCGGGTGAGGCCAGCAGGGTGACCCCGCCCGCGAGGGCGATCCCGCACTCCCCCTGCCGCAGGGCCTGCACCGCCAGGTGCAGCGCGACGAGTGAGGAGGAGCAGGCGGTGTCCACCGTGATCGAGGGGCCCTCCAGCCCCAGGGTGTAGGAGACCCGCCCGGACAGCACGCTGGGGGTGCTCGCGGAGAGCAGCAGCCCTTCGAGCTCCGGCGGGACCGCGCCGTGCACGTAGCGTGAGGAGTAGTCGTTGAACATGTTGCCCGCGTAGACG
>NZ_JAPNNL010000327.1 GCF_027620315.1 Nonomuraea corallina | reverse complement strand
GCCAGGCGAACCCGCTGACCGCGGCCGAGGTGCTGGAGGACGCCGCGCTCGTCGCCGAGCGCACCGACGTGCCCGATCCCCGCCCGGACCAGTGGTTCTACCTCAAGGAGCGGCAGCCGATCGCCTCGGCGCCGGTCCTCGAGACCTGGTCGCGGATGGACGGCGCACGCACCGCCGTCCGCCAGGGAGACGGCGGCACGGTCAAGGCCGGCGCCGAGAAGGGCCCCACGAACCCGCTCAAGACCCAGCAGGAGGTGCTGGCGTTCCCCGGCGAACCGGACGCGCTCCTGGCCCACCTGCGCGGCATGGACGAGCGCGCCGCGCTGTCGATCTGCCAGCCCGAGTGCCCGGCGGGCACCGAGGACGACGTCAAGGCGTTCGGCGCCCTCCAGTGGTACCTGAAGTTCGGCCCCGTCATCCCACCGGACAAGGCCGCCGCCATGTACCGGGCCATGGCCCGCATCCCGAACGTCAAGATCGAGGAGAACGTGTCCACGGCCGACGGCCGCACCGGGCTCGGCGTCGTGCTCGACCTGGGCGAGGCCGGCAAGGGTTACACGATCCTCGACCCGGCCGACTACCGCTACCTCGGCGTCAAGAGCGTGCGCGGCGGTCACGAGCTGGCCATGTCGGTACTCGCGGCGGGGGTCGTGGACCGGCCTGGTCAGACGCCCTGACGGTCAGCCGTCGGCGCGGGGGAGCGTGGCGGTCATCACCAGGCCGCCGCCCTCCCTCGGCCGGGCCGTCACGTCGCCGCCGTGGGCGCGGGCCACCGACCGGACGATCGACAGGCCCAGGCCGGCGCTCCTGCCCGTGAGGACGCGCTCGCCGTCGAGCCGCCGGAACGGCTCGAACAGCTCCGGCACGTCGTACGGCGGCACGGTGGGGCCGGTGTTCGTGACCGTCACCGTGACCTGCCCGCCGGTGACCGTACGGGTGGCGATCCGGACCCAGCCGGTGCCGTCGCGCAGGTTGTGCCGGATGCCGTTCTCCACCAGGTTCGTCGCCAGCCGTTCGAGGAGCAGCGCGTTCCCGGTCGTGGGCGCCGGGAACGTCTCCTCGTACACGGCGATCCCCTCCTGCTCCGCCTCCTGGGCGGTCTGCGCGACCACGTGCGCCACGATGTCGGCGAGGTCCACCGGCGACCGGTCCGTCACCTCGTGCTCGGCCCGCGCGAGCAGCAGCAGCCCGGAGATGAGCCGTTCGTGCCGGGCGTTGATCTCCAGCAGGCTCTCGCCGAGCTGCCTGACGTCGGGGGAGGCGGCGCGGCGGTGCATGGCCAGCTCGACCAGGGCGCGGTTGAGCGTCAGCGGAGTGCGCAGCTCGTGCGAGGCGTTGGCGACGAACCTGCGCTGCCCGTCGAAGGACCGGTCGAGCCTGGCCACCATGGTGTCGAAGGTGTCGGCCAGTTCCTTGACCTCGTCGACCGGGCCGTCCAGGTCGATCCGCTCCCGCAGGCCGCGGTCGGGGGCGGCGGCGATCCGGCGCGCGGTCGCGGTGACCTGGTGCAGCGGGGCCAGCACTCGCCCGGCCACCACCCAGCCCAGCGCCGTCGCCAGGCAGGCGACCACCCCGACCGCGACCACCCCCTGGGCCAGGAGCGACGTGGTGGCGGCGGCGCGCAGGTCGGCCTCCTGCTCGGCCAGCAGCCGCCGCGACTCCTCGGGGCCGAGCATCACCCCGTCCTTGACGATGGAGATGAACCGGTGCCGGTCCCCGCCGGGGTCGCCGTACTTCTCGTCGAAGATCCGTACCAGCTCCTGGTCGAACAGCAGGTACGTGACGGCGACGAGCACCACGCCGGCCAGCAGGAACAGCGCGCCGTACACGACCGTGAGCCGCAGCCGCAGCGACAGCCTCACGGGATGCGGTAGCCCGCGCCGGGCACGGTCAGCACCACCGGCGGTTCGCCCAGCTTGCGGCGCAGCTTGAGCACGGTCAGCCGGACCACCCCGGTGAACGGGTCCGCGTTCTCGTCCCACGCCTTCTCCAGAAGCTGCTCGGAGGAGACCACGGCGCCGTCGCCGCGCAGCAGCTCGGCGAGCACGGCGAACTCCTTGTTCGACAGCGGCACGTACCGCCCGTCCCGGAACACCTCACGCCGGGCGGGGTCGAGCGTGATACCGGCGCGGCGCAGCACCGGCGGCAGGGCGGGCCGGGCGCGCCGGCCGAGCGCCTGCACCCGGGCCGACAGCTCGGCGAACGCGAACGGCTTGGCCAGGTAGTCGTCGGCGCCCAGCGACAGCCCGGCCACCCGGTCGTCGATCTCCCCCGCGGCGGTGAGCATCAGCACCCGCGCCGTCGACCCCGACGCCACCAGCTCCCTGCAGACGTCGTCGCCGTGCACGCGCGGCAGGTCCCGGTCCAGGACGACCACGTCGTAGTCGTTGACCGCGAGCCGCTCCAGCGCCGCCTCGCCGTCGCCCGCGGTGTCCACGGCGTGCGTCTCGCCGCGCAGCCACTCGGCGATCGCGTCGGCCAGGATGCGCTCGTCCTCCACCACCAGCACTCGCATGCCGGAATCGTGACCGGTGACGTGTTGGCTCGCTGTTAACGCGCGGGGAAACCGCCGGGAAACCGGCTCGCCGGTTGCATCTCCTCCCAGCGGCAGGAACCGGTCCGGCCGCCGGAAGGAGAGCAGGATGCGCGTACGAATGCTCAACTCGCGAATGCTCAACTCGCGGAT
>NZ_JAPNNL010000326.1 GCF_027620315.1 Nonomuraea corallina | reverse complement strand
GCAAGGGGACGTGGCCGCGCCGCCGGTGGCCGCGATCTCGCCCGCGTCCGTGCGGCTGGGCGAGCGGCGGACCGGGACTTTCCGGCTGACGTGCACCGGCGAGTGCCGCGTCACCTCGTTCTCCGGCTCGAACGGCATCGCGGTCTCCGGCAACGCGTTCACGGTCCGCGCCCCGGCCGCCCGCCCCGGCTGCGCCGGCCCGCCCGTCACCGAGTCCGGCGTCATCACCGTCCACTGGACCGGTACCGCCCCGGGCGGCGAGGAGAGCGCCGACGGCACGCTCACGATGATGGTGTCCTGGACCGTCGCCGCCGACCCGGGCGCCCTCATCCCCGACAGCGACGGGGGCGGTTACTGGAGCAACTGTCCGCGCGCACGTGAATGAGCCAGGCCCAGACGGACGAGGAGAGGGCCTCGGGCGGTGTCCGCCCGAGGCCCTCCCCATGGAGCGGCTCAGGTCAGGAGCACGGGAACCCCGGCTCCAGACAGGTCAGGCCGGGAGTGCGGGAACCCCGGCTCCGGTCAGGTCAGAAGAACGAGAACTCGCGCTCCGGCTCCGGCAGGGTCACCTCCCGCGGCCCGACGAACCTCGCCTTGTCCTGCGGCACGCTCTCCAGCGGTGTCCCGAGCACGACCGGGAACGTGATCGAGCTCCGGGACAGGTCGACCGTGACGTTCGCGCCGGTGCCCGTCTCGTTGCTGTAGGTCGCGTCGGTGCCCGCGATCACCAGCCCGATCCGGTGCCCCTTCTTGAAGACGTAGTCCTGGGGCAGAGTCTCCCACTTGACGCTCCCGTACGTGCCGACGGGCAGCGGCGTGGGGCGGCTGAGCGACAGGCGGTTCTGCACGTCGATCCAGCCGCGCGCGACGATCTCGAGGGGCCGGTCGACGGTGTTGGTGACGACCTTGCGGTAGCAGCCGTCGTCGGCGGCGGTGCTTTCGCCCCAGCAGTCCTCTTCGGTGAGGGTGGTGATGCCTCCGCCGCGCCGCCAGTCGACGCGGGTGTCGTCGCCGAAGTCGACGAGCAGCGCGGTCAGGTTGGCGGTGGGCCGGTCGAGTCTGACCCGCAGGTCGGCGACCGGGGTGCCGGACAGGCGCAGGTCGAGCGGCAGCTCACCGGTGGTGTACGCGATCCGGCCCGGCTTGGCGGTGCCGACGTCGGACACCATGTCGGGTTCGGCCATGCGCACGTCGGTGAAGCTCGCCGTCGCCTTCTTCCCGGGCAGGAGGCGGAGCGAGCCGTCGGCGGACGGGCGCAGCGTCAGCTTGAGCCCGCGGGGGGACGGCCAGTCACGCTCGGTGATCCATTGGGCGGGGGCGACCTCCACGTCGGCGCGAGGCTCGTTCATGATCCCGTTGCGGACGCCGTGCAGCCAGTGGTCGAACCACCGGTGCAGCGTGTCGACCCAGAGCCCTCTGCGGCCCTCGAAGTCGAACGGGTCCACGTGCCCGGTCTGGCCCACCCAGATCTTGCGCGGCACGCCGCGCTTGGCCAGCGCCTCCCACCACTCGGAGAAGTTGTCGGGCTTGACGTTGAGGTCGTTGACGGTGTGCGCGACGAACACGCTCGCCCGTACCTTGGAGACGTCGCCGAGCAGGCCGTGGATGTAGTCGCGCTCGGCCCAGAAGGCGTTGTGGTCGCCGGTGTCGTCGCCGTCCTCGGCGTCCATCCGGTCGCGCACGGCCTGACACTTGGCCTCGGGATCGGTGTCGACGTAGTTGGCCAGCCAGGAGGCGTAGTCGTAGTTGTAGACGACGCCGTTGGAGCGCTGGTACTTGTACCAGGAGCTGATCGCGGAGATGGGCACGATCGTCTCCAGGCCGCGCACGCCGGTGGCGGCGACGGCGTTGGCGAGCGTGCCGTCGTACGACTTGCCGATCATGGCGGACTTGCCGGTGGTCCAGTCGGCGACGGCGGGGCTGCCGTCGGCGCGGTAGGCCTTGGCGCGGCCGTTGAGCCAGTCGATGACGGCCTTGCCGCCCAGCACGTCGGCCTTGCCGCCGATGTCGGGGCAGCCGTCGGAGCGGGTGGTGCCGAGCATGTCGACGTTGAGCACCGCGTAGCCGCGCGGCACGAAGTAGTTGTCGTAGAAGAGCGGGAACTTCACGACGTTGCCGGCGTCGTCGTAGACCTTCCGCTCGCCTTCGTTGCCGCGCCCGGAGTTGTCGTAGTACGGGCTCTCGTCGATGACGACGGGCACCTTGAGCCCGGGGCCGGACTCCTTGGGCCGGATGATGTCGACGCGCACCCGGTCGAGCCTGCCGTCGGCGTCGCTGTCGACGGTCGACTCGACGTACACGTGCTCGCGGATGGCGTCGGCGTAGGAGAAGACCGGCTGCGTCCGGCCGTTCTGGACGGTGATCTCCGGGCCGGGGGCGGCCTGGACGGGGGTGGCCGTGCCCAGGATGAGGGCGGCGGCGATGAGGGCCGGGCGTAATGGTGACACGCGTGACCTCCGGAACTGAGAAAAGTAGCTGCAATCTCTCAGACCGCCGCCGCCCCTGACAAGATCTGTTCACCGCCGTCCGGCCTCATGTCCGGATGCGGGCGTCCGGTTCCGATCACCCGGCGGGAGGCCGCGACCCGGAGATCACCACGGTGTCCGCCTCGTCGTCGCCCTCCCCGTCCGCGGACGGGTCCTGCTCCCGGCGGCGCGGCAGCCGCAGCGCCGCCAGGACGACCAGCCCGCCGCCGATAGCGGCGAGCAGCAGCGT
>NZ_JAPNNL010000325.1 GCF_027620315.1 Nonomuraea corallina | reverse complement strand
GGGGGGGGGGGGGGGGGCGCCCCCCCCCCGCTCCGGTGTCTGCGCTACGAGGTCAAGAGGCGCGGCGGGTGTCGTGCTCGCGCAGGAAGCGCTGGAGCCCGGCCAGGTCGTCGGTGTTGAGGTGGTCGACGTCGGCCGCGACCAGTTCCTTCCACAGCGCGTCACGGGCCGGGCCGGGCGCGTCGGGGGTGGCCCAGAACCGGACCCGCTGTCCGTCGCGGTGGGCGGTCGCCACGATGGAGCGCAGCTTGGCCCGTTCCGCCTCGGGCATCGCGCCCTCGCCGGTCCAGGTGAAGTGGTTCGTCCAGTTGTCGCTGATGAGCGGGATCAGGCCGGGGCCGCCCTCGCCGAGGTCGGACATGCGGCCGTCATAGAAGGCGTAGCGCCGCTCCTGGGCCGCCATCAGCGCGCGCGGCCGGTCGCCGCTGATGACGACGGTGATGGCGCCCGGCTTGACCCTGCCCTTGTGGTAGCGGGTGAGCATCCGGTGGTGGCGCCGCAGCACGCGGTCGATCTCCGTGTACGTGGCCACGCCCTCGTTCTTGATGTCCACGAGGAGCTGGAGCTGCTGACGGCTGCCCGGGTAGACCCGGCCGTGGTTGTCCCGTACCCGCCGGGCCAGCGGGTCGAGGTAGAGCGACTGCAGGGTGCGGCCGGGCACGAGGTCCTCGGGGTCGTGGCCGACCCGCAGCTCGCCGTCCACCAGGTAGACGTCGGCCTCGACGCTGGTGAACCCGTGGTCGAGGGCGTCGTGCAGCGGGCGGGCGTGCTCGTAGTCGTTGTGGGCGTGCGCCCGGCGCAGCGGCTGCGCGGGGGCGGCCGCCTCGGCGGGGACGGCGGACAGCAGCATCGCGCCCGCGGCGACCAGCGCGCCCAGGGTTCGGCGCAACATCGCATCTCCTTACAGGGGGAGTCAGAGATACGACAGACCCTAAGTGTGAAAGACGAGCCGCAAGTGACCTTCAGCCCAACAGCGCCGGTCGGCTTCTCCCCGCCGAGCCGGGCCGGGCGGCGGCGGGATCACCGCGTACGCGATCAAGACGTGATGACGTATCGACCTTGAGGGGGACCCAGAGGTAAGTTCACGCTTACAACTGACGTCAGGTGCGGGTGGCCGGAACCCGCGCCTGCCGGTGTCGGAAGGAAGAACATGAGCACGGTCCACAGTGCCCACCCGCATCACCGACTCACCTGGGTTCACCAGGTGACCAAGCACGCCACGGCGCAACCCGGGCAGCCCGCGATCAGGTTCAAGGGGGAGACGACGACCTGGGCCGAGTTGGACGAGCGCAGCCGCCGCCTGTCCACCGCGCTCGAAGCCCGGGGCGTCGGCCGGGGCGACCGGGTGCTGGTCCTCCTGACCAACCGGCCCGAGTTCGTCGAGACCCTGGTGGCGATCAACCGGCTCGGCGCCATCGCCGTCCCGGTGAACTTCCGGCTGGTCGCGGCGGAGGTCTCCTACCTGGCGGAGGACTCGGGCTCCTGCGCGGTCGTGGTGGAGCAGGCGCTCGCGCCGGTGGTGGCCGCGGTACGGGCGGGCAAGGAGCCGGAGCTGCCCTGCCTGGTGGTCGGCGACGCCCCGGACGCCGCCGGCGCGGGCGCCGAACGCTACGAGGACGCCGTCGCCGCCGCCGAGCCGAGCACCGCGAGCGGCCCCGACGACCTCGGCACGGTCGCCCTGATCATGTACACGTCGGGGACGACGGGCCTGCCCAAGGGCGCCATGCTCTCGTACGAGAACCTCCTCGGCCAGACGATCACCCTGCTGCAGACGCTCCGGCCGGGCAACGACGAGATCTGCGTCGTCACGTCGCCGATGTTCCACATCGCCGCGGTCGGCGTGATCGTGCCGAACCTCATCTTCGGCTTCACCATGGTCATCACCCCGACCGGCGCCTTCGACCCCGAGGCGTTCCTCGATCTGGTCGAGTCGGAGCGGGCCACGAACGCCTTCCTGGTGCCGGTCCAGTGGCAGGCCGTCTGCGCCAGCCCCACGCTCGCCCAGCGCGACCTCCGCCTGCGCACGATCTCGTGGGGGGCGGCGCCCGCGACCACGGCCATCCTGCGGGCGATGGAGAAGGCCTTCCCCGGCGTGGCCAACGTGTCGGTGTTCGGGCAGACCGAGATGTCGCCCATCACCACGTCGCTGCCCGGCGAGGACGCGATCCGCAAGATCGGCTCGGTCGGCAAGCCGGTGCCCCTGGTCTCGGTGCGCGTGGTGGACCAGGACATGAACGACGTGCCCCAGGGCGAGATCGGGGAGATCGTCTACCAGGGCCCGCAGACCATGGTCGGCTACTGGAACAACCCCAAGGCCACCGAGGAGGCGTTCCGGGGCGGCTGGTTCCACTCGGGGGACCTGGTCCGCGTGGACGAGGAGGGTTTCTTCTACGTCGTCGACCGCCTCAAGGACATGATCATCTCCGGGGGCGAGAACATCTACAGCGCCGAGGTCGAGGCCGTGCTCGCCGACCACCCGAAGGTCCGCGAGGTCGCCCTGGTCGGCACCCCGCACGAGAAGTGGGGTGAGACGCCCGTGGCCGTGGTCGTCCCGAGCGACGAGCAGGACCCGCCGACGGCGTCCGAACTGGCCGAGTTCTGCGTCACCCGGCTCGCCTCGTACAAGAAGCCCACCCAGGCCGTCGTGGTGCCCGAACTGCCCCGCAACGCCTCGGGCAAGATCCTCAAGAACCGCCTGCGTGACATGGTCAAGCAGGACTCCTGACAGGCGTACGAACGCGACAAGCCC
>NZ_JAPNNL010000324.1 GCF_027620315.1 Nonomuraea corallina | reverse complement strand
CACCACATACGCCGACGTGTTCGCCACCGGCCGGCCGATGGAGCCGCGCATGTCTCCCGTGACCAGGTGGCCGGTGGACCACACGGTGGTCTCCGTCGGGCCGTACAGGTCCCACAGCTCGTCCGTCACCTCACGCAGCCGGGCGGCGAGCCCGGCGGGCAGCGCCTCGCCGGTGGAGACCACCCGGGGGACGCGGGCGGCGAGCGCGGGCAGCAGGCTCTCCAGCATCGACGGGGTGGCCTGGACGGTGTGCAGGTCGCCGTCCTTGACGAGCCGGTGCACCTGTTCGATCTCGCCGGTGGCGGCCACCACGACCGTGCCACCGGTGACGAGCGGGCCGAAGATCTCGATCATGGCGATGTCGAAGGACACCGACGTGAGGAACAGGTAGCGCTCGCCCGGGGCCGGGCCGGGCCGTTCGCGGACGTGCTCCAGCAGGCTGGCCAGGCCGCGGTGGGGCACCACGACGCCCTTGGCCCGGCCCGTCGAGCCGGAGGTGTAGATCAGGTAGGCGGCCTGGTCCGGATGCGCGCCCGTACCGAAGTGCTCGCCGTCGGCGGGCAGGTCCTCCAGGAGGAGGCGGCCGGGGTGGCCGGGCAGGCGGGCCTGGAGCGCGCCGGTCGTGACGGCGAGCGCGGCCCCCGAGTCGTCGAGGATCTGGGCGATCCGGTCCGGCGGGTAGCCGGGGTCGAGCGGGACGTAGCAGCCACCGGCCTTGAGCACGCCCAGCAGGGCGGCGATCAGGTCGGGGGTGCGGGGCAGGCAGACGCCCACGCGGGTCTCGGGGCCGACGCCGAGCCGGCGCAGCCGCGCGGCCAGGCGGGCGGCCTTGGCCTCCAGTTCGGCGTAGGTGAGGCCGCCGCCGTGGACGTCCGCCACGGCCGTCGCGTCCGGGGTGCGGGCGGCCTGCTCGGCGACCAGCTCGTGCACGCCGCGTCCCGGGTACGGCAGCGCCGGCCCCTGCCCGGCGGCCAGGGTGCGTTCCCGCTCGCCGGCGGCCATGAGCGGCAGCTCCGACAGGCGCAGGCCGGGGTCGGCGACGGCGGCGGCGAGCAGGGTGCGCAGGTGGCCCGCCAGCCGGGTCATCCGGTCGTCGTCGAACAGGTCCGTCGGGTAGTCCAGGACGCACAGCAGCCGGCCGTCGGGGCGTTCCTCGACGATGAGGTCCAGGTCGAACATGGCCGTGCCGGGGCGCACGTCGAGGCGTTCCAGGCGCAGGCCGCGCGCGCCGCCGGGCAGGGCCGGGGTGTTCTGGTAGGCGAGCATGACCTGGAACAGCGGGTTCCTGGACAGGTCGCGGCCCGCCGACAGGTCCTCGACCAGGGTCTCGAACGGCAGCGCCGCGTGCTCGAAGGCGTCCAGCGCCCGTTCCCGGGTGCGCTCCACCAGGTCGGCGAAGGCGGGGTCGCCGGACAGGTCGCCGCGCAGCACCACGGTGTTGAGGAACAGGCCGACGGTGTGGTCCAGCGACGGGTCCGGGCGGGCGGAGACGGGGGTGCCGATCGGGATGTCGCTCTGCCCGGTGTAGCGGGCCAGCAGTGCCTGCAGGGCGGCGGCCAGCACCATGAACGGGGTCGCCCGGCGGCCGGCGGCCAGCGCCCGCACCCCGTCGGCGGTCTCCCGGTCCAGGTCGAACAGCAGCCTGCGGCCGGCGTTGTCGCGTACGGGCGGGCGGGGGCGGTCGGCGGGCAGGTCGAGCACGTCGGGCAGCTCGGCGAGCGTCTCGCGCCAGTGGGCGAGGTCGGCCTCCCTGGCGGCGGGCCGGGCCCGCTGCCAGGTGGCGTAGGCGGCGTAGGAGGCCGGCGCGGCGGGCAGCGGGTCGCCGGCGTGCAGCGCCAGCAGGTCGCGCAGCAGGATCGCCACCGACCAGCGGTCGGCCAGCAGGTGGTGGAGGGTCAGGACGAGCCGGTGCTCCCGCTCGCCGACCCGCAGCAGGCGCGCCCTGGTGAGCGGGCCGGCGGCCAGGTCGAAGCGGAACCGGGCCTCGGCGAGCGCCGCCCGGTCCGCCTCGGCCGGGGTCAGGTCCTCGACGGTGAGCGCGGGCCTGACCGGTCCCGGCGTCTGCCAGGGCTCGCCGTCGCGCAGCGTGACGACGTACCCGAGGACGGGGTGGCGGTCCACGAGCGCGTCGAACGCGGCCGCGAGCGCGGCGGCGTCCAGCTCGCCCTCGATGCGGTACGCCCACGACAGGGTGTAGGCGGGGTTGCCGGGGTCGAGCTGGTCGACGACCCAGAACCGCCGCTGCGCCTCGGTCAGCGGCGCGCCCAGCGCAGGGTCGGTGTGCGGGATCGCCGGGCCGGGCGCCTTGCTCGCGCGGCGGCCGAGGAGACGGGCTTCGAGCGCGGCCCGCTGGTCGGGGCTGAGTGCGGCCAGGCGGTCGCGGATGCCTTCGCTCACCGCTCCTCCTCAAGCAGGTCGGCCTCGTGTTCGAGGGCGTGTTCGAGTACGGCGAGGGCCTGCTGCTCGACGGTGGTGGCGTCGAAGCAGCGGCGCAGCGGCAGTTCCACGCCCAGCTCGGCGGAGATCCGGGCGATGAGGCGGACGACCAGCAGGGAGTGGCCGCCGAGGGCGAAGAAGTCGTCGGCGACCCCGACGCGGTCGCGGCCGAGCAGGTCGGCCCAGATGGCGGCCAGCGCCTCCTCGACGGGGGTGCGCGGGGCGACGTAGTCGGGGACGGCGTCGGGCTCGGGTGGCGGCAGGGCCTTGCGGTCCAGCTTCCCGCTCGGCAACACCGGGAACCCCTCCACCGCGACGA
>NZ_JAPNNL010000323.1 GCF_027620315.1 Nonomuraea corallina | reverse complement strand
GATCGCCGGCGGCGCGGACAGGCACCGGCTCTACCGGGGCGGGCGGGTGGTGGCCGCGATCACGGGGGAGTGGCTGGCCCGCCCCGCGATGGGGGCCGAGCTGCGCGAGATCAGGGCCGGGCACGCGATGCCCGTCGTGCCCGTCACGGTGATCCGCACGCGCTGGATCCGCGCGCGGAGCGAGGCGGGCTGCCCGGAGCGGACGGCCGCGGAGCTGGACGCGCGCCTGGTCCATCTGCCCGCGCACGGCTCCGGGCCCGGGCCCCGGCTGCCGCCGCACGCGCTGCGCGCCATCGCCGACGCGGTCTGAGAACGCGAAAGGGTGACGCGGACGCCCGTGAGCCGCGAGAATGACGGGAAGTCATGACGTAAGCCACAAGTGGGGAAAATCGTGCCCGACCTCGCGCCACTGCGCCCAGGTGACCCGGCCTCGGTGGGGGCGTACACGCTGGCCGGGCGGATCGGCGAAGGCGGGCAGGGCCTCGTCTACCTCGCCACCGCCCCCGACGGAGCCAAGGTGGCGGTCAAATTACTCCGCACCGACCTGGCCGGGGACGAGGAGGCGTCGGTACGGTTCGTCCGCGAGGTCGAGCTGGCCCGGCGGGTGGCGCCGTTCTGCACCGCCCAGATGATCGAGACGGGGCTGGTCAACGGGCGGCCGTACATCGTCAGCGAGTACATCGACGGCCCCACGCTGTCCGACGTGGTACGGGTCGAAGGGCCGCGGGCCGGCACCGCGCTGCACCGGCTGGCCATCGGCACCGTCACCGCGCTGGTCGCCATCCACCAGGCGGGCATCGTGCACCGGGACTTCAAGCCGTCCAACGTGCTGCTGGCCTCCGACGGGCCCCGGGTGATCGACTTCGGCATCGCCAAGGCGCTCGACCTCACCTCCACGCTCACGGCCAGCGCCATCGGGACGCCGTCGTTCATGGCGCCCGAGCAGCTCAGCGCCGGCAGCCCGGGGGCGGCGGCGGACATGTTCGCCTGGGCGTGCACGCTGCTGTTCGCGGCGTCGGGGCAGGCGCCGTTCGGGCAGGACAGCGTTCCCGCCGTGGTCAACAGGATCATGAACACCGAGGCGGACGTCGGCGTCATCGCCGATCCGGCGCTGCGCGCGCTGGTCGCGGACTGCCTCGCCAAGGACCCGGCCCGGCGGCCCGCCGCCCAGCAGGCGCTGATGCGCCTCCTGGGGCAGGCCCAGGGCCCCGTCCCGTACCCGATGGGTCCCTACGGCACCGGCGGCGGTCCGGGCGGTTCACCGGGCTTCCCGCCAGGTCAGGACGCTGCCCCGGGTCCCGGCGCGCCGGGGTTCTCCGCCCCGGACCCCGGGCGCGGCGCCCCGCCCCAGGGGTTCCCCGGCCCGGGTGCCGGCGGTCCTGGACCGGGCGTGCCGTCCCCGGGCGGTCCTGGGTTCTCCGGCCCGGGTGCCGGCGGTCCTGGACCGGGCGTGCCGTCCCCGGGCGGTCCTGGGTTCTCCGGGCCTGGCGGGTCCTATCCGGGCGGCGCGGGCGTTCCCGGGGGGTTCACCGGGCACGGCGGGAGCGGCGGCGCGGGCGGGCCCGACGCGGCGCGGCTGCTGTGGCAGGGGAGCGCCGCCGCGGCCGGTCCCGGGTACGCGCCGTACCCGCCGCCGCCCACGCGGGCGAGCGGCGGGCGCGGGACCGGATGGATCGTGGCGGGAGCCGCCGTGGCCACCGTCGTGCTGCTCGCCGCCGGGGCGTTCGTGGTGAACCGGGTCGCCTCGCTGCCCGGCCCGGGCCCCACCGCCACCCAGGCCGTCCCTTCCGGCACGCCGTCCCCGAGCCCGACGCCGACCCCGGTGGACACCCTCACGGCCACGCCGCCGACCACGACCATCCGACTCCCCGGGACCTCCGTCGAGATCGAGGAACGGCCCACCGACCCCGTCAAACTGGCCTCGTACACCGTCGAGAGCGGCAAGAGGCTCTACGTCAGGCAGCCGGGCACCGCCCGCTTCGCCCGCGACTCGCGCTACTTCGAGTACGCGCTCGACCACGACGGCACCCGGGCGCTCGGCACCGACGTCGACTACAACGACGACCGCAAGGCGCTGCTGTCGGTCATCGACCACCGCACCGGGAACAGGCGCGCCATCGAGGTCAGCGCCGCCCCGATCTTCCCCACCACGCCCCGCTGGTCGCCCGACGGCAGGCTGGCCCTGGTCACCCTGTACCGGGCCACCGCCTCTGCCAGCGTCGAGTACGGGTACGGCATCGTCGACGTGGACGCCGGCACCGCGCGCACGTACCGGGTCAAGGAGAAGGGCGCGGGGGAGTGGCGGTTCTTCTGGAACTCCAGGGGTGACGAGGTCGGCACCTGGGTGAACGGCGTGATGACCTTCTACGACCTGGAGGGCGGGAAACTGCGCACCGTGCGGGGGGCCGGCGAGCCGGTCTGGGTGGAAGGCGATGACGTCTCACCCGGCGGTGACAGGTTCCTCGCCCACTGCGCGTCCTCGGCCTCGACCATCTGCGCGCATCCCACCGGCGGCGACGGCGAAGCCGAGCGGGTGCCGTTCACCAGCCAGAGGCTGATCGGCTGGTGGGACGACGAGCACCTGGCCGTCTGGCGGGCCAAGGGCGCCGGTTACGAAGCGGTGGTGATCGACCTGTCAGGGAAGGTGCACAGGGTGCTCGCGACCGCCCAGAAGCGGGCGGAGTTCGACAAGATGGCATTCCGATTCAGCAGGGGCACACCCTAGAGGCCGGAGGGTCCTCGTGGACATCACCGTGATCGGAGAGGGCACGGCCGACGCCGCGCCGGACGTCATGCGCCTGCACGCGGGCGTCGAGGTGCGCGGG
>NZ_JAPNNL010000322.1 GCF_027620315.1 Nonomuraea corallina | reverse complement strand
CGGGCGCTGCGCCGCCACGGCGTCCGCGCCGACGGGCTCCACCTCGCCTGGGACTTCACCGTGGCCAGTGAGCGCAACCTGGCCGGCCGGGCCCTCGCCATGCGCGACGAGGCCCTGGGCGAGCTGGGCGGGCACGCTCCCCCGTACGAGGTGACGGCCGTCACCGACCTGACCCCCGAGCAGGACGACAGGATCGCGCGGCGGGTGGAGGGCACGTTCCGGGTGCCCAGCTACCTCGACCGGCCCGGCGGGCCGCCCGGCTCCGGCCTGAACTACGGCTCCGACGGACGGCCCGCGAGGCTGCCCGGCAACGAGCAGGTGGCGGCGTTCCGGTGCGAGATCCCCCGGGTCGCCTTCACCCGTCCGGCCAGGCCCGCCCTGTACGGGCACGGGCTGCTGGGCAGGCACACCGAGGTGGGCGCGTCGAACGTCAGGACGATGGCGCAGCGGCACGGGTTCGTGTTCTGCGCCACGAAGTGGATCGGCATGGCCGACGAGGACATTCCCCACGTCATCGGCACGTTCACCGACATGTCACGCTTCCATACGGTGCCTGACCGTACCCAGCAGGGCTTCCTGAACTTCATGTTCCTGGGGCGCGCCATGACGGCCCGCGACGGCTTCACCGCCCACGCCGCCTTCAGGAACGAGCGCGGACGGCCGCTCCTCGACACCCGCGCCGAACTCGTCTACGACGGCAACAGCCAGGGCGGCATCTTCGGCGGCGCGCTCGTCGCGCTCTCCCCGGACCTTCGGCGCGGCGTGCTCGGCGTGACCGGCATGAACTACAGCACGCTGTTCAACCGCAGCTCCGACGCCGCGCCCTTCCAGGCGGCGTTCGACCGGAGCTACCCCGACAGGATGGAGCAGCAGGTCATCCTCGCGCTCATGCAGATGCTGTGGGACCGCGGCGAGGCCAACGGGTACGCCGCCCACATGACGGACGACCCGTACCCGGGCACGCCCCGGCACCGGGTGCTCATGCAGGTGGCGTACGGCGACCACCAGGTGGCCACGGTGACGGCCGAGGTCGAGGCGCGCACCATCGGCGCCCGGGTCCGGCTCCCCGCCCTGGCGCCCGGCCGTTCCCCGGACCGCGAGCCGTACTGGGGCATCCGCGGCTTCCGCGCCGCGCACGCGGGGTCGGCGCTGGTGGTGTGGGACAGCGGCACTCCGTCACCGCCGCTCACCAACACCCCGCCGGCGCAGGGCACGCACGGCACGGACCCGCACGAGGACCCCCGCCGCACCCCGGCGGCCCAGCTGCAGAAGGCCGTCTTCCTCAAGACGGGCGTGGTGGCCGACGTCTGCGGCGCGGCCCCGTGCCGGTCGGCCCCGGAGTGACGGCGCCGTCGTCACCCCGGGGGCGAAAAGGAGGGCGACGGGTGGTGGCCCTATCGTGAAAAGCCGGTAACGCGGAGGCCATGAAGCGGAGGGCATGTCGGTGAACGGGGGCTCCGGGATCGGCCGGCGGCAGGCGTTGGGCGCGGCGGGGATGGCCGCCTGCGGGGTGGCGGCGCTGGCCGCGTGCGGCGGCGGCGAGAGCACGGACCGGCAGGCGCCGGGCATCAAGGGCAAGGTCATCGCGAAGACCGCCGACGTCCCGGTCGGCGGCGGCACGGTGGTGAAGCAGTACAGGATCGTGGTGACGCAGCCGTCGGAAGGCGTCTTCAAGGCGTTCGGCGCGGCCTGCCCGCACCGCGGCTGCGCCGTCAGCACGCCCAAGGACAACGTCATGACCTGCCCCTGCCACGGCAGCGAGTTCGACGCGGAGACCGGTGCGGCCGTGAAGGGCCCGGCCACGGGAAAGCTGGTCGCCTACCAGGTCAAGGTCGAGGGTGACGGCATCGTGGTCGTCTGAACGAGTAATTGTGCGTGGTTCTCAGGGTCGGGGCGCGGCACGCTGAACCGTGAACGGCTCGCCGCCGTACCTGAAGTGAAACCCGAACCTGGGAGGACGCACCATGACGGATACGACGCGCCGGGCGGTGATGTTCGGAGCGGGCGGGGCCGGCCTGGCCGCGGTGCTCAGCGCCTGCGCCGGTTACGGCTCGCCGGTGGCCGAGCCGGCGGGGGACTCGACGGACTCCGCTGACTCGGCGGACTCGCTGGAGGAGCCCGCCGAGGACGAGCCGACAAAGCCGGCGAAGAAGAAGCCGAAGGCGCTGGCCGACACCAGCGACATCCCCAGCGGCCAGGGGAAGATCTTCAAGAGTCAGGACGTGGTCGTCACCCAGCCGTCGGAGGGTGAGTTCCGGGCCTTCAGCGCGACCTGCACCCACCAGGGCTGCGCGGTCGCCAGCGTCTCCAACGGCGTGATCAACTGCCCGTGCCACGGCAGCCAGTTCAGCATCGAGGACGGATCGGTGGTCCAGGGTCCGGCCAGCGAGCCGCTGGCTGAGAAAAAGATCAATGTGTCCGGGGGCAAGATCAGGCTGGCCTAAGGCGTCTTTCATTCTTTTCTCACCTGTGTGCGCTTGGCTGTGCGCATGGGAGAAGACCTCAAGAGCCGTAGAGCGCTGATCGCGGGTGTGGGCGCGGGCGGCCTGACGCTCGCCCTGGCGGCCTGCGGCGGCGACACCACGACCGCGGCGCCGGAGTCGAGCGCTCCGGCCCCGTCCAGCGCCCCGTCGTCGGGCGCGCCCGCGGGGAACGCGGGGCTGACCACGACCTCCGAGATCCCCGTCGGCGGCGGCAAGATCTTCGCGGACCAGAAAGTCGTGATCGTCCAGCCGGCGGAGGGCCAGTTCAAGGCGTTCAGCGTCTCGTGCACCCACCAGGGCTGCCCGGTGGACAAGGTGGAGAACGGCACCATCGACTGTCCCTGCCACGGCAGCAAGTTCAAGATCGAGGACGGGTCGGTGGCCAACGGCCCGGCCACCGACCCGCTGCCGGAGCAGCAGATCACCGTGTCGGGGGACCAGATCTCGCTC
>NZ_JAPNNL010000321.1 GCF_027620315.1 Nonomuraea corallina | reverse complement strand
GCGCTGCCGGACGCCGACGTGCGGCCCCGCGTCGCGAAGGGGGTGCTGGCGGTGCTCGCGCTGTCGCTGGCGGCGCTGCTGGAGCTGCCCCGGCAGGTGATGCCGCCCGCGGTGAGCTCGCCGGCGCCGTCGTCCGCGCCGTCCGCGCCGTCCACGCCGCCGTCGTCGGTGGCCTCGATGCCGGCCATGGAGCGGACGCGGGCCGAGGAGCGGACGCAGGCCGCGGGGCAGACGGTCCGGCAGGCGGTCGACGGCTTCCACGCCACCCTGGAGGGCTCCGACGTGTGCGGCGCGCTCGGCGGGGACGTGGCGCTGGACCTCAAACAGGTGCTGCGCGGGGCGCTGGTTTCGCCGGGGCCGGAGGAGACCCGCCTGTCCGGGCTGCGCCAGAAGCTGGCGGACCGGGAGCGTGAGGGCCGGCTCGCCCCGGCCTGCCGCTCCCAGCTGGAGATCCGGCTCAACGAGATCTCCGCCGCCCGCCGGTCGCCCTGACGGTCCCGGCCCGGCCCGCGGGACGCGGGCTCACACCGCTGGTCCGGGCGCGGGCCGCCGGGCCCGCGCCGCTGGTCCGGCCCCGTCACGAGCACGTGTAGCCCGAGGGGACGGCCGTGGAGCCGCCGGGGCGGGAGGCCTGGAAGCCGAAGCTGGTACTGCCTCCGGGAGCCAGGGAGCCGTTGTACGGGAGGTTGGTCGCGGTCACCGTCTGCCCGCTGGTGGACAGCTGGGCGCCCCAGGACCCGGTGATCGCCTGACCGGCGGGAAGGGTGAAGGTGACGCGCCAGCTTGAGATCGGCGACGAGCCGCGGTTGGTCACCGTGACCGGCTGGACGACGTACCCGCCGTCCCACTGGCCCTGGACGGTCGCGGCGGCCTGGCAGGAGCCGCCGGGCTGGGGGTCCTGGCCGCCCGAGGTGGTGACGGAGAACGAGCCGACCGCCAGGCCGGCGCCGCCCACCCAAGGCTCGAACCCGGCCTGCACGCTGGTCAGGTACCAGGACCGCTGGCCGTACCCGCGGGCCACGACGTCGGCGTAGAAGGTGTCGACGGCGAAGTCGAGTGAGGTGGCGGGCGTGGTGCGGACGTAGGAGATGACGTTCCAGCCGATGTTGCCGAACCAGACCTGCCAGGTGGCGCCGGCCAGGTTGACGGTGCCGACCTGGGACCCGATCGGCTGGATGGAGCCCCGCCGGTTCAGCCAGATCATCAGCTCGGCGCCGGTGTTCTGCCCGTCGGTGCGCGGGGTGGGGTCGAACCACAGGTCGTAGGCGGCGTTCCAGGTGCCGCTGTTCGGATAGCTCATGCTGACGGCGGAGCGCAGGTTGCGGAAGCCGCTCGCGTCCGCCCGCATGGGCAGGCCGCTGCCGGTGGTGCAGTTGGCGTAGTGGCAGCCGGCGAAGATGGAGGGGTAGGCGGCGGGCGCGCCGTTGGTGGCGTTGTTGTGCGCGGCCTGGGTGATGGTGAAGCCGCCGTTCTGGTTGACGTCGATGCACTGCGCCGTGTCGGCGCCCCAGACGTTGTTCTGCACGATGTAGCGGCCGTTCTGGATGGCCGTGGAGCCGTACTTCTCGCAGATGACGGGGGCCGCGGCCTGCGCGGGCAGGGCGAACGCGAACGTCGCCAACAGGACCGCGAGGGCCAGGGGAAGGTGCACGCGTCTCATGACCGCCACCATCACGAGGCGGGGGGGCTCCGGCAACCCGGCCCGGTCGTCCGGCGCGGCGGCAAGGTGGACCACCAGGCGAAACCACCGCGGGGACGACTGAAAGTTTCACCTGGGATTGTCGGACTGAGTGCGGACATGTTGTAATGCGATCACGCGAGTGCTGCCGGGCGGGCGGGTCGTGGTGGGTTCCTCTGTCATGCGTGTGAGCAAAGGAATCTTGTCCATGAGAGTCATGCGTTCGGTGGTCCTCGCGGCCGCCGCGGCGTTCGCCATGATCATCACCGCCTTCGTGATCCCCCAGTCGGCCCAGGCCCACGGCGTCACCATGTTCCCCGGCAGCCGCACCTTCCTGTGCTGGCAGGACGGCCTGCGGGAGAACGGCGCGATCGACCCGTACAACCCCGCGTGCGACGCGGCCGTCGCGCAGAGCGGCACCACCCCGCTGTACAACTGGTTCGCCGTGCTCCGCTCCGACGGCGCCGGCCGGACCAGCGGGTTCATCCCCGACGGCCAGATCTGCAGCGGCGGCACCGGCGGGCCGTACGACTTCAGCGCCTACAACGCGGTGCGCAACGACTGGCCCAAGACCCACCTGACGTCGGGTGCGAACATCCAGATCCGGCACAGCAACTGGGCGGCCCACCCGGGCTCGTTCGACCTCTACATCACCAGGAACGGGTGGAGCCCGAACAGCCCGCTGCGCTGGGCCGACCTGGAGAAGTTCGGCACCGTGAGCAACCCGCCGCAGTCGGGCGGGGTGGGCGGACTGAACTACTACTACTGGAACTCGACGCTCCCGTCCGGCAAGAGCGGCGACCACATCCTGTTCATCCACTGGAAGCGCTCCGACAGCAACGAGAACTTCTACAGCTGCTCGGACGTCGTCTTCGACGGCGGCAACGGCGAGGTCACCGGCGTCGGCCCGGGCGGCGGGCAGTCGCCCGGCCCGACGGACACGCCGACCCAGAACCCCGACGCGGACTGCCAGGCCACCTTCCGCGGGACCGACAACGGCTGGGCCGGCCACTTCCAGGGTGAGGTGACCGTCCGCAACACCGGGACCACCGCGCTCAACGGCTGGACGGTGTCCTGGACCTACACCGGCGGCCAGGGCTTCTCGGGCTCGCCGTGGAACGCCACCCTGACCGGGCAGCCGCCCAACGTGGTGGCCAAGAACGCGTCGTACAACGGGCAGCTGGCGCCGAACGCCTCGACCACGTTCGGGTTCAACGCCACGGGCAGCGTGCCCAGCCCGGTCCCGACGCTGACCTGCACGAGCCCGTAGAGGCAGGCCGATGCTGGAGGACGTACGAAGGCCACCGGCCCGGCGGCGCGGCTTCCTGGCCGTCGCCGCCGTGGT
>NZ_JAPNNL010000320.1 GCF_027620315.1 Nonomuraea corallina | reverse complement strand
CGGTTCGTCGCCGGCGGCGGCGCGGCCGCGCTCCGCGTGCGGGAACAGGAGCTGGGCGACCGGCCGCGCACCGCGGCCGAGATGGCCGAGCTGACCCGGGCCCGCGGCGGGCGGCTGATCGCCACCGGCGGCTGCTTCGACCTGCTGCACGCCGGGCACGTCAGCCTGCTGCGGCGGGCCCGCGCGCTCGGCGACGCGCTCGTCGTGTGCGTCAACTCCGACGCGTCCGTGCGCAGGCTCAAGGGCCCGTCGCGGCCGATCGTGGACGTGACCGACCGGGTCGAGGTCCTGCGCGCGCTGAGCTGCGTGGACGCCGTGCTGGTTTTCGAGGAGAGCACCCCGGTCCGCGCCATCGAGCTGCTCCGCCCCGACGTGTGGGTGAAGGGCGGCGACTACGAGGGCGGCACGCTGCCCGAATCCGAGATCCTGGCCGGCATCGGCGCCGAGACCGTGGTGCTGGACCTGCTGCCGGGACGTTCGACCACCAATCTGATCAGGGAGATCCGATGAACGTATTGATCACCGGAGGCGCTTCCGGCCTCGGCCTGGCCACCGCGGAAGCGGTCGAGAAGGAAGGTTGGCGGGCGCTGGTCGTCGACGTGCGCCGGCCCGACCAGCGCTTCGAGCACGTCACCGCCGACCTGGCCGACCGGGAGCAGGCCGAGCGCGCGGTCACCGAGCTGGCCGAGCGTGCCGGCGGCCTGGACGCGGTCGTCACCGCGGCCGGCATCGACCGGTGCGGGCGGCTGGAGGACGTGCCCGCCGACGACTGGGAGCAGGTCATCAAGGTCAACCTGCTCGGCACCGCCTCCGTCGTGCGGGCGGCGCTGCCGTACCTGAAGAGGTCGCGCGGGCGGATCGTCACCTGCGCGTCCACGCTCGGGCTGCGCCCGCTCAGCGACGCCTCGGCCTACAGCGCGTCGAAGTTCGGCGTGGTGGGGCTGACCCGGGCGCTGGCGGTCGAGCTGCGCGGCGAGGTGGGGGTCACCCTGCTGGTGCCCGGCGGCATGCGGACCGCCTTCTTCGACGGCCGGCCGGAACAGTACAAGCCAGGCCCCGAGGCGGGGCTGAACGACCCCGCCGACGTCGCCCAGGCCGTGGTCTTCGCGCTGGGCCGGCCGGTCGGCTGCGAGATCAGGGAACTCGTCGTCTGCCCCGACACGGAGACGTCATGGCCCTAGAACTCCTGGCGCTGCGCGGGCTCGGGCTGGGCGACCTGCTCACGGCCGTCCCCGCGCTGCGCGCGCTGCGCCAGGCCCATCCGGAGCACCGGATCACGCTCGCCACCCCGGCCTACCTCGGGCCGTTGCTGCCGCTCACCGGCGCGGTGGACGCCCAGATCGACGTGCGCGGGCCGGGCCCGGTGCCGTTCGAACGGCCGGACGTCGCGGTCAACCTGCACGGCCGCGGGCCGCAGAGCGTCGAGGCGCTGCGCCGTACCGGGCCGGGACGGCTGATCAGCTACGAGGTCGGCCCGCCCTGGCAGGACCACGTGCACGAGGTGCGGCGCTGGTGCGACCTGCTGGAGTGGCACGGCATCCCGGCCGACCCGCAGGACCTGACGCTCGGCGTCTCGGACCGCACGGGGCCGGCGATCGTGCATCCCGGGGCCGCCTACCCGGCCAGGCGCTGGCCGCCGGAGCGGTTCGCGAAGGTGGCGGCCCTGCTGGACGACGTGGTCGTCACCGGCAGCGCCGAGGAGGTCGGCCTGGCCAGGAAGGTGGCCGAGCTGGCCGGGCTGCCGGCGGACCGGGTGCTCGCCGGCCGCACCGACCTGGCCGGCCTGATCGAGCTGGTGAGCAGGGCACGCCTGGTGGTGTGCGGCGACACCGGCGTGGGCCACCTGGCGACCGCGTTCTGCGTGCCGTCGGTGGTGCTGTTCGGGCCGGTCTCGCCGATGCGGTGGGGGCCGCCGCCGGGGTGGCGGCACGTCGCGCTGTGGACCGGCCACCAGGGCGACCCGCACGGCGACAAGCCGGACCCCGGCCTGCTCGAGATCGAGGTATCAGAGGTCGTCGACGCCGCGATGGAGGTCACGTCATGAGGGCGCTGGTCACCGGAGGAGCCGGGTTCCTCGGCTCCCACCTGTGTGAGCGGCTGCTGGACCGGGGGGCTGACGTGGTGTGCATGGACAGCTTCCTGACCGGCGGGCCGCGTAATGTGGAGCATCTGATCGACCGGCCGTCGTTCCGCATCGTCGAGTGCGACCTGACCGGGTACGTGCACGTGCCCGGACAGGTGGACCTGGTGCTGCACTTCGCCTCGGCCGCCTCTCCGGCCGACTACCTGCGCTACCCGATCGAGACGCTGCGCGTCGGCAGCGTCGGCACGCTGCACGCGCTCGGGCTGGCCCGGGAGAAGGGCGCCAGGTTCGTCCTGGCCTCCACCAGTGAGGTGTACGGCGACCCGCTGGAGCACCCGCAGCGCGAGACGTACTGGGGGAACGTCAACCCGGTCGGGCCGCGCAGCGTCTACGACGAGGCCAAGCGCTTCGCCGAGTCGCTGACCACGGCCTACCGCAACTCCCGCGGCACGAACACCGGCATCGTGCGGATCTTCAACACGTACGGGCCGCGCATGCGGCCGTTCGACGGCCGCGCGATCCCGACGTTCATCCGCCAGGCGCTGACCGGCGAGCCGATCACCGTCACCGGCGACGGCTCGCAGACCCGCTCGATCTGCTACGTGGACGACACCGTGTCGGGCGTGCTGGCCATGGCCGACAGCGACTTCGGCGGGCCGGTGAACCTCGGCAACCCGGACGAGGTGACCATGCTCGACCTGGCCGTGACGATCAAGGAGCTGACCGGGTCGTCGTCCCCGATCGAGTTCGTCGAACGGCCGGAGGACGACCCGAAGGTGCGCCGGCCCGACACCACGCTGGCCGCCGAGAAGCTCGGCTGGACGGCGACGGTGCCGGCCGGCGAAGGGCTGCGCCGCACCATCGAGTGGTTCGCCGCCGAGCTGAAGGGGTTTCGGCCGGCGGCCCGGGTGACGGCCTAGGAGCGGCCTAGGAGCCCTGCAGCCGTACGCCGAGGAGGGCGTCGGCCAGGTCGCG